>NZ_LT629751.1:2237222-2537777 GCF_900104805.1 Pseudomonas oryzae | reverse complement strand
CCCGCGAGAAGCTGATGGACTACGCCGAGAAGCACGCCATCCCGATCGAGCGCCACGGCAAGAAGAAGTCGCCGTACTCCATGGACGCCAACCTGCTGCACATCTCCTACGAGGGCGGCGTGCTGGAAGACACCTGGACCGAGCACGAAGAGGACATGTGGCGCTGGACCAAGTCGCCGGAAGCCGCGCCGAACGTGCCGACCTACATCGAGCTGACCTACCGCGGCGGTGACATCGTTGCCATCGACGGCGTCGAGCTGACCCCGGCCCAGGTGCTGACCCAGCTGAACAAGATCGGTGGCGAGAACGGCATCGGCCGCCTCGACATCGTCGAGAACCGCTACGTCGGCATGAAGTCCCGCGGCTGCTACGAGACCCCCGGCGGCACCATCATGCTCAAGGCCCACCGCGCCATCGAGTCGATCACCCTCGACCGCGAAGTGGCCCACCTGAAAGACGAGCTGATGCCCAAGTACGCCAGTCTGATCTACAACGGCTACTGGTGGAGCCCGGAGCGTCTGATGCTGCAGCAGATGATCGACGCCTCCCAAGCCAGCGTGAACGGCGTGGTGCGCCTGAAGCTGTACAAGGGCAACGTCATCGTGGTCGGCCGCAAGTCCGACGACTCGCTGTTCGACGCCAACATCGCCACCTTCGAGGACGATGCCGGCGCTTACAACCAGGCCGACGCCGCGGGCTTCATCAAGCTGAACGCCCTGCGCATGCGCATCGCCGCCGGCAAGGGCCGCAGCCCGCTGAACTGATCGGCAGCGACTGCGCCTGAACAGAAACCCCGGCCCGGTGCCGGGGTTTCTGTTTTTGGGGCGCAAGGGCGCAGCGGCGCTTGCCTCCGGTGATTGGAGGACTGCGCCACTGCCCGTATGATGGGCAGTCGCCGCGTGTCGCCTGCCCAAGGGCGCAGCCGCAGCGGCAAGGAACCAGTGTCGAAGGGAAGCGCCCGGACCTTTCTCCTCCGCCACGTCGTGCGCAGCCGCCGCGACGGCAGGCACGCGATCGGCGGCGGTGGGAGCGGTCGGCGTTCTGTCGGCACCTGATGAGTGGCAAGGGATCTGGCCTCCAAGGAGAAGTGCCGATGACGGACGCGGTCTATGCAGTCGTATTCAAGGGCGAGGTGCTCGACGGCTTCAGCAGGGAGCAGGTGCAGGCAAGTTTCGCCCGCCTGTTCGGGCTTGACGCAGAGCGCCTGGAGCAGCTGTTTTCCCAGCCTCGCGCGGTACTGAAGAAGGGCCTCGGCGAGGCCGAGGCCAGGCGCTACTGCAGCGCCCTGCAGCGCCTCGGCGCGGCCGCGAGCGTGGAGCGCATGCGCGCCGCTCAGCCGGCGAGCGCGCCCCCGCCGCCGGCCGCGGGGCCGGCAGCGCCGGCGCTGGCCATCGTCATGCCGGACGCGCCCCCCCAGCCGCGCCCCGCGTCGAGGCCGGTCAGCCCCGGGCAGGTCAGTCCCGGGCAGGTCAGCCCCGGGCAGGCGTGCCCCGGGCCGGAGGGCGGGGCGGGCAGGGTGGTCTTCGACGGCATGGCGCCGCGCAACGACGGCGCGCCGCCGCTCAAGGCGGACGCGCAGCAGGCGGCCAGTCCGGCCGCGCGGCGGCTGCCCTTCCAGTTTCACGGCGAAGGCTTCGAGTTCTTCCGCATCTGGATCGTCAACATCCTGTTGTCCATCGTCACCCTGGGCATCTATTCGGCCTGGGCCAAGGTGCGCACCCAGCGCTACTTCTATGGCAACACCCAGCTCGACGGCAGCAGCTTCGATTACCTCGCCGATCCGCTGAAGATCCTCAAGGGCCGCCTGATCGCCTTCGCCTTCCTGGTGATCTATTCCGTCGCCGGCGAGTTCTCGGTGATGCTCGGCCTGCTGATGAGTCTGCTGCTGATCGCCGCGGTGCCGTGGATCGTGGTGCGCGGGCTGAGTTTCCGCAACAGCAACAGCGCCTGGCGCGGCGTGCGCTTCGGCTTCGATGGCAGCTACGGCGAGGCGGCGATGGTGTTCCTGCTCTGGCCGCTGCTGAGCATGCTGACGCTGGGCATCCTGACGCCGCTGACCATGCACAAGCAGCAGCGCTTCATCGCCGGCAACAGCCGCTATGGCACCGCGTACTTCCAGCTCGACGTCGGCGCGCGTTCGTTCTACATGGCGTTCCTGGCGCTGCTCGGCATCGGCCTCCTGACCGGCCTGCTGCTGGGCGTGGCGCGCGGTCTGGTGCCGGTGCTGGCGCCGATCGTCGCACTGGTGGGCTACCTGCTGATGTTCGCCTTCTTCAGCGTGCGGTTCACCAACCTCGTCTACGGCAACCTGGTGCTCGGCGACAACCGGCTGGCGGCGCAGTACGAGCTGGGCAGCTACATCCGTCTGATGCTGGTCAACATGCTCGGTACGCTGCTGACCCTGGGCCTGTTCTATCCGTGGGCGAGGGTGCGCACCGCGCGCTACGCGGCCGAGCACATGGCCTTGCTGGCCTGCGACGATCTCGACGGCTTTGTCGCCGCCCGGCGGCAGGAGGTGTCCTCCCTCGGTGGCGAGCTGGGCGACATGTTCGACATGGAGCTGGCCCTGTGAGTGCAGCGGCTGAGCACGAGCTGGCCGGGACCTGGTTCGGCGGAACCTCGTCGCGGCCGCAGGCGGCCAGGCTGATCGTCGCCGATGGCCGCCTGCGGGTCAGCGCGGGCGACGAGCTGCTGGCCGGGCCGCTGCCGCTCGCCGCGGTTGCCGTCAGCTCGCGCCTGGGCAACACGCCGCGCATGCTGCGCTTCGCCGACGGCGCCTGCTTCGAGACCGCCGACAACGCCGGCGTCGACCGGCTGCTCGCCGGCCAGGGCCGTTGGCCGGGGCTGGTGCATCGTCTGGAGTCCAGCCTGCGCTACGTGCTGCTCGGCCTGCTGGTGACCGTCGCCCTGGTCTGGGGCGGCGTGCGCTACGGCATTCCGCAACTGGCCGAGGCTACCGCCTTCGCCCTGCCGGCGGCGGTCAGCCGCCAGGTCGGCGAGGGCGTGCTCGAGTTGCTCGACGATGAGCTGCTGTTCCCTTCCGAACTGACCGCCGAGGAGCAGGCGCGGTTGCGCCAGCGTTTCGCGCCGATGCTGGCGGGCAGCGGCCAGCCGGTGCAGCTCGAGTTCCGCAAGGCGGCCGACGAACTGGGCGCCAACGCCTTCGCGCTGCCCTCGGGCAAGGTGGTCTTCACCGACCAGCTGGTGCGGCTGGCCGAGCGCGACGAGGAGTTGCTCGGCGTGCTGGCCCACGAGATCGGCCACATCGAGCGCCGCCACGGCCTGCGCCAGGTGCTGCAGGGTTCGGCGCTCGGCCTGCTGGCGATGACGCTGACCGGCGACGTGTCTTCGGTATCGTCGCTGATCGCCAGCATCCCGGTGGTGCTCACCCAGCTCGGCTATTCGCGCGACTTCGAGCACGAGGCGGACCGCTTCGCTGCCGAGCTGATGGCGGCTCAGGGCGTCGATCCGGCGCTGCTGGGCAGCATGCTGATGCGTCTGGAGCAGACCGCGCGCCGGTGTCCGCAGGCCACTCGCTGCGAAGAGCCGGAGCGCGGCTGGTCCACCTACCTCTCCACCCATCCGCCCACGGCCGAGCGCCTGCAGCAGCTCGGCGGCCGCTGACGACGCTCGCCCCGGAGCGGATGGCAAGCGCGTGCGCGCGGAGGAGCTGGCACCGACCCCGGCCTGGTGCCGGGGTTTCACTCGTCGGGGCGGGCAACGCCGGGATCAGGCGCTATACCTAATCCAGACTCCCGGCAGAGGCACCCGACCATGGCACCCTATCGCAACCGTCTGCTCGGCAGCGCCCTGCTGCTCGGCCTGTCCGTCATCCCGCCGGTCATGGCCGGCGGAGCCGTGCCGCTCGGCGATGCGCTCGACGAGCTGCAGCCGGCCGCGGTCTGGCAGCACTTCCACGCCCTCACCCGCATTCCGCGCCCCTCGCACCACGAGGACAAGGCCAGCGCCCTGGTCGCCGACTTCGGCCGTCGCCTGGGCCTGGAAACCGTCGTCGATCCGGTCGGTAACGTGATCATCCGCAAGCCGGCCAGCGCCGGCATGCAGGATCGCGCCGGGGTGGTGCTGCAGGCACACCTCGACATGGTGGCGCAACGCCGCGCCGACGCCCCCGGCGACCCGCGCCGCGATCCGGTGCAGGCGCTGCTCGACGGCGGTTGGGTGCGCGCGGACGGCACCACGCTGGGCGCCGACGACGGCATCGGTGTGGCCATGATCATGGCGCTGCTGCAGGCCGGCGATGTTGCCCACGGCCCGCTCGAGGCGCTGTTCACCGTCAACGAGGAGGATGGCTTCGGTGGTGCCACCGGCCTGGCGGCCGACGCCCTGCGTGGCCGCCTGCTGATCAATATCGACAACGAGGTGGAAGGCCAGCTGCTGATCAGCAGCGCCGGCGGCGTCAACGTCGAGGCCCGGGCGGACTATCCCGAGGAGCCGACGCCGGACGGCATGACGGGGCTGCAGGTCAGCGTCGACGGTCTGCTCGGCGGCCACTCCGGCGTCGATATCGACAAGGGCCGGGCCAGTGCCCACCAGCTGCTGGCGCGTCTGCTGCACGAGGCGCCGGACGGACTGCAGATGCGCCTGGCCAGCCTGAGCGGCGGCGACCAGCGCAACGCCATCCCGCGTCAGGCCACGGCGCTGCTGGCGGTACCGACGGCGCAGCTCGACGCCTGGCTGGCCCATGTCGAGCGCTTCGGGCGCAGCCTCGGCGCACAGTTGGCGGCCAGCGATCCCGGGGTGGCCGCGCACGGCGCAGGCGTCGCGGTTCCACCGCGGGTGATGGCGGCCTCGGCGCAGCAGGCGCTGCTCGGCGCGGTGCTGGCCGCCCCGCAGGGCGTGCAGAGCATGAGCCAGAAGCTGCCGGGACTGGTGGAGACCTCCGGCAACCTCGGCGTGCTGAGCATCGGCGACGGTCGCTTCAGCGCCAGCGTCCTGGTGCGCAGCGCGCTGGACGAGCGGCGCGACGAGCACGCGCAGCGCTTCGCGGCAATCTTCCGCGCCGCGGGGGCCACGGTGAGCCTGGAGAATGCCTACTCCAGCTGGCCGCCCAACCCTGACTCGCCGCTGGTTGCGCTGATGCAGCGGGTGTACCGGGAGCGCTTCGGCAAGGAGGCGGAGGTCGCGGCCATCCATGCCGGGCTGGAGACCAGCGTGTTCGGTCGCAAGTATCCGGGGATGGACATGGTCTCGGTCGGCCCGACCATCCGTGACGTCCACTCGCCGGACGAGCGCCTCGAGGTGGCCAGCGTGCAGCAGGCCTACGAGCTGCTCGTGGCGACCCTGCGTCAGGTGCCGCCGGCACCGTGAGGGCGCTGCCTGGACAGTGCGACAACAGGGTAGAATCCGCCTCCTGCGCAACCGACCAAGGAGATTCCCGATGAGACTGCTGCACACCATGCTGCGGGTTGGCGACCTGGACAAGTCGATCGCCTTCTACACCGAAGTGCTGGGCATGACCCTGCTGCGCCGCAAGGACTACCCGGACGGGCAGTTCACCCTGGCCTTCGTCGGCTACGGCGACGAGGCGCACAACAGCGTCATCGAGCTGACCTACAACTGGGGCGTCGGCCAGTACGAGCTGGGCAGCGGCTACGGCCACATCGCCCTCGAGGTCGAGGACGTCTACAAGGCCTGCGAGGACATCCGTGCCCGCGGCGGCAAGATCACCCGCGAGCCGGGGCCGATGAAGCACGGTTCGAGCATCCTCGCCTTCGTCGAGGACCCGGACGGCTACAAGATCGAGCTGCTGTCGCCGCAGCGCAAGGACTGAACAGTCCGCCACGACGAAGCCCCGCCAGCGTGCGGGGCTTCGTCGTTTCGGGGCGATCGTTCAGTTCTGCCGCGTGCAGGCCTCGGATGAGGTCAGGTAGGACATCCGGCGCAGGCTGCCGGCGGAGTCGCGGTAGGTCATGACCGCGGTGACCACTTCGCAGCGCGGGCTGGCGGGGGTGTCGATCCGCAGCACCCGCGCGATATCCGGCTGGCTGCCGTAGCGGTAGGGCTGCACGTCGCTGTCCTGGGCCTGGGCGAGGCCGGCGGCGAGCAGCAGGGGCAGGGCGATGAGGCGCATGTTCATGGTCGAACCTGTGGGAAGCGGGGCGCCTGCCGCCGTCGCTCGACGGGGCAGAGCGCAGTGGTGACGGAAGGATCAGTTGCCGCGATAGGTCGAGTAGCCGTAGGGGCTGAGCAGCAGCGGGATGTGGTAGTGCGGCACGCTGCCATCGGCGCTGAAGATCACCGGCACCTCGGGGAAGAAGGTCGCCGCCTTGTGCTCGGCGAACCACTCGCCGGTCTTGAAGGTCACCCGGTAGGTGCCCTTCTCCAGCGTCTTGCCTTCCGGGAACAGCGCGGTGATGCGGCCCTGCTCGTTGGTGGTGGCGCTGTTCAGTGCCTGCCAGGCGTTGCCGGCCTGTTTCTCCAGGGTCACCTCGACGCCCGGCGAGGGCAGGCCGTTCTCCAGGTTGAGTACGTGCACGCTGAGCGGGTTGCCGGCGGCCAGCGCCAGGGAGGACAGGCTGGCGAGCAGGGCGCCGGCGCAGAGTTGCTTGAACAGGGTCATGGAGGATCTCCTCGGTCAGTGGATTGGCAAGGTTCAGAGGGTTTGCGTAAGGACGCGGTCGATGGCCTGCTGCGCGCAGGCCTCGTCGTTGGCCGCGCCGCCGGCGCCGGCCACGCCGATGGCGCCGATCACCTGGTCGCCGACCTTCAGCGGCAGGCCGCCGCCGAGCAGCAGCAGCTCGTCCAGGGTGTTGAGGTTGGCCGCCTCGGGGTTGCTGCGGGCGCGCTCGGCGAGCAGGCCGCTGGGGGTCTTGGTCGACAGCGCGGTGTAGGCCTTGCGCTGCGCGGCCAGGGTGTTGTGCGGGCCGACGTTGTCGTCGCGCTGCAGGGCGACCAGGTTGCCGCCGCGGTCGAGCACCGCGGCCACCGCGCTGCGGCCTTCGGCATGACAGGCGGCGAGGGTGGCGTCGAGCAGGCGGTTGGCCAGCTCGAGGGATACGTCGGCGCGCTCGGCGACGCCGGCTGGTGCGGCCAGCGCACTGGCGGCGCACAGGGCGAGACCCGGGAGGGACAACAGGGCGATACGCTGGGACATGGGCTTCTCCGTGGCTGTGCTGGGAACGGCCGCCATCCTCGCAGGCGCTGCCGCTCAAACCGATTGCCGGCGGATTACCGCTTTGTAATGGGCGAAACGCCCGCGAAGGCCTAGCCTATGCGCCGGCGAGCAGGAGACGACGATGCGCATACTGGTGGTGGAAGACGAGGTGAAGACGGCGGACTACCTGGGCCGGGGCCTGAGCGAGGACGGCTATCTGGTCGAGGTGGCGCGCGACGGCCTGGACGGCCTGCACCTGATCCGCGAGAGCGAGTTCGACCTGATCATCCTCGACGTCATGCTGCCGGGTCTGGACGGCTGGCAGGTGCTGCAGGAGATCCGCCGCCGCGCGCCGACCCCGGTGCTGTTCCTCACCGCCCGCGACGCTGTGGAGGACCGGGTGCGCGGCCTCGAACTGGGCGCCGACGACTACCTGGTCAAGCCGTTCTCCTACGCCGAGCTGCTGGCGCGGGTGCGCAGCCTGCTGCGCCGTGGCCCGCCGCGGGAGATCGAGCGCTTCCAGGTCGCCGACCTCGAACTCGACCTGCTGCGCCGCCGGGTGACCCGCGGCGGCGAGCGTCTCAACCTGACCAACAAGGAGTTCGCCCTGCTGCACCTGCTGCTCAGCCGCGAGGGCGAGGTGCTGTCGCGCGCCTTCATCGCCTCGCAGGTGTGGCAGATGAACTTCGACAGCGACACCAACGTGGTCGACGTGGCGATCCGCCGGCTGCGCGCCAAGGTCGACGATCCCTACCCGTGCAAGCTGATCCACACCGTGCGCGGCATGGGCTACGTGCTGGAGGTGGCGGAGTGAGGCTGTGGCCGCGCGCCCTGAGCCTGCGCCTGGCGCTGCTGTTCGCCCTGGTCGGCGTGCTGCTGCTCGGCGCCATCGGCTTCTACCTGTACGCCTCGTTGGCGCGCGAGATCGCCTGGCGCGACGACCAGGCCCTGCTTGGCCGTCTCGAGCGCATGCACGGGCTGCTCGACGACAGCGCCAGCATCGATGCGCTGCGCCAGCGTCCGCAGCTGTACGGCAACATGCTCGGCAACCGCGACAGCCTGCTGTGGCTGCTCGACGCCGAGGGCCGCGCGCTGATCGAGGTCAACCCGGCGCAGCTGGCGTTGCCGCGCCTGGCGGCGACGGCGCAGGTGCGCCTGGCCGACAGTGCCGACGGCGCAGCGCGGCTGGCCTGGCTGCAGGTGGCCGGCGACGGCGGCGCGCTGACCCTAGTGGCCGGCAAGCTGCTCGCCGAGCGTGGGCAGATGCTCGCCGCCTACCGGCTCAAGCTGTGGCTGGCGCTGGCGGTCGGCGCGCTGCTGGCCTTCCTGCTCGGCTGGGCGGTCAGCCAGCGCGCCCTGCGTCCGCTGCGCCGGCTGGCGGCGCGCGCCGAGGGTATCGACGTGCAGCACCTGCACCTGCGCCTGGCCGGCGGCGAGCAGGTCAGCGAGCTGCGCGGCCTGAGCGTCGCCCTCGACCGCATGCTCGCCCGCCTGGAGGACGGCTTCGCCCAGCTGTCGCGTTTCTCCGAGGACCTCGCCCACGAGATGCGCACGCCGCTGGGCAACCTGATGGGGCAGACCCAGCAGACCCTGCGCCAGCCGCGCACGGCGGAGGAGTACGAGAACCTGCTGGCCTCCTGCCTGGAGGAGTACGAGCGGCTGGCGCGGATGATCGACAGCATGCTGTTCCTCGCCCGCAGCGAGCAGCCGCAGGCCTCGGTCAGCCGCGAGACGGTCGAGCTGGCCGCGCTGGTCGATCAGCTCTGCGAGTACTTCGAGGGCATGGCCGAGGAGCGCGAGCTGCGCCTGGTCAATCGCGCGCAGGGCAGCCTGCAGGCCGACGCCCAGCTGCTGCGCCGCGCGCTGGCCAACCTGCTGGCCAACGCCCTGCGCCACGCTACGCCGGGCACCGCGGTGAGCATCGACAGCCGGCGCACGGCGACGGCGCTGGAGATCGCCGTGCACAACGCGGGCGAGCCGATCGGTGCCGAACACCAGCCGCGGCTGTTCGAGCGCTTCTACCGCTGCGACCCTTCGCGCGCCCAGCCGGGCGACACCGGCGGCCTCGGCCTGGCCATCGTGCGTTCGATCATGCAGCTGCACGGCGGCAGCGTGCTGGTGTCGAGCGGTGTTGAGGGCACCTGCTTCGTCCTGGTGTTCCCCGTCGCCGGCGTCTGAGTCAGCGATTCCGGGCCTGCCCTGCGCAGGCCCGGAGTCGCTGCTGTCAGTCCTGCTGCGCCAGGCAGGCGGCGGCGGTGAGCAGCACGTCGGTGGAGGAGTTCAGCGCGGTCTCGGCCGAGTCCTGGACGATGCTGATGATGAAGCCGATGGCCACCACCTGCATGGCGATCTCGCTGGGGATGCCGAACAGGCTGGTGGCCAGCGGGATCAGCAGCAGCGAGCCACCGGCCACGCCGGACACGCCGGCGGCGCTGATCGAGGCGATCACGCACAGCAGCAGGGCGGTGGGGAGGTCGACGGCGATGCCCAGGGTGTGCACCGCGGCCAGGCTCAGCACGCTGATGGTGATGGCCGCGCCGGCCATGTTGATGGTGGCGCCGAGCGGGATCGACACCGAGTAGGTGTCCTCGTGCAGGCCGAGGCGCTCGCACAGCTGCAGGTTGACCGGAATGTTGGCCGCTGAGCTGCGGGTGAAGAAGGCGGTGAGGCCGCTCTCGCGCAGGCAGGTGAACACCAGCGGGTAGGGGTTGCGGCGGATCTTCCAGTACACGATCAGCGGGTTGACCACCAGCGCGATCAGCAGCATGCAGCCGACCAGCACCGCCAGCAGACGGGCATAGCCGAGCAGCGCGTCGAGGCCGGCCTCCGCCAGCGCCGCGGCGACCAGGCCGAAGGCGCCCAGCGGCGCGAAGCGGATCACCACGCGGACGATCAGGGTCATGCCCTGCGACAGGTCGTGCAGCACGGTGCGGGTGGTATCGCTGGCATGGCGCAGGGCGATGCCGAGGCCGACGGCCCAGGCCAGGATGCCGATGAAGTTGGCCTTGAGCAGGGCGTCCACCGGATTGGCCAGCAGGTTGCCCAGCAGCGAGACCAGCACCTCGCCGATGCCGCCGGGCGCGCTGGCCGCAGGGCCGCTGCCGCTCAGCACCAGTGTCGAGGGGAACAGGAAGCTGGCGCCGACGCCGACCAGGGCGGCGGCCAGGGTACTGATCAGGTACAGGGCGAGCACCGGGCGGATATGGGTGGCCTGGCCGCGCTTGTGGCTGGCGATGGCCGAGGTCACCAGCAGGAACACCAGCGGCGGGGCCACGGCCTTGAGCGCGGCGACGAACAGGTTACCGACGAAACCGACGGATTGGGCTGCCTGCGGGGCGAGCGTGGCCAGCAGGATGCCGGCGATCAGGCCGAGGACGATCTGGCCGACCAGACTGGTGCGGGCGAGCCGCTGCAGAAGCGGCAGCGGCGTAGCGATGGTGTTGCTCATGGACTGTCTCGTGGTGGTTGCGGACTCCACCACGCCGCAGTCGTCGACGACGGCGCAGCGCCGTCCGTTTGCTGCGGGGCACGGGGCGGACCCCCGTGCAGAAGGGGCGCGATTGTACGGTGGGCGATGGCGGCTGGCAAAGCCCGCCCGGGCGGGCGGTAGGCGCCCACCCCAAGAGACGGGGCGGGCGGGAAGGCGGGAGGCGTGGCGCTGGTCGGTTACAGGTCGAAGTCGTAATCGGCCAGTTGTCTCTTCAGGCGACGCTCCTCGAGCAGGTTGTCGATCACGCGCCGCTTGGCCAGGTTGGTCTTGCTGGTCGGGGCATCCTTGGCTTCGGCGTCATCCGGTTCGGCGTCGACGACGAAGTCTTCTTCCAGGTCGAGGTCGGTCTTGGCTTGTGCCATGGCGTGCGGCTCCACTAGAAAATCAGAGGGCGTTTCGCGCACCTTATAGCGGCAAAGCCGAAGGGGGTAAAAAAGATTTTTTTTATCGCTGGCGATGAGATCGTATATCGATTCAATCGTCCGAAGTCTTGTGCTTGTACTCGCACAGGTCTTCGATCCGGCAACTGCCGCACTGCGGCTTGCGCGCCTTGCACACGTAGCGGCCGTGCAGGATCAGCCAGTGGTGGGCGTCGAGCAGGTATTCCCTGGGCACGAACTTCACCAGCTTCTTCTCCACCTCCAGCACGGTCTTGCCGGGGGCGATACCGGTGCGGTTGCTGACCCGGAAGATGTGGGTGTCGACCGCCATGGCCGGCTGGCGGAAGGCGGTGTTGAGCACCACGTTGGCGGTCTTGCGGCCGACGCCGGGCAGCGCCTCCAGCTCCTCGCGGGTGTTCGGCACGACACTGTTGTGCTTTTCGATCAGCAGGCGGCAGGCCTCGATGACGTTCTTCGCCTTGCTGCGGTACAGGCCGATGGTCTTGATGTACTGCTCGAGGCCCTCGACGCCGAGGGCGTGGATCGCCTCCGGGGTGTTGGCCACCGGGAACAGCTTCGCCGTGGCCTTGTTGACGCCGACGTCGGTGGCCTGGGCGGAGAGGATCACCGCCACCAGCAGCTCGAAGACGCTCTGGTATTCGAGCTCGGTGCTCGGCTCGGGATTGTCTTCCTTCAGGCGGCGGAAGATCTCCGCGCGCTTGGCGGCATTCATGCTTTCACTCCACCACGCCGGTGACCCGCACGCGGCGGCTCGGCGCCGGTTCCGGGGTCGGTGCACTGGCCTTGGCGCGCGCCTCGGCGCGTTCGTCGAGGATGTTCTTGCCGGCGATCAGCAGGCCCAGCACGAGGAAGGCGCCAGGCGGCAGGATGGCCAGCAGGAAGCCCTTGTAGTCGCTGCCGAACAGGTTGAGCTCCCAGTCGGCGGCGATCGGGCCGAACAGCAGCTCCATGTTGGCGAACAGCGTGCCGGTGCCGAGCAGTTCGCGGATGGCGCCGAGTGCCAGCAGTACCAGGCCGAAGCCGATGCCCATCATCAGGCCGTCGAACGCCGAGCGGGCGATGCCGTTCTTCGCGGCGAAACCGTCGGCGCGGCCGAGGATGATGCAGTTGGTGGTGATCAGCGGGATGAAGATGCCGAGTATCTGGTACAGCTCGTAGGTGAACGCCTGCATCAGCAGTTCGATGCAGGTGGTCAGCGCGGCGATGATCATCACGAAGGCCGGCAGGCGCACGGCGGTCTGCGTCACGCTGCGGATGGACGACACCGCGGCGTTGGAGCAGGCCAGCACCAGCGCGGTGGCCAGGCCCAGGCCGAGGGCGTTGACCGTCGAGTTGCTGGTGCCGAGCAGCGGGCACAGGCCGAGCAGCTGGACCAGGCCGGGGTTGTTCTTCCACAGGCCGTTGACGGCGATTTCGCGGTAGCTCTGGCTCATTGTGCGCGCTCCTCGGCGGGGGCCGCAGCCGCCGGCGCGGTGGCGATCCGGGCGAACAGTTCGGCCTTGTGGGCATCGAAGTACTGCAGGGCATGGTGCACGGCCTTGACCACCGCACGCGGGGTGATGGTGGCGCCGGCGAACTGGTCGAACTGACCCTGATCCTTCTTCACCGCCCAGCCGGCCTCGTCCGGATCGCTCAGCGACTTGCCGTTGAAGGCCAGCACCCAGGGGCTCTTGGCCAGCTCGATCTTGTCGCCGAGGCCCGGGGTTTCCTTGTGGGCAAGCACGCGCACGCCGGCCAGGCGGCCGTCGGCGTGGATGCCGATCAGCAGGCGGATGCTGCCGCTGTAGCCGTCCGGGGCGATGGCCTGGAGGATGACGGCGCTCGGCTGGCCGCCCTTGAGCGCCAGGTAGGCCGGCAGCGGACCGGCGCTGCCAAGCAGCGGATCGGCGAGCTGCAGGCGGTTGTCCAGCAGGTGGTTGTCGTAGCTTTCGGCGGGGAGGATCTCGGCCAGCGCGCGCACCTGGGCCTCGCGCTCGGCCTGCTCGATACGCGTGGCGGTACCCTGCTGGGTGATAGCCACCACGCCGACGGTGGCGACGGCGAACAGGCCGAGGATCAGGGCGTTCCTCAGCATCGAACGCGGCATTTCCGGCAGCATGTCCTCAGTCTCCCAGCTTGAAGCCGCGTTCCGGCTTGCGGTGGCCGTAGGTGCGCGGACGGGTGTAGTAGTCGATGGTCGGCGCGGCCAGGTTCATCAGCAGCACGGCGAAGGCCACGCCGTCCGGATAGCCGCCCCAGGCGCGGATCACGTAGGCCAGCATGCCGACGCCGGCGCCGAAGATCAGCCGGCCGAGCACGCTGGTGGCGCCTGATACCGGATCGGTGACGATGAAGAAGGCGCCGAGCATGGTCGCGCCGGTGAGCAGGTGGAACAGCGGCGAGCCATTGGAGTCGGAGCCCGAGCCGTTCCAGAACAGCAGGCTCATCAGCGCCAGGGCGGCGAGCATGCCGAGCGGGGCATGCCAGGTGAACACGCGCTTGTACAGCAGGAACAGGCCGCCGGCGAGGAACGCCAGGTTGACGGCCTCGCTGCCGTAGCCGCCGAAGTTGCCGAAGGCGGGGTTGCCGGCCCACAGCTCGGCCATGGTCAGGCTCTTGTTGACCTTGAGCGCGTCCAGCGCGGTGGCCTGGGTCCAGGCGTCCGGCAGGCCGGCGGTGAGGCCGAGGATGCGCTGCAGGCCCTCGACCAGGCCGAGGGTCGGGGTGACCGCCTCGAAGCCGCGCGGCGCCGGCCAGCTGGTCATCTCCACCGGGAAGGAGATCAGCGCCACCACGTAGCCGAGCATCGCCGGGTTGAACGGGTTCTGGCCGAGGCCGCCGAACAGCTGCTTGCCGAACACGATGGCGAAGGCGGTGGCCACCAGGGTCAGCCACCAGGGCGAGTAGGGCGGCAGGGCCAGGGCCAGCAGCACGGCGGTGAGCACCGCGCTGTAGTCGCGCAGGAAGAAGGCCACCGGGCGCTGGCGCAGGCGCAGCACCGCCGCCTCGCAGCCGAGGGCGACGGCGCTGGCCCAGCACAGGTTGATCAGGGTGCCGAAACCATACAGCCAGGTCAGCAGCAGGATGCCGGGCACGGTCGCCAGCAGCACCAGCTGCATGACCCGCTGGGTGCGGTTGTGGCCCGTGGCGTGGGGCGAGGTGATGCGGGGCAGTGCCATTGATGCTCCGTTGTCTGTGCGCATGGGGAGGTTGCCCTCCACCAGCCGGCTGCGGCCGGCGATGATCTGGGTTGCGTAGGGTGGGTCAGCCGCCTGCGGCGTGACCCACCAATGCCGGCAAGAGCCGGCACATCCTGGCCGACCTTGCGGCCGGGTGGTGGGTCACGGCCTTTGGCCTAACCCACCCTACGGTCATGTGCTCTGCTGCTCAGCCAGCTTGCCTTCAGCCTCGGCCAGGCGCGCGCGGGCGGCGTCCAGCGCCGCCGGGTCGGCGTTCTCGTCACGCTCCAGCTTGCGCAGGTCGGCGCGGGCGAAGGCCACTTCGGTCTTCAGCGCACGGGTGGTCTCGTCGATGGGGCGCTTGTCGGTGCGCACCAGCTCCGGCGCCGGCTTGCTGGAAGCGTCCTCGGCGGCGTGCAGGGCCTGCTCGGCGCCCGCCAGGGCCTCGCGCAACTTCGCCAGCTCGGCCTCGTCGGCGCCGGCCTTCTCGGCCTTCTTCAGTTCGGCGCGCTTCATCGCCAGTTCGACCTTGGCCTTCTTCAGCGGGTCGATCTCGGCCTTGGCCGGTGCTGCAGATTCGGCCGGCGCCGAGGCGGCCGGCTGCTCCAGGGCGGCCAGGGCCTGGTCGGCGGCGGCGAGCTGCTCGCGCAGCCTGGCCAGCTCGGCCTGTTGGGCGTCGTCTGGCGCCTCGACCTTCTCCAGCTTGCGGATCTGCGCCTTGAGCATGGCGGCCTCGATCTTGGCCTTCTTCAGCGCCTCGTCGCCGGCCGGCTTGGCGGCGGGTGCGGCGGCGCTGCTTTCGGCGGCGGCCAGGGCCTGGTCGGCGGCGGCGAGCTGCTCGCGCAGCCTGGCCAGCTCGGCCTGCTGTTCGTCGCTCGGCGCCTCGACCTTCTCCAGCTTGCGGATCTGCGCCTTGAGCATGGCGGCCTCGATCTTGGCCTTCTTCAGCGCCTCGTCGCCGGCCGGCTTGGCGGCGGGTGCGGCGGCGCTGCTTTCGGCGGCGGCCAGGGCCTGGTCGGCGGCGGCGAGCTGCTCGCGCAGCTTGGCCAGCTCGGCCTGTTGGGCGTCGTCTGGCGCCTCGACCTTCTCCAGCTTGCGGATCTGCGCCTTGAGCATGGCGGCCTCGATCTTGGCCTTCTTCAGCGCTTCGTCGCCGGCCGGCTTGGCGGCGGGGGCTGGCGCTGCGGCCGGGGCGGCGGCCTGGGCTTCGGCGAGGGCCTTCTGTGCGGTTTCCAGTGCGCTGCGCAGCTCGGCGACCTGGGCGTGCAGTTCGGGGGTGTCGTGCTGGGCCAGCTGCTTCTCGGCCTTCTTCAGCGCCACCTGGGCCATGCTGGCCTCGATCTTCAGGCGCTTGAGTTCCTCGTTCACCGCCGGTGCGGCGCTCGCGACCGGGGCGGCGGCGGCTTCGGCCTGCGCCGCCTTGGCGCGTGCGGCCTTCTCGGCGCGGGCGCGGCGTTCCTCTTCCTTGCGTTCTTCCTCGCGGCGCAGGCGCTCCTGGCGCAGCTCGAAGCGCTGCTTGGAGTGCTCGGCCTTCTGCTGCTTCTGCTCCAGTTCGCGGATTTCCGCCTTGGCGACCCGGTAGTACTGCACCAGCGGGATGCTCGACGGGCAGACGTAGGCGCAGGCACCGCACTCGATGCAGTCGAACAGGTTGTGCGCCTTGAGCTGCTCGTGCTCCTGGCCGAGGGCGAAGAAGTGCAGCTGCTGCGGCAGCAGGCTGGCCGGGCAGGCCAGGGCACATTCGCCGCAGCGGATGCACGGCATCGCCGGCGGCGGCGGCGGCAGCTCCTGGCGGGTCGGTGCCAGCAGGCAGTTGGTGGTCTTGATCAGCGGCACGTCGAGCGTGGGCAGGGTGAAGCCCATCATCGGCCCGCCCATGATCAGGCGCTCCAGCCTGGTCTGGTCGAGGCCGGCGAAGGCCAGCAGCTCGCTGACCGGGGTGCCGATCAGCGCCTCGACGTTCATCGGCCTGGCCAGCGCCTCGCCGGTCAGGGTGGTGACCCGCGAGATCAGCGGCCGGCCGAGCACCACGGCATCGTGGATGGCCACGGCGGTGCCGACGTTCTGGCAGAGGATGCCGATGTCCGCCGGCAGGCCGCCGGAGGGCACCTCGCGGCCGGTGAGGATCTGGATCAGCTGCTTCTCGCCACCGGACGGGTACTTGGTGGGGAACACCCGTACCTGATAGCTGCGCTCGCTGAGCGCGGCGCGCACCGCGGCGATGGCCTCGGGCTTGTTGTCCTCGATGCCGATCAGCACCTCGTCCGGCTGGATCAGCTGGACCAGGATGTCGATGCCGACCACCAGTTCGGCAGCCTTCTCGCGCATCAGCAGATCGTCGGCGGTGATGTATGGCTCGCACTCGGTGCCGTTGATCACCAGGGTGTGGATCTTCTGCTGCGGCCTGGCGGTGAGCTTGACCGCGGTGGGGAAGCCGGCGCCGCCCAGGCCGTTGATGCCGGCGTCGCGGATCTTCGCCAGCAGCGCTGCGGGCTCGAGGGCACGGAAGTCGGCGCAGGGCGCAAGTTCGCACCACTGGTCGAGACCGTCGGTGTCGATGACGATGGCCGGGGCGAGCATGCCGGAGGCGTGCGGATAGGGCTGCGGGCCGATGAAGGTCACGGTGCCGGAGGTCGGTGCATGCACGGCCGCGCTGACGAAGGTGGGGCCGGTGGCGATCAGCTGGCCCTTGAGCACGCGCTCGCCGACCGCCACGCAGGGCTCGGCCGGAGCGCCGATGTGCTGGCTCAGCGGCAGGATCAGCTGCCTGGGCAGCGGTGCCGGCTGGATCGGCGTGCGGTTGGACAGCTCCTTGCGCTCCGGCGGATGGATGCCGCCGTGGATGTCCCAGATCTTGGCGCGAACGGTCATGCGGCCTGCTCCCGGTCGGTGGCGATCAATTGGCCGGGCGGGAGCGGGCGCTCCCACTTCCAGTTCTGCACGCTGGTGCCGATCTCGATCATGTCGATGCAGTCCACCGGGCAGGGCTCCACGCACAGATCGCAGCCGGTGCACTCGTCGACGATCACCGTGTGCATCTGCCGCGCCGCGCCGACGATGGCGTCCACCGGGCAGGCCTGCAGGCACTTGGTGCAGCCGATGCACTCGGCCTCGCGGATGTAGGCGACCATGCGCGGCTTCTCGCCGCCGGCGGCGTCCAGCGGCTCGGCCTCGACGTCGAGCAGGTCGGCCAGCGCCTGCACGGTGGTCTGGCCGCCCGGCGGGCACTTGTTGATCTTGTCGCCGTTGGCGATCGCCTCGGCGTAGGGCTTGCAGCCCGGGTAGCCGCACTGGCCGCACTGGGTCTGCGGCAGCAGGGCGTTGATCTGCTCGACGATGGGGTCGCCCTCGACGCGGAAGCGCACCGCGGCGTAGCCGAGGATGGCGCCGGCGATCAGGCAGATCGCGGCCAGGGCGATGACGGCACTGAGGACCAGACTCATAGCTTGATCAATCCGGTGAAGCCCATGAACGCCAGCGACATCAGGCCGGCGGTGACCAGGCCGATGGCCGCGCCGCGGAACGGCTTGGGCACGTCGGCGATGGCGATGCGCTCGCGCATGGCGGCGAACAGCACCAGTACCAAGGAGAAGCCGAGGCCGGCGGCGAAACCGTTGGCGGTGGCGGTGAAGAAGGTGAACTCGGCCTTGTTGGCGTTGAGCAGGGCCACGCCGAGGACGATGCAGTTGGTGGTGATCAGCGGCAGGAATATGCCGAGTACCCGGTACAGCACCGGGCTGGTCTTGTTCACCACCATCTCGGTGAACTGCACCACCACGGCGATCACCAGGATGAAGCTGATGGTCCTGAGGAACTCGAGATCCAGCGGCTTGAGCACGTACTGGTGGACCAGGTAGCTGCACATGGCGGCCAGGGTCAGCACGAAGGTGGTGGCCAGCGACAGGCCGATGGCGGTTTCGATCTTCTTCGAAACCCCCATGAACGGGCAGAGGCCAAGGAACTGCACCAACACGAAGTTGTTGACCAGAATGGCGCTGACCAGGATGAGGGCGAATTCGGTCATGGCAGAAGCGGGCTCACGCCGTCGATGAAATAGGGGGCGCTTATTATCGTGGAGGCGCTTATAGCGTACAAGCAGAGTGGACGCGGAGTTTTTAAGCTCTTTTTGGAATAAATACTGTGAATCTGGCTATTTGCGCGGCCTGCCGGCCGTGGACCGAGGGCTGCGGCGGGTTGTCGCGAGCGTTCGTGTCGCAGGCTCGGGCCAGACGCGCCGGCCGCCGGGGGCAGCCGGCGGCGCGGCTCAGTAGACCATGCAGGCGGCGTTGAGCAGGCCGGCGCACAGCGCGCTGCCGCCGAGGAACAGGCCGTGGGCCAGGCAGTTGCCGCTGATCCCCTGGCGCAGTTCGGGCAGCAGGCGGGCGACGCCCAGGTAGACCAGCGCCTGCACCAGCATGGCGACGGCGCCCCAGACCAGCATGTCGAGCAGGCTGGTGCTGTGGGCGATGCTGCTGGCCAGCGGCAGGGCGAAGCCGAGCAGCGCGCCGATCAGGGCGACGGCGGCGGCCAGGTTGCCGGCGCGGATCAGCTCCAGCTCGGCGTAGGGCGTCAGGCGGATGTACAGGCTGGCGAACAGGCCGAACAGGGCCAGCGCGGTGGCGAAGTAGGCGAGGAAGCTGGGCAGGGTTTGCAGCAGGTCCACGACGGGATCTCCTTGAAGTCGATGGCTCAGGCGTTGCGGAAGTAGTGCGGCACGAAGCGGCTGCTGTCGCGGGTGATCGGCCCGCCATCCTCGCGGATGCCCAGGCCCGCGGCACGTTCGCCGACCATCCAGCAGCCCAGCACCGGGTAGTTGCCGGCGAAGTTCGGCAGCGGCGCGCAGGCCTGCCAGATGTGCGGGGCCTGCGCGTGCGGGCCGTCGCTGGCGATAGCGCCGTCGGCGCTGACGATGCGGATGTTCTCGCCCTCGCGCGAATACAGCGGCTTGCGCACCTTGGGCAGCGGCAGCTCGTCGGCGAAGCTGGCCGGCAGCAGGTTGGGGTGCCTGGGGAACAGCCGCCAGAGGATCGGCAGCAGCGCCTTGCACGACAGCAGCAGCTTCCAGGCCGGCTCGAGGAAGCGGATGCCGCTTTCCGCCACATGGCCGGCGAATTCGTCCTCCAGCAGCCATTCCCAGGGGTAGAGCTTGAAACAGTGGCGGATCGGCCGGTCGTCCTCGTCGACGAAGCTGCGCCGCGTGGCATCGAAGCCGATGCGCTCGATGGCCAGGTAGTCGGTGGCCAGCCCCGCCTGGTGCGCGGTGTCGAGCAGGTACAGGGCGTTGCCGGTGTCCTCCTCGTGACCGGCGAGGGCGGCGAAGTGCAGCGGGCCGCCGGGATCGAGCGCCCGCCAGCGGTCGATCAGTCGCTCGTGCAGCGAGTTGAACTGGTCGGCGTCGGGCAGCACGGCTTGCAGCCAGAACCACTGCACCACGCTGGCTTCCAGCAGGCCGGTCGGCGTGTCGGCGTTGTACTCGAGCAGTTTCGGCGCGCCGCTGCCGTCCCAGGAGAAGTCGAAGCGCCCGTACAGGCTGGGCTCCTGGCGCCGCCAGGAGTCGACGATCAGCTCGCGGGCGCGCGGCGGCAGGGCGAAGGGCGCGAAGTGCTGATGGCGGACGATCCAGTCCACCGCCTCCAGGCAGCGCTGGTGCAGGTCCTCGCTGGCGCTTTCCAGCGTCTCGATCTGCTCCAGGGTGAACTCGTAGGCGGCCGACTCGTCCCAGTAGGTGCCGTCGATGCTGTGGAAGGTGAAGCCGAGCTGCTCGCACTGGGTGCGCCAGTGTGGGCGCGGGGTGAAGCTGCGGCGCTGCATCAGCCGCCCCCCGAGAAGCGCGCGCCGGAGCTGCCGAAGCCGCTGCGCTTGACCAGCTCGCGCGCCACCACCAGATCCTGGCGGGCGGTGCGCGGGCGCGAGCCGTCCTCGTAGGTCGGGCCGCGGTGGCGGCCCCTGCTGGCCGAGTAGATCGAGCTGCCGCCGCCGGCACCGCTCGAGTCGCAGTGGTAGGGGGCGCTGTTCCAGTCGGCCTGGCAGTTCTCGCGACTGGCGTAGACGTCCCGGTAGACGGCGTCGTGGTGCAGCATGGCCATCAGCACGCCGCCGGTGAGCACGCTGGTGAATACAACGTTGGATTTCTTCATGCGTCCGTGCGTGGTTCAGAAAACGAGGCCGCCAAGGTTAACCGCGGCGGCGGGAAAAGTCGGTGAAGCGTGCCCGCAAACGCCAGCCCCCGCACGCGGCGGGGGCTGGGTCATGCAGGCGGAGGCTCAGTGCACGCGCTGGCCCGGCTTGGCGCCCGCGTCCGGGCTGAGCAGGAAGATCTCCTCGCCGCCCGGGCCGGCGGCCAGCACCATGCCCTCGGACAGGCCGAACTTCATCTTACGCGGCGCCAGGTTGGCGACGTACAGGGTCAGGCGGCCTTCCAGCTTGCTCGGGTCCGGGTAGGCGCTCTTGATGCCGGAGAACACGTTGCGTTTGGCGTCGCCGATGTCCAGGGTCAGGCGCAGCAGCTTGTCGGCGCCCTCGACGAACTCGCACTTCTCGATCAGCGCGATACGCAGATCCACGGCGGCGAAGGCGTCGAAGTTGATCTCGGGGGCCAGCGGCTCCTTGACCAGTTCGCCGTTGCCTGCGGGGGCGGCGGCTTCGGTGCTTTGTGCGGCGAGGTCTTCCTTGGAGGCTTCGATCATGGCGTCAATCTTCGCGGGTTCGATACGGGTCATCAGCGGGGTGAACGGGTTCAGCGGGTGGTTGGCCAGGCGCAGTGCGTGGTCCTGCCAGGTCAGCGGGGCGACGTTGAGGAAGCCCTCGGCGGCGGCGGCCAGGTTCGGCAGCACCGGCTTGAGGAAGATCACCAGCTGGCGGAACAGGTTGACGCCGAAGGCGCAGATTTCCTGCACCTCGGCCTGCTTGCCCTCGACCTTGTTCAGCGCCCACGGCGCCTTGTCGGCGATCCAGGCGTTGGCGCGGTCGGCCAGGGCCATGATCTCGCGCATGGCGCGGCCGAAGTCGCGCTGCTCGTAGGCCTCGGCGATGCTCGGCGCGGCGGCCTGGAAGGCGTCCCACAGCTGCGGCTCGGGGTTGGCGTCGACCATCACCCCGCCATTGCCCTTGTGGATGAAGCCGGCGCAGCGGCTGGCGATGTTGACCACCTTGCCGACCAGGTCCGAGTTGACCTTCTGCACGAAGTCCTCGAGGTTGAGGTCCAGATCGTCCACGCCGCGCGACAGCTTGCTGGCGTAGTAGTAGCGCAGGTATTCGGGGTTCAGGTGGTCGAGGTAGGTGCGCGCCTTGATGAAGGTGCCGCGCGACTTGGACATCTTCTGGCCGTTGACGGTCAGGTAGCCGTGCACGTTGACCGCGGTCGGCTTGCGGAAGCCCGCGCCTTCGAGCATCGCCGGCCAGAACAGGGTGTGGAAGTTGACGATGTCCTTGCCGATGAAGTGGTACAGCTCGGCCTTGGAGTCCTGCTGCCAGAAGGCGTCGAAGTCCAGCTCCGGACGGCGCGCGCAGAGGTTCTTGAAGCTGGCCATGTAGCCGATCGGCGCGTCCAGCCAGACGTAGAAGTACTTGCCCGGCTCGTCGGGGATCTCGAAGCCGAAGTAGGGCGCGTCGCGGGAGATGTCCCACTCCTGCAGGCCGCCGTCCAGCCACTCGGCGATCTTGTTGGCCACCGCGTCCTGCAGGGCGCCGCCGCGGGTCCACTGCTTGAGCATGGCCTCGAAGTCGGGGAGCTTGAAGAAGAAGTGCTTGGAGTCCCTGAGCACCGGGGTGGCGCCGGAGATCGCCGAGCGCGGGTCCTTCAGCTCGGTCGGCTCGTAGGTGGCGCCGCACTTCTCGCAGTTGTCGCCGTACTGGTCCTCGGCGGCGCACTTCGGGCAGGTGCCCTTGATGAAGCGGTCGGCGAGGAACATGCCCTTCTCGGGGTCGAAGTACTGGGTCACCGAACGGGTGGCGATGTGCCCGGCGTCGCGCAGGCGGGTGTAGATCAGCTCGGCCAGCTCGCGGTTTTCCTCGGAGTGGGTCGAGTGGAAGTTGTCGAAGTTGACCAGGAAGTCGGCGAAGTCGGCGCTGTGCTCGGCCTGCACGCCGTCGATCAGCTGCTGCGGGGTGATGCCTTCCTTCTCGGCGCGCAGCATGATCGCCGAGCCGTGGGCGTCGTCGGCGCAGACGTAGACGCACTGGTTGCCGCGCTGCTTCTGGAAGCGCACCCAGATGTCGGTCTGGATGTACTCGAGCATGTGGCCCAGGTGGATGGAGCCGTTGGCGTAGGGCAGGGCGCTGGTAACGAGAATCTGGCGGGGCTCGGACATGATGATCGGCTGCACTGGCGAAACAGGGAAAGGCGGGAACTATATAGGCCCGGGCGGTTTTTTTCATCCGTGGGGGTTGGCGGCCGGGTGCGCTTTGCCTCCGCGGTAATGCCGCGAGGGACGTGTAGGGTGCGCCATGCGCACCAGCAGCCCACGAGTGGCCGGTTGGTGCGCATGGCGCACCCTGCGGGTAGGATAGCCACCTGTTTCGCTCAACCATTTTCCGGGAGTCACCCATGAGTGCCGTCACCCGCGCCGCCGTCGAGGCGGTCCTGCGTCAGTACCTTGATCCGCATCTCGATCAGGACCCGGTCAGCGCCGGCTGCCTGCGCGACCTCGCCATCGATGGCGGCCGCGTGCGCGTGCGTCTGGAGCTGGGCTACGCCGCCGGGCTGTTCAAGGCCGGCTGGGCCGAGCTGCTCAAGTCCGGCCTGGAGAACCTCGCCGGCGTGACCGATGCCTCGGTGCAGGTCGACTGCGTGATCCCCGCCCACCAGGTGCCGGCGCAGACCCAGGCGCTGGCCGGGGTGAAGAACGTGATCGCCGTGGCCTCCGGCAAGGGCGGCGTCGGCAAGTCGACCACCGCCGCCAACCTGGCGTTGGCGCTGGCCCGCGAGGGCGCGCGGGTCGGCATCCTCGACGCCGACATCTACGGCCCCAGCCAGGGCCTGATGCTCGGCATCCCGGACGGCACCCGCCCGCAGGTGAAGGACGGCCAGTGGTTCGTGCCGCTCGAGGCGCACGGCGTGCAGGTGATGTCGATGGCCTTCCTCGCCGACGAGCGCACGCCGATGGTCTGGCGCGGGCCGATGGCCTCCGGCGCGCTGCTGCAGCTGATCACCCAGAGCGCCTGGGACAACCTCGACTACCTGGTGGTCGACATGCCGCCGGGCACCGGCGACATCCAGCTGACCCTGGCGCAGAAGGTGCCGGTGGCCGGCGCGCTGATCGTCACCACCCCGCAGGACCTGGCCCTGCTGGATGCCAGGAAGGGCGTGGAGATGTTCGCCAAGGTCAACATCCCGGTGCTCGGCGTGGTGGAGAACATGGCGATGCACGTCTGCTCCAACTGCGGGCACGTCGAGCATCTGTTCGGCGAGGGCGGTGGCGAGAAGCTGGCGGCGCAGTACGGCGTCGAGGTGCTGGCCTCGCTGCCGCTGGCCATGGCCATCCGCGAACAGGCCGACGGCGGCAGGCCGACCGTGGTCGCCGAGCCGGACGGCCCGCTGGCGCTGCTCTACCAGCAGCTGGCGCGCAAGGTCGGCGCGCGTCTGCTCCGCCAGGCCGCGCCGGCGATGCCGAGCATCAGCATCAGCGAGGACTGATGGATCGTAGGGTGGACAACGGCGCAGCCTTGTCCACCGTCAGTGGTGGAAGATCGCTGCGCGAGTCTTCCACCCTACACGCTGACTATCGCGGTTTTCATGGTGCGCACGGCGCACCCTACGCGGGCTCCCCGCCCACGCGCCGGCCGGGCCTTTGCCGGGGATCGGCGTACCGGTAAGATGTGCGCCCGTTTCGCCCCATCTGCCCCCGTTTCACCTCCAGTCAGGACAATCGCATGAGCATCAAATCGGACAAGTGGATTCGCCGCATGGCCCTCGAGCACGGCATGATCGAGCCCTTCGTCGAGCGTCAGGTGCGCGGTGCCGACTCCGAGCGGGTGATTTCCTACGGGGTGTCCAGCTACGGCTACGATGTGCGTTGTGCCGACGAGTTCAAGGTGTTCACCAACATCCACTCGGCCACCGTCGATCCGAAGAACTTCGACGAGAAGAGCTTTGTCGACGTCAAGGGCGACGTCTGCATCATCCCGCCGAACTCCTTCGCCCTGGCGCGCACCGTCGAGTACTTCCGTATCCCGCGCGACGTGCTGACCATCTGCCTGGGCAAGAGCACCTACGCGCGCTGCGGCATCATCGTCAACGTCACCCCGCTCGAGCCCGAGTGGGAAGGCCACGTGACCCTGGAGTTCTCCAACACCACCACCCTGCCGGCGAAGATCTACGCCAACGAGGGCGTGGCGCAGATGCTGTTCCTGCAGTCCGACGAGGAATGCGAAGTGTCCTACAAGGACCGTGGCGGCAAGTACCAGGGGCAGACCGGGGTGACCCTGCCCAAGGCCTGAGGCCTGCGCCGCGTACCGAGAAGCCGGGCCTGGTGCCCGGCTTTTTCATGCCCGCGGTTCGGCCAGCGCCTCGCGGTAGCCCGGGTTGTCCACCCATTCCCAGAACAGCCGGTAGGCGACGGCGAGGATCACCGGACCGACGAACAGGCCGATCACCCCGCTGTCGACCATGCCGCCGAGGGCGCCGATCAGCACCACCGGCATCGGCACCTCCAGCCCGCGGGCCAGCAGCAGCGGCTTGAGCACGTTGTCGGACAGGCCGGCGACCAGGGTCCAGGCGGCGAACACGATGGTTTCCAGGTTGGCGCCTT
Source organism: Pseudomonas oryzae (assembly GCF_900104805.1). Classification (NCBI taxonomy): domain Bacteria; kingdom Pseudomonadati; phylum Pseudomonadota; class Gammaproteobacteria; order Pseudomonadales; family Pseudomonadaceae; genus Pseudomonas; species Pseudomonas oryzae. Next base: position 2,512,866 of record NZ_LT629751.1, on the reverse strand, counting down.
GGGTGACGATGACGAAGGCGATCACCGGCACGGTGAGGATGGTCACCGGCACCTGCATGATGCCCAGCAGGAGGATCGCCAGGGCCAGCAGGCCGGCCCCGGGAATGCCCATCATCACGAAGGCCACGCCGATCAGCAGCATCTGGATGAAGGCGATGCCGATCACCCCGAGGGCGACGGCGCGGATGGTGGCGGTACACAGGCTGACCACCCGGTCGCCCTGCTGGTTGCTGACGATGCGCCCCGCGATGCGCCGGGCGCTCCGATGGCCCTCGCGGCCGAAGGCCATGATGATCCCGGCGATGATCAGCGAGCCGATGAAGATCAGGAAGGCCGCACCCATCCCGGCGAGTGCGCCCAGGATGCTCAGGGCATGCTCCCTGACTTTGGGTATCAGTTGCTCGACCACGCCGGCCAGGTTGACCGCCGCCTGTTGCCACACGGCATACAGGCGCTCGCCGACCAGCGGCCAGCTGGCCACCGAGGCGTCCGGCGGCGGAATGTGGATGGCGCCGTTCTTCAGCGCCAGCACGGTGCTCTGCACCGACTCGGCCAGCGAGGCGCCGAGCAGGTAGACCGGGATCAGCAGCACGGCGATGCACAGCGCCACCAGCAGGGTGGCGGTGCGGCCGTCGCGGTTGCCCATCGCCGCCAGCAGGCGGCAGTGCAGCGGGTAGAGGGTGACCGAGAGGATCAGCGACCACAGCAGCAAATCGAGGAAGGGGCGGGTGACACGGAAGCAGAACAGCGTCAGCACGACGACCAGTCCGCCGCGGATCAGTACGGTGAGCAGCGGGCCGGCCCAGGCCTGGGAAGCATCGTTCGACATGGCGATTCCTTGGCGCGGCGGTCGCAGGGGGTGGGAGGCTCGGGCGAGCACGCGACCCGGCACGGCAGGAGGAAGCCGCGCCGTTTCCCCCTACTCTCCGAAAGGATAGGTGTCTTCCTCGCCGCTGCACGGCGTGCTGTCATCCAGCGGGGTGACCGCGCAGGTTTCTTCCAGCCAGATCCAGGCGTCGAACTGCTCGGCCAGCACCGCCTCGAAGTAGTGGCTCTGCCGCTCGCTCTCCGGCCGGTAGATCACCCCGATGGCGCGCTCCAGGCGGGTGTCGGCGAGGGCGGCGCGCAGCTCGCTGCGGCTGTCGCTACGTCGGGCGTCGCCGTCACGCCAGTCGGTGAGCGAGGCGGGCAGGCCGACCTGGAGGAACACCTGCTCCCAGCTGTCTTGGCGCGAGGCGCGCACCTGCTGCACGTGCATCGGCGCGTCCCAGTCGTCGGCGGCCGCCACCGTGCCACGGTCGGTACCCATGCCGATCAGCACCGCCGCGCGGCCCCAGGCGTTGCGGCACAGCTCGCCGATGTTGAACTCGCCGGCCCAGCCCATGGCGGTGGCGCTGGCGTTGCCGATGTGCGAGTTGTGCGCCCAGACCACCGCTTTCGCCGCCGGCCCGCGGTGCTCCAGCAGGCGCTGCAGGGTGTCGAACATGTGCTGGTCGCGCAGGTTCCACGAGACGATCGAGCCGTGGTACATGGCCCGGTAGTACTGCTCGGCGGCCTGCACCACGCGGGCGTTCTGCGTGGCGTCGAAGAATGCCTCGCCGTCGCCGGCCAGGTGGGCGAGGCGCTGCTCGAGCAGGGCGCGCAGCTGCGCGACCACCGCTTCCTCGCAGGACTGCTGGCCGTGCAGGACGTTGCGCCCGTACAGCGCCGGCGCGTTCTCCCAGGGCTTCAGGCAGCCGTAGCGCTGGCGCGCCGCCTGCGCCGCCGCGGCGTCGGTGCGCTCCAGATAGTCGAGCACGGCGCTGATCGAGGCGCCCAGGCTGTACACGTCCAGGCCGCGGAACTCCACCCGGCGCGCCATGGGCAGTGCCGCGTTGTGTTGCGTCAGCCAGCTGCAGAACTCGAGGACCTCGCGGTTGCGCCACATCCAGGTGGGAAAGCGCTGGAAGGCCTGGCGGGTCCAGGTGGGCGGTTCCTGCTGGCGGACCTGGCGGTCGATCTGCGCGGCATCCGGCCAGTCGGCCTCGACGGCGACTACGGTGAAGCCGTGCCTTTCGATCAGCCGGCGGGTGATGGCTGCGCGGCAGCGGTAGAACTCGCTGGTGCCGTGGCTGGCCTCGCCGATCAGCACCACCCGGGCGTCGGCGTAGCGGTCGAACAGCGCGGCGAACGCGTCACTCTCAACAGGCGGCAGCGGCTCGGCGTGGCGGCGCAGCAGGGCCAGGCGTTCGTCGTCGCCCGGTCGGGGGGCAGCTTCTTTCATGAGGTCTCCCGACGCGCCGCAGGAAACGGCGCGTCAGGGAAAGCCTAGCCAGTGGTGCGCCGCCTGGCGTGCTGCCGGTCGGCGCGGGTGGCTCAGGTGTGGCGGGTCTCGACCACCACCTCCACCGGCAGCGAGTTGGACACGATGTCGAACACCGGCGAGTACTGCGCCAGTTCGCGCAGGGTGCTCGGTGCGGCGTCGGAGTCGACCTGCATGCGCACCCGCACGCAGCGGTAGCCCTTGCGCACGCTCGGGTCGAGGCCGAGGAAGCCACGCAGGTCCAGGTCGCCTTCCAGACTGGACTGCACGCCGCGGATCTCGATGCCGCGGGCGGCGGCGTGATAGACCATGGTGGTGGTCAGGCAGGCGGCCAGGGCGTGCAGCACGTACTCCACCGGGTTGGCGCCGCGGTCCTGGCCGAGCAGCACCGGCGGCTCGTCGGCGTCCAGCACGAAGGGCTGGTTGCGCGTGCTGTCTTCCTGGCGGCAGCCGTGGAAGCCCTGGATGGTCGAGCGGTTGAGGCCGCCGTCGATCCAGCGGTTGCTGGCGCGAAACTGGAACTCGGCCAGACCCGGATCCTGCTTGACGGCGGCTATGGTATCGAACAGGGCGCCGACGTCGACGCCGTTGACGGTGCGGGTTGCCTGGGTGGCGGTGGCCTGGCTGTTCATGGTCGTCTACCTCTTGGGGCGGCGGCGGGATGTCGTCGCTCTGGAGTCCAAGTTAGGGCTTGACGGGACGGCCAATAAGCGGGATTCAGGTCGAAAACGGTTCGTTCTTGCCACTTTCGCGAGGTGCGTCCATGTCGGCAGCGCAGCCGCTCGAGGTACTCATCGTCGCCCTGCCGGAAACCGCCGGCTCCGCGCTGTACGGCATGGTCGACGTGCTGGCGTCCGCCGGCAGCCTGTGGCAGGAGCTGACCGGCGCGGCGCCGGCCACGCCGCGCTTTCGCGTGCGCATCCTGGCGCCCGGGCGCGAGCCCTTCACCTGCGGCAACGGCATCCCGGTGTGCCCGGCGCTGGCGCTGGACGAGCGGCCGGAGGCGGACATCGTGATCGTCCCGGAGATCTGGCTGGGGCCGCAGGAGTCGCTGGCCGGGCGTTATCCGGGTCTGATGGACTGGCTGCGCGAGCGCTTCCAGGCCGGCGCCTGCCTGTACTCGGCGTGCTCCGGCTCGATCCTGCTGGCCGAGAGCGGCCTGCTCGACGGCTGCGCGGCCACCTCGCACTGGGGCTACCAGGAACTGTTCCGCCGCCAGTACCCGCGCGTGCAGTTCCAGGCCGAGCCCAACCTGGCCTTCGCCGATCCGGCCGGGCGCATCGTCACCGCCGGCGGCAGTACCTCCTGGCACGACCTGGCCCTGCACATCATCGCCCGTCACGCCGGGCCGGCCGAGGCGCTGCGCATCGCCAAGGTCTACCTGCTCAAGTGGCACGCCGAGGGCCAGCTGCCGTTCGCCGCGCTGGTGCGGCGCAGCCCGCACGCCGACGGCCGGGTGCGTGCCTGCGAGGACTGGCTGGAAGCGCACTACGCCGCCGCCGACGCGCTGGCGCAGGCGGTGGCTCACGCCGGCATTCCCGAGCGCAGCCTCAAGCGGCGCTTCAAGGCGGCCACCGGGGTGGCGCCGATCGAGCGCCTGCAGGACATCCGCATCGAACAGGCCAAGCGCCTGCTGGAGGAGGGCGAGCTGGCGGTGGAGGCGATCAGCCTGGCGGTCGGCTACGAGGATGCCTCGTTCTTCCGCCGCCTGTTCCGCCGCCGCACCGGTCTCGGTCCCAGCCAGTACCGGCGCATGTTCCAGCCACTCGGGCAACTGCGCTGAGCCGCGAACTCAAGCGGTCAGGCCGATGCCCAGCCAGTGCCCGAGCCCATAGGTGATCGCCGCCGCACCGAGGCCGAAGGCCACCTGGCGCAGGCCGGAGGCGAGCAGGCCGCGGCCGGTGAACAGGGTGACCAGGGCGCCGATCAGGAACAGCCCGGCGGTGCTGAACAGCGCGCAGGCGAGCACCGCGGCCTGGCCGTCGAGCAGCAGGAACGGCAGCACCGGGATCAGCGCGCCGAGGCTGAACACCACGAAGGAGGTGAGCGCCGCCAGCCACGCCGAGCCGCCGAGATCGTTGGGGTCGATGCCCAGCTCCTCGCGCACCAGGGTATCCAGCGCATGCTCCTTGTCGGCCATGATGCTCTCGGCCATGCTGCGCGCCCGCGCCTCGTCCAGGCCCTTGGCGCGGTAGATCAGCACCAGCTCCTCGACCTCCTCGTCGGGCACCGCTTCCAGTTCGTCGCGTTCGGTGGCGATCTGCTGCTCGTACAGCTCGCGGGCGTTCTGCACCGACAGCCATTCGCCGAGGGCCATCGAACAGGCGCCGGCGAGCAGGCCGGCCAGGCCGGTGAGCAGCAGGGTGTCGGCGGAAAAGGCGGCGCCGGCCATGCCCATCACCAGGCTGAAGTTGGACACCAGGCCGTCGTTGGCACCGAGCACCGCGGCGCGCAGGGCGTTGCCGCCGCCGGCGCCGTGGCGACCCTCCAGGCTGGCGAACAGGCGGCCGTTCCAGGTGTTGCGCCGGCCGCGCGCCAGCTCGCCGAGCAGGCGCGCGTGCGAACGTTCCTGGCCGGGCATGCCGGTATTGCAGGCTTCCGGTTGTTCGTCGTACTGGCAGCGGTCGATCTGTTCCAGCGAGGCGGCGGCGCCGACCACCCAGTCCGGGCCGAGCAGGCGGGCGATGCGGATCAGCAGGCGGGTGCGCCAGGCGGGGCGCAGCTCGGGCGGGCTGACGCCGAGCTGGCGGAACTGCTGCTGCCAGAAGCGGATATGGCGCTCCTCGATGCCCGCCAGGCGCCGGTACAGCTCGCCCAGCTCGGGACGGCTCTCGCACTCGGCGAGGGCGCGGTAGAGCGCGGCACTATCGGTCTCGCCCTGCAGGTTGTGGCGGTAGCGGTCGAGGCAGGACTGGCGCTCGCTGGGCATGCGCTGACCTCCGGCGCGGATGGAACACTCCTACAGCCTAGCCGCGCTGCGCACCCTGCGGCGCCGGGAGGGTTACGACGCTTGCGCCGTGCGCCCCACGGGCTTCGGCCGTTAGGTTCTCGGGTGCGCAGGGCGCCCTACGGGTGGTTGCCGCAGGGTGCGCCATGCGCCCCAGTGTTCAGCGCCCCGGCGTCAGCAGCAGGCGCTTGCCGCCGTAGGCGCGGTTGAGGTTGTGGCTCTGCAGCGGCAGGGGCGTGTAGCGTCCCTTGAGCCAGGCGTCGATGCCGTCGGCGTAGTGCGGGCTGGCCGGATTGCCGGACTGGCCGGAGCTGTTGACCGCCTGAAGCGGCTCCTCCTGGCCGAAGTCGACCACCATGCGCATGGACGGTACCAGCCAGGTGTCGAAGTCCTTGCCCCACAGCCAGGCGGAGACGTTGAGGGTGCTGTGGTCGCCGCCGGCCGGGTAGGGGCCGCGGTCCAGGTAGTCCTTGATGGTCGCCAGGCTGGTCCGCTGGCTGGCGCCCATGTACGGGGCCATGCGGGTGGCGTCGCTGTTCCACTGGTAACGGTGCAGCTTGCCCCATTGCCAGGCGCTGCGACTGCTGCCCAGTTCGCTCTCCAGACGGGTCACCGAGCCGGCCAGGCTGCGGGCGAGAATCGCTGGCTTGTCCTCGGCCTGGGGGGTGCGCACGTCGTCCCAGAACGGACTGTCCTGGCGGCCGAGCAGGTGGTCGGCCTGCGCCGAGTAGCTCAGCTTGGCGATCTCCACCAGACCCTGCCAGGCCGGGCTGTCTTCCGGGCCGAGCTCGTCGAGGAAGGTCTGCCGCGCGCTCTCCTGGAGGAACATGGAGTACAGAGCGGCATCCGCCGACTGTGCGCTCAGGCGGCCGTCGAAGGCCAGCAGGCGCTCGAGGGCCTCGCGCGCCTTGTCGCGTTCGCCGGCCGGCAGGGCGTCGATGGCCTGGCGCAGCGGCTGGGCCATGCCCGGATCCTGGAACATCGCCTTGAGCTTGGCGGCGAACGGCGTCTGCTGGTCGTACTGCATGGCGATCATGCTGCGCGCGTCGTGGCGGTTGCCGGCGCCGGCCAGCTCGGCGATGCGCTCGGCGCGCTCCGGGTAGTACCAGGAGTTGGACAGCTGCACGCCATAGCCGCCCGGCACGGTGCGCTGGTTGGCGGTGCCCAGCCAGCCCTGTGGCGGATCCTGGTCGTAGGGGTGCAGCATGGGGTCGGCGTAGCCGTCCCAGCCGTACTGGCTGTCCCAGCCGGGTGAGGGCAGCAGGCCGCGGCCGCCCTTGCGGTTGGGGTAGCGGCCGGTGACCTGCCAGGCGATGTGCCCGGCGTCGGCGTAGAGCAGGTTGAAGCCGAGGGCGCGGATGTTGCGCACCGGCTCGTGGGCTTCCTCGACCGACTGCGCGCGCGACAGGTCGAAGAAGGCGTCCAGGGTCTGGTCGCCCTCGAACAGGCCGCTCTTCAGCGCCAGGCCGTAGCCGCTGGTCAGGGCGATCGGCTGGCGCGGGTCCTTGCGCTCGCCGAGCACGCTGTTGAGCAGCGGGCCATTGCGGGTCTCGTAGATGGTCTCGCGCAGCGGGCGCTGGCCCTTGATGAAGAAGGTCTCCTGACGCTCGCGCAGCGGCTGCCAGCGACCATCGGCAAGGTATTCCAAGCGATTGCCCTGGCGGCGCACCTGCTCGAGGAACAGGTCCTGGGTATCGCCCATGACCATGGTCATGCCCCAGGCCAGCTTGCCGTTGAAGCCGGCGACCACCGCCGGGATGCCGGCCACCGAGACCCCGGCGGCCTGGTAGCGGGGCGCGCGGATGTGCACGAAGCTCCACAGCGAGGGCTGGGCCAGCGGCAGGTGCGGGTCGTTGGCCAGCAGGGTCTTGCCGCTGCGGCTGCGTTGCGGGGCGATCGCCCAGTTGTTGGAGGCGGCGATGCCGTGCAGTCCGAGGCTGGCCAGCTGGTCGCTGGCGCCAGCCAGCGCGGCGAGGCCCGGCAGCTGTCCGCCGAGGCGGAGGCCCTTGAGCTTGTCGGCCTCGTCGAACGGCAGCGGTTCGTCCGGGTAGGTCGGCAGCAGCCAGGCCAGCTTGTCGGCGCCGACCTTCTGCGCCAGGCCCAGGCTGGCGATCTCCTCCTGCAGGTTGACCGACAGGGCGAAGTTGAGCAGGCAGAACAGCAGCGCCGAGTCTTCGGGCTTCCAGTACTCCGGGCGGTAGCCGGAGGCGGCCAGATCCATCGGCAGGTTGTCGCGGTGGCGGAACAGCCAGGCGTTGACGCCCCGGGCGTACACCTCGAAGAACTGGCGCATGCGCGGCGAGGCGTTCTTCCAGGCGATGTCGGCGCTCTGTCGCAGGTTGACCGCGCGCATGAAGCGGTCGATCTCCAGTACGCCGGGACCGGTCATCTCCGCCAGGCGGCCCTGGGCCATCAGGCGCAGGCCGACCATCTGGCTGATGCGATCGCTGGCGTGCACGTAGCCCATGGCGAACAGCGCGTCATGGAAGGTGCGGCTCTCGATCAGCGGCATGCCCATCGCGTTGCGCCGCACCGACACCGGTTCGGCCAGGCCCTTGAGCGGCTGCACCCCGGAGGCCGGCGGCAGGCTGCCCTGGTAGCGGCTGTCCAGCCAGGTCTGGCAGCCGCTCAGGCTGACCAGCGAAGTCAGGGCGGCGGCGCCTGCCAGCAGGGCGAGGGGACGATACGAACGCGACGACATGGCGGAGCTCCGGTGACGGGCAGGCAGGACCAGTTCAGCACGGCGACGCGGGCCATGCCGGAAAAAGGCGCTACGTTAGGGGGCGCGCCCGCGCCTGACAAGAGCTGACGGGCGCGGGGCGGGGCGCTCAGCCGGCCTTGGCCAGTGGCTGCTGCAGTCCCTCGTCGAGCAGCCAGCGGGCGCCCTTGCGGGCGGCGGCCTTGTGCTGCAGCTCCAGCTCGCTGAAGTGGCGCTCGTGCGCACGTCGCTCGGCGCTGGAAAGCTGCTTCCAGGCCGCATGGGTGGGGATGCCGGAGGTGGCGTCGAACAACTGGTGGAACACCCGGCAGTGCTCGTCGCTGCTGAGGGCGATGTCGTAGTTGTCGAGCAGTACCTTGATGCGGATGGCGCCCTCGATCAGCGGCAACTGCTCGTCGAGCAGGCTGCCGGCGAGGATGCGCAGGTCGCCGTGGAGACGCTGCTGGCGCTCGCTTTCGGCGGCGGCATAGGCCTTCTGCTGGGCCCACACGCGGCGCCACAGGTGCAGGGCGTAGCCGCCCAGCACCAGCACCACGAGCAGGCCGGCCAGCAACAGCCCGATGGACAGGGCACTCATGAGTGGCTCAGGCGCCGTGGCACTTCTTGTACTTCTTGTTGCTGCCGCACGGGCAGGGATCGTTGCGGCCGATGTCCTTCAGCGGGTTGCGCACCGGCTCGTGGTGGCCGTGGTTGCAGTGCGGGCCGTGGACGTGGGGCTCGTGGTGGTCATGATCATGGTCGTGGTTGCAGTCGGGGCCATGAACGTGGGCTTGCTGATTCATCAATCACTCCGGAATGTATTCGCCGGGAACAATCTGGCCGTTGCGCTTGAGCTTGATGCGGCGGCCGAACATCAGCCCGGTCTTCACCTCGCCTTCCAGGCGGTACTGGATCGGCTTGTCGGGCTTCTCCAACAGTTTGACGATGTATTTCATGTGTCGCCAGAGGTTGGTGTTGACCGGTACGGTGAATTCCTCGCGGCCATTGGCCGGAACGGTGAACCAGGTGGCGGATTCGCCGCTTGCCAGCTTCACATCGTTGAGGAATACGGTGTAATCGAGGCCGCGCACAGGCAGACTGACGTCGTTGGGGTTGTCGACGCGAAAGCGCAGCTTGAACTCCTGCTCGAGCAGGCGCGCGCGGATCACCTCGACCTTGACCAGTTGCACGTCGGGATCCTGGAAACCTCCGCCCAGCCAGGTGGCGCAGCCGCTCAGGCTGGAACCGGCCAGGAGGAGCATGAGAAGGCTGAGAATTCTTGTTGTGTGTGCCGGGAATGACATGCCATGACTCCGCTGGATGGCCCGAGTGTAACAAGCGACGAACGGTCTGCAATGGGTTGTTGCGGTAATGTTGCAGTAAAAAAACCAGCGCCATAGTGCGCAGGAAAAAGGACAGGAGTGTGACGGTTGAGCAATCTTCTTGAAGTGGCCTTCGCCGGCGAACTGATGCCGGGCGCCGAGGTGGCGCAGGTCAAGGCCAATCTGGCGCGGCTGTTTCAGGCCGATCCGCAGCGCATCGCCGCGCTGTTCTCCGGCCGGCGCATCGTGATCAAGAGCAACCTGGACGCCGAGAGCGCGGAAAAGTACCGCCTGACCCTCGAGCGTGCCGGCGCCCGGGTGGAGGTCTGTCCGGTCGGCCAGCTCCAGACGGCCCCGGCGCCGGCTGCCGTTGCCACTCCTGCCCCGGATGCGGCGGTCCGGCCGGCTGTCGCGGCGCCGGCGAGTCCCGCGGGGGAGTTTCCCGCGCTCAGGGTGGCGCCGCGCGATGAGTACATGGCGGCCTTCCGCGACGTCAGCGCGCCGGATTTCGGCCTGGCGCCGGTCGGCGTCGACCTGCAGGACGCCAGTCCCGCCGCGTCCGCCCCGGCAGTGGATCTGAGCCAGTTCAGCGTGGCTCCGCTGGGCAGCGACATGGGCCAGGCCAAGGCCGCACCGGCGGGGCCGCCGCCGGACACCTCGCACCTCAGGCTGCTGGACTGACGGTCCGCCGCTGCGCGGCGCCGGCGCTCAGAGCAGTGCCGCGCAGCACTTCTTGAATTTCTGCCCGCTTCCGCACGGACAGGGGTCGTTGCGCCCGGCCTTGAGCGTCACGGTCGGGTCGATGAAGTACCAGCGCCCGTTCAACCGGACGAAATCCGAGCATTCGCGGTGGGCGTGTTCGCCGCCCGCATCCTGCCAGCGCGCCACGAAGGTCACCTGCGCGCGTTCCGGCGTGCCGCCCTGCGGCCGGTGCTCCTCCACCGTCAGCCCCAGCCACTGGCTCTGCGCACTCCACGCCGCCATCGCCGCGCGATCCAGTCCTGCCTGCTGGGCGGGCAGGGTGGTGGCCAGCAGATAGTCGATCAGGCCGAGCACGTAGGCGCTGTAGCGCGAGCGCATCAGCGCCTCGGCGGTTTCCGGTACGGCGCCGGCGTGGTAGCGACCGCAGCATTCGGCCAGGGCGAGGGTGCTTCCGCAGGGGCATGAGGAAAGGGTCATGGTGGGGCGGGCCTGTCAAAAATAAGGCGGCTAGCCTAGCCGCAACGGCGCGCCCGACGCCAGCTGGCGGAGATGTGACGCCCCGTCTTTACTTGCTGCTAATCGGTATTTCAAGGCCGATACAAAGGAGAAAGGCAAGATGGGAAACTCATTCTCGAAAGCAGCGTTACCCCTTCTTCTGGTCAGTAGTTTTCTGGCTGGTTGTGCGTCCACCAGCAGTACCGGTGATGCTCCGCTCAACCAGAAGAATTGGCCTTGGTGCAGTCTGATCGGCGGTTTGGTCGGTGGTGGCGTCGGCGCCACGGAAAGCTCCACGGCGGCCGCGGGCGGCGCTGCGGCCGGCGCCGTCATCGGCGGCCTGCTGTGCTATGCGCAGGATGGCGACGAGGACGGCGACGGGGTGTTCGACCGGCGCGACCGCTGCCAGGGCACCCCGGCCGGCACGCCGGTGCAGCACAACGGTTGCCCGATCAAGCAGTACGCCGAACCGGCGCCCGCTCCCGAGCCGCCCAAGGACGAGGTCATCGTGCTCAGCGACCTGGGCGAGGTGCTGTTCGCCTTCGACTCCGCCAAGCTGACCCCCGCCGCCATGGACACCCTCGACACCGTGGTCGACAAGCTCAAGGGCGCCGACGTGGTGGCGATCAAGGTCGACGGTCACACCGACAGCACCGGTACCGACGCCTACAACCAGGGCCTGTCCCAGCGCCGCGCTGCCAGCGTGGTCGACTACCTGATCAGCAAGGGCGTGCCGGCCGACAAGCTGTCCTCCGAAGGCTTCGGCGAGAGCAAGCCGGTGGCGGACAACGGCACTAGGGAAGGCCGCGCGCAGAACCGCCGGGTAGAGATCTACGTCGATCGCTGAGCGTGAGCGACCTCGCGCCGAGGGGCCAGGCGGCCCCTCGGCGCATTCGACACGTCGGCCCGCCCTTGGCAGCCCCGTTGCCTGCCGCTATGGTGCGCGCTGATTTATCGCGGACACCCGATGACGATGAAACTGCTGACGACCCTCGGCCGCCTGCTGGCGCTGCCGTTCTGGCTGGCCGTGCTGGCCAACCTGATCGCGCCCTTCGCCGCGCCTTTCGCGTTGCTGCTCAACCTGGCCGGCGCCGCCGTGTTCGGTTTGCACCTGCTGCAGCTCGGCCTGTGTCATGGTCGCCTCAAGGCCAGCGCCAGCCCGACCCGTGACCGACTGCTCCTGCTGCTGTTCGGCGCCTTCTACCTGGATGCCTTGCCCGCGCCCGCGGTGCCGGACGAGCGGCTGGAGCAGGCGACCCGTGAGCCGGACGCCAGCAACGAGACAGAGGTCGTCGCGGATGCCGCGGAGGCTGTCGGGGGCGTCCCGGTCGACGTCGTGGAGAGTGCGCAGAGCCGCACGGAAACCACCGCAGCCTGAGCCGTTCGGACATCCGCTCTGCGTCGGCACGGCGGACGCGCTATCATGGCCGCCGTCCCGATCACTGAACGTATATCCAGCGCGCCCCCATGCTCAGCACCGAACTCAAGTCCCAGATCCAGGGGGCCTATTCGCGTTTCCTCGAAGCCAAGACGCTCAAGCCGCGCTACGGCCAGCGCCTGATGATCGCCGAAGTGGCCAAGGGCCTCGGCGCCATTCCGGTCGACGACGAGGGCAAGCGTCTCGGCGAACCCGCCGTGGTGGCGGTCGAGGCGGGCACCGGTACCGGCAAGACGGTGGCCTACACCCTGGCCGCGATCCCGGCCGCCAAGGCCGCCGGCAAGCGCCTGGTGATCGCCACCGCCACCGTCGCCCTGCAGGAGCAGATCGTCTTCAAGGATCTGCCCGATCTCGCGCGCAACAGCGGGCTCAGCTTCAGCTTCGCCCTGGCCAAGGGGCGCGGCCGCTACCTGTGCCTGTCCAAGCTCGACCTGCTGCTGCAGGAGGGCGCGGCCCAGGGCGCCACCGCCCAGCTGTTCGAGGAGGAGGGCTTTCGCATCGACGTCGACGAGGACAGCCAGAAGCTGTTCAACAAGATGATCGAGCGCCTGGCCGGCGGGCGCTGGGACGGCGACCGCGACGCCTGGCCCGAGGCCATCGAGGACGCGCAGTGGGCGCGGCTGACCACCGACCACACCCAGTGCACCGGCCGCCACTGCCCGAACTTCCAGCAGTGCGCTTTCTACAAGGCGCGCGAGGGCATGACCAAGGTCGACGTCATCGTCACCAACCACGACCTGGTGCTGGCCGACCTGGCCCTCGGCGGCGGCGCCATCCTGCCGGCGCCGAGCGAGACCCTCTACGTGTTCGACGAGGGCCACCACCTGCCGGACAAGGCCATCGGCCACTTCGCCCACTTCACCCGGCTGCGTTCCACCGCCGACTGGCTGGAGCAGATCGCCAAGAACCTCACCCGCCTGCTGGCGCAGAACCCGCTGCCCGGCGAGTTCGGCCGCCTGATCGAGGGTGTGCCGGAGCTGGCGCGCGAGATCCGCACCCAGCAGCAGTTCGTCTACAGCGCCTGCGAGGAGCTCGGCGAGTTCCGCCCAGGCGAGGACATGGAAGGCCGCGACCGCCCGCGCCACCGCTTCGTCGGCGGCGTGGTGCCCGAGCACCTGCGCGAGATGGGCATCGAGCTGAAGAAGGGCTTCAACCGCCTGACCGACGTGTTCACCCGTCTGGCCGACATGCTCAAGGAGGCGATGGACGGCGACGGCGCCGCCGGGGTGACCAGCTACCAGGCCGAGGAGTGGTATCCGCTGTTCGGCAGCCTGCTGGCGCGGGCGCAGAGCAACTGGGAGCTGTGGGGCGCCTTCACTGCCGAGGACCCCGAGGACAGCCCGCCGATGGCGCGCTGGCTGACCTTGGCCGAGAGCGGCAGCTATCACGACATCGAGGTCAACGCCAGCCCGATCCTCGCCGCCGAGACCCTGCGCCGCAACCTGTGGAACGTCGCCTACGGCGCCCTGGTGACGTCGGCCACCCTCACCGCGCTGGGCAGCTTCGACCGCTACCGCATGCGCTCGGGCCTGCCGAAGAATGCCGCCACCGCCGTGGTACCCAGCCCGTTCCGCTACGCCGAGGCCGGCCTGCTGCACGTGCCCGACCTCAAGGCCGACCCGCGCGACGCCGCCGCGCACACCGCGGCGATCATCCGCGAGCTGCCGGCCATGCTCGAGGGCGAGCGCGGCAGCCTGGTGCTGTTCTCCTCGCGCAAGCAGATGCAGGATGTGTTCGACGGTCTCGAGCGCGACTGGCGCAAGCGGGTGCTGATCCAGGGCAACCTGTCCAAGCAGGAGACGCTGAACAAGCACAAGGCACGGGTCGACGACGGCGAGCCCAGCGTGCTGTTCGGCCTCGCCAGTTTCGCCGAGGGCGTCGACCTGCCTGGCGCCTACTGCGAGCACGTGGTGATCGCCAAGATCCCCTTCGCCGTGCCGGACGATCCGGTCGAGGCGGCGCTGTCCGAATGGATCGAGGCGCGCGGCGGCAATCCGTTCATGGAGATCGCCGTGCCCGACGCCTCGCTGCGCCTGATCCAGGCCTGCGGCCGCCTGCTGCGCACCGAGCAGGACAGCGGCACGGTGAGCCTGCTGGATCGCCGGGTGGTCACCCAGCGCTACGGCAAGGCCATCCTCAACACCCTGCCGCCGTTCCGCCGGCAGATCGACTGAGCTCATCTCGCTGGTGCGCGCAGCGCACCCTACGGCGGTGGTAGGGTGCGCCATGCGCACCAGCCTCGCCCACTCGCGGCCGTCAATCCGGACAGGAGCCCCTCATGCACATCCACGGCTATTTCGACCTGCAGTTCGAGGCGGTGAAGGACGCCTTCGCCGAGCTGTTCAACGACCCGCAGGAGCGCGGCGCCGCGCTGTGCGTGCAGGTCGGCGGCGAGGCCGTGCTCGACCTGTGGGCCGGCATGGCCGACAAGGACGGCCAGGAGCCCTGGCACAGCGACACCATCCTCAACCTGTACTCCTGCACCAAGGCCTTCACCGCTGCCGCCGCCCTGCAACTGGTCGGCGAGGGCAAGCTGGAGCTGGATGCGCCGGTCGCCCGCCTGTGGCCCGAGTTCGCCGCCGCCGGCAAGCAGCACATCACCCTGCGCCAACTGCTCAGCCACCGCGCCGGCTTGCCGGCGATCCGCCGACCGCTGCCGCCGGAAGCGTTGTACGACTGGGACACCATGACCGCCGCGCTGGCCGCCGAGGAGCCGTGGTGGACGCCGGGCGACGGCCACGGCTACGCACCGATCACCTACGGCTGGCTGATCGGCGAACTGATCCGCCGCGCCTGCGGGCGCAATCCCGGCGAGGTGATCGTCGAGCGCACCGCCAAGCCGCTGGGCCTGGACTTCCACATCGGCCTGGCCGACAGCGAGTTCCACCGCGTCGCCCACATCGCCCGCGGCAAGGGCAACCTCGGCGACGCCGCCGCCCAGCGCGTGCTCAACGCCATGCTGCGCGAGCCGCAGGCGATGACCACTCGCGCCTTCACCAACCCGCCGTCGATCATGACCAGTACCAACAAGCCCGAGTGGCGGCGCATGGCGCAGCCGGCGGCCAACGGTCACGGCAACGCGCGCAGCCTGGCCGGCTTCTATGCCGGATTGCTGGATGGCAGCCTGCTCGACAGCGCCCTGCTCGCCGAGATGACCCGCGAGCACAGCCAGGGCGACGACCGCACGCTGCTGACCGAGACCCGACTGGGCCTCGGCCTGATGCTGGAGCAGCCGAACGTGGCCAACGCCACCTACGGTCTCGGCCGCCACGCCTTCGGTCACCCCGGCGCCGGTGGCTCGATCGGCTTCGCCGATCCCGAACGGGAACTGGCCTTCGGCTTCGTCACCAACACCCTGGGGCCGTACGTGCTGATGGACCCGCGGGTGCAGCGGCTGGCGCGGGTGGTGGGGGGGTGTTTGTAACCGGTTGTCGTGTAGTCGTGCAGCACGCAGCCGAGTAGGTTGCTTGGTGTGTACGTATTTCTGTACCTCTTCCTTCTCGTGAGGCGACAGTCATGCAGACCATCAACTACACCGCTGCCCGCCAGCATCCGGCGGAAACCATGGACCGCGTGAACAGCGACCGCACTCCCATCCTGGTCACCCGGCAGAAGGGCGGGCCAGTGGTGATGATGTCCCTGGCCGACTGCAACGCGCTCGAGGAGACCGCCTATCTGCTGCGCTCGCCCGCCAACGCCGAGCGCCTGATCAAGTCGATCAACAACCTGCGTGCCGGCAAGGTCCGGGCGCAGCAACTGATCGACGAGGAGTGATCGGGCCTGAACGTCCTCTTCACGCCAGAGGCGTGGGACGATTACCAGTGTTCCAGCAGAACGACAAGGCTGGCCCCAAGCGCATCAGCCTGTTGATCCGTTACGCCCAGCGCAACCCGTTCAGCGGTATCGGCAAGCCCGAGCCGCTCAGGCACAACCTCAGCGGCTTCTGGTCGCGATGTATTAGCGAGGCCGATCTACTACGCCGACGATGGCCACCTGCGCGCGTCGCGCCCCACGCGGGCGCGCGGATTGAAACTCTCCGGGCCTGAAAAAGCCCGCACGGGGCGGTCTGTCGCGTCCCACACGAGCACGCGGCAGCTCGGGGTGAGGAGTCCCCCGAACTATCGGAGAGGGCGGCGCGTGGAGCTTCCGAAAATGTGCCTCAGCGCTTGCCCATCGAGCGGCGCGTGCCGCGCGGCGGGGTGTGCGGGCGTTTGTCGTGGTTGCTCTTGTTGTTGCGCTGGTGCCAGGGCTGTCCGTCGCCTTGCTTCGGCGCGTAGGTCGCCGGCGCGAACGGATTGAAGGTGAAGGTGCTGCCCGTAGCGGCTTCGCTGGTGGTGGTGGCCTGTTGCGGCTCCTGCGATTCGGTGCGGTCGGTCTCGGGGGTGTTGGGGATCGAGGTCATGGCAGATCCGGCAGTGGTGTGTGGCGTTGCGGCGTGATGCCTGGTTGCAAGGGGCACAGTATACCGGGCTGTCGGCCCGAATCGCGGGGGAATGCGTCCGGTGGCTCGGCTGTACGCAAAACCTGTGCAATACCTGTATTTGTTTTTTGTGTTTGTATAATTTTATAGAAAAACATAATATCCCCGCACCACAGCAGGAAACACCGGGGCATTCGTCGCCATGCGACTCGCATCGATAGGCTTCAACCATCACGAGCAGGGCCTTCTGGCTCGTCAGCTGAAGGTGCTGGTCGGGCGTACCGCGGCGCCCTGGCTGTATGTGGGCGAAGCGTACGAAGCGGATCTGATCATCGTGCGCGATGCGGCACGCGCCGCCGTGGGGCAGGGGCTGCTGGCGCATGCCGGCAACGGTGCGCGGCGCGCGGGAGACCTCGGCCTCGACTGGCCGCTGCGCATGTTCGCCCTGCTCGAGCTGCTGCTCGAGGCGGAGCAGCGTCTGGGCGTGGGCCGCCGCAGCGCCATCGGCGTGGCGGAACAGCTGGCGGTGCTGCGTCAGGAGGGTTGGCTCGAGCTGGCCGGCCAGTGCATCCACCTGCTGCCGGACGAGGACCGCCTGGCGGCCACGGTGAACGACCTCGATCATCTGCTCGACCTGCTGCACGGCGCGCCCATCGCGGTCGAGGCGGCGCTGAAGCCCGGTGCGCCGACGGCGTCGCTGTCGTTCGACACCTCGCTGAGTGGCGTGATCTGGGCCCTGGCGCTGCGCAGCGGGGCCTGCCGCGAGCGCGACTGGGACGCTCGGCGCCTGCTGTTCCGCATCGCCGCCTGGCCGCACTTCGGCGAGTGGCAGGTGTCGCCGCCGCTGCTGCGCCTGGCCGCGCTGTACGCCCGCCAACCGGCGAGCATCGCCAGCGGTTGCGAGCTGGCGGCAGTGGACGAGGGCACGGTCAGGGGCTTCCTGTTCGCCTGCGAGCTGTGCCGGCTCGGCCTGAGCGTACATCAGGCCGAGGCGCCGCCCGTGCCGCAGGCTCCGCCGGCCGCCACCGGCAACCTCCTGCAGCGCCTGCGCGAGCGTCTGGGAATCACCTTCGCAAGGAAACGCTAATGCCGGCCAAGATCCTCTTCATCGGCCCGATGGGCGCGGGCAAGACCACCGCCATCGCCGCGGTCAGCGACGTCGCGCCCGTCGCCACCGACGTGCTGAACACCGACACCGCGCAGTGCGACAAGCCGACCACCACGGTGGCCATGGACTACGGCGAGATCCAGCTCGACGACGATATGGTCGTCCTGTACGGCATCCCTGGCCAGGACCGCTTCGACTTCATGTGGTCGATCCTCGCCGAGGGCGCGCTGGGCGCCGTGCTGCTGCTCGATCACCAGCGTCCGCAGGCCTGCCGCGATCTGCTCGACTATCTGGACGCCTTTCCGCAGCTGGGCGGGCGCGGCGCCCTGGTGGTGGCGGTCGGCCGCGCCGGCGCCGCGCCCGCAGCGGCCTTGCGTCCCTATCGCGAGGCCCTGGCCGCGCGCGGCCTGGCCCTGCCGCTGTTCGCCGCCGATGTGCGGCGCAAGGACGACGTGCTGCTGCTGATCGAAACCCTGATTGCCAACGCCGAGGTCAATGCCTGGTCATGAACACGAGCATCCCCGCCAATCCGTCCGCATCCCAGCCGTCGCAGCTCAAGCAGCTGTGCCAGCAGCAGCTGGTCGAGCTGGCCACCACCACCCGTGGGGTACGGGTGGCCATCGTCGCCTCCAGCGACGGCTTCCCGCTCGCCAGCCTCAACCTCGAGGCCAAGGACAGCCGGCGCATCACCGCCATGGGCGCAGCGCTCGGCGCGCTGAGCCAGCGCATCGTCCAGGAGCTGGTGCTGGCCGGCCTGGAAGGCACGGTGATCGAGGCGGCCGAGGGGCTGGTGCTGTGCCGTCAGATCGCCAACCCCATCACGCCGATGGTGCTGCTGGTGGTGACCGGCGAGGAGGCCAACTACGGCTATGCCCAGTGGGCGGTCAAGCATGCCGCGCGGCGGCTGAGCGAATCCCTGAACGAGCTGGGCGAGCGCCCGGCCGGCAACCTGTGAGTGAAGCAATGACAGCTATCAAAGAAAGCCTGGATCAACTGATGAGCGTCGACGGCGCGCTGGCCGCCGCGGTGGTCGACTACGGCAGCGGCATGCTGCTCGGTGCGGCCGGCGGCGGCATCGATCTGGAACTGGCCGCCGGTGGCAACACCGAGGTGATGCGCAGCAAGCTCAAGACCATGCAGATGCTCGGTCTCGACGACACCATCGACGACATCCTCATCACCCTGGGCAAGCAGTACCACCTGATCCGCCCGCTGGCCAGGGCACAGGACCTGTTCGCCTACTACGTGCTGGACAAGTCCCGGGCCAACCTCGCCCTGTCGCGCCGCAAGCTGGCCGAAGTCGGCGACGCCCTGGAAGTCTGACCCCCAGCGCCCCGCCCGGTCTGCGGCGGGGCCGTTCTCGCCGTCACCTGGTCTCAGAACAGCTGCTGGATATCCACCGACGAGCCGCGGCCCACGGCGGGATAGTGTTCGGCCAGCCAGGCGCGGGCATGGGCGCGGCCCTGGCCGCGGAGCATTTGCAGGAACGGCAGGCAGGTGGTCAGGCGGGATTCCGCGGCGAGTCCGCTCAGCAGTTCGCCGGCGTCGATCAGGTGGAACCTGGCCTGGCGCAGGCGACGCTCCAGGCGGCCCAGCGGCAGCAGCGAGTTGCCGGCGTAGCGGCGGGCGTGGACCAGACCGTGCATCTCGCGCAGGAAGGTGGACTTGAACGCCAGCTCCAGCGAGCGGCGGCGGATATCCTGCGGCCGGCTTGGCGAGGCGCCGTGGCTGGCGGTGCTGAGCAGGACCAGCAGGATGTCGCGGCAGGTGCACTGGTAGAGCAGCGGGAACACCGCCGGGTTGGCCGCGTAGGCGCCGTCCCAGTAGGGCTCGCCGGCGATCTCCACGGCATGGTGCAGGGTCGGCAGGCAGGCCGAGGCGAGCACGCTGTCGGCACTCAGCTCATGATTACGGAACAGACGCAGGCGACCGCTGTTGGCGTGGGTGGCGGCGATGAACAGCTCGAGCGGGCAAGCCGCGCGCAGACGCTCGAAGTCGATCTGCGTGCTGACGATCTCGCGCAGTGGGTTGATGTCCAGCGGATTGAACTGCTGCGGCGACAGCTGCTGCATCCAGTACAGCATCATCTGCGCGCCGGGCGGCAGGCTGCCGCTCGCGGGATCGGCACCGGCGCTGATCAGCGGCGCACTGCCGGCCACCGCCTGCCAGAAGCTCGCCAGCGCCTCTCGGGCGCCGTCGCGGCCGTTCTGCAGCAGGCCGTGGGCCAGCACCACGGCATTCATCGCCCCGGCGCTGGTGCCGCTGACCCCCTCGAAGTCGAGGCGGCCATCCTCCAGCAGGGCATCCAGCACGCCCCAGGTGAAGGCGCCGTGCGCCCCGCCACCCTGCAGGGCGAGGTTGATAGGGCGGGCAGTGCGCGAGCGAAAGAGCATGGCGTGACCCCGGGTCTGTAGCCGATTGCCGAACGGCAAAGCAAAACCCATTCCGGTGTCACGCCGATGTCAGCCCCGGGGGGGATCAGACTTTCTTGACGAACTCGGACTTCAGCTTCATCGCACCGATGCCGTCGATCTTGCAGTCGATGTCGTGGTCGCCGTCGCACAGACGGATGCCCTTGACCTTGGTGCCGACCTTGACCACCAGCGAGGAGCCCTTGACCTTGAGGTCCTTGATCACGCTGACGGTGTCGCCGTCGGCGAGGACGTTGCCCACCGAGTCGCGGATCACCTTCTCGCCTTCCGCCGGCGCTTCGGCGGCGGCGTCGGCCGACCACTCGTGGGCGCACTCCGGGCAGACCAGCAGCGCGCCGTCCTCGTAGGTGTATTCGGAACCGCATTTGGGACAGGGCGGCAGGGTGCTCATGGCGAAACCTCATGTTCGAAAAATACTAAAGAGCCTGAATTATATAAGGTTTTGGAAGGTTCTTGGTCGACGGCTGACCAAAGGCGGGCGGGCGCGATGTCGCAGGCCGCCTGCAGAGAAGCGCTCTGCCACGCGGCACGGCCGCGCAAAGTTTTGCAAAAGCTCGGTTTTGACATCGCCCGGGCGGGTTCCGAAGATGCGCTTCATCTTGCGGCAACCACAGAAGAGACAAGCATGCACGCTGAAGAGAAGAACCTGATCGATGGCCTGTTTTCCCGCCTGCGCGACGTGGAGGGGCAATCCGCTCCGCGCGAGGCTCAGGCCGAGGCGCTGATCAACGAGCACGTCGCCCGCCAGCCGGCAGCCCCGTACTACATGGCCCAGGCGATCATCGTGCAGGAAAACGCCATCCAGCAGCTGGACGCGCGCGTCAAGGAGCTGGAAGCGCAGATCGACACCCTCAGGCGCGCCCAGAGCGCACCGCAGCAGAGCAGCGGCGGCTTCCTCGCCGGGCTGTTCGGCGGCGGTCGCAGCCAGCCGCAGCAGCCGGCCAGCGTCCCGGTCGCCCAGCAGCCGGCGCGCTCGGGCTGGCAGGAGCCGGCATTCGGCAACCGCAACGGCTTCGGCCAGCAGCCGGGCTTCGGGCAGCAGGCCGGCTTCGGCCAGCGCGGCATGCCGGCGCAGGGCGGCGGCTTCCTCTCCGGCGCCCTGCAGACCGCGGCCGGCGTGGCCGGCGGCATGGTGCTGGGCAACCTGCTGATGGACATGTTCCAGGGCGACGAGGCCGCGCAGGAGGTCGCCGCCCAGGCGCCCGAGCAGGCGGAGCAGCCCCAGGTGGCCGAGCAGGCTCCGGTCGAGGAGGAGGCCGACGGCGGCCTGTTCGGCGACTTCTTCGGCGGCGGTGACGACGAGGACTTCGTCTGATCCAGCCGGCCTGAGGTTTCCCGCGCCCTGCGCGGGAAACCCGGCAATCCCCTCCCGCGCTACCGCGCACCTTGCGCGCCCATCTCGCCAGCCGCTGCAGGAACATCTGCAAAAGTGGTAAAACGTGCCGTCCGCTGCCCGGTGTGCCCCGTGGCGCAGCGGCATGGCGGCCGCAGCGGGGCGAACGCGTGAGGAATGCCCATGAACAAATCGATGCTGTCGGTGCTGGCCCTCCTGGCACTGCTCGGCGGTTGCGCCTCGTCCGGCTATGCGCCGGTAGAGCGTCCCGCCACCCTGCAGGTGGCCTTCGCCGATCCGCAGTGGGATGGCCGCACGGTCCCCGCCGCACAGCGTTGCCGCTGGGCCGGCGGCAACGGATCGACGCCGCTGCTGCGCGTCAGCGGCATCCCGGCAGGCGCCAATGCACTGCTCGTCGAGTTCAGCGACCGCAGCTATTTCCTGATGGATCACGGCGGCCACGGCAAGCTCGGCCTCTGGCTGACGCCGGGGCAGTCGAGCGTGACCGTCCCCTCGGTTGCCGGTGAAAGTCTCGACCTGCCGGCCGGCATGTTCGTCGAGCGGAAGCATCAGGGCTGGCTGCGAGGCGATGGCGGCGCCTATCTGCCGCCCTGCTCTGGCGGTCGCGGGCATAGCTACTACGCCACGGTGAAGGCGGTGTACAAGGCCAGCGCCGCCGGCGAGCAGTCGCGTCTGCTCGGCGAGCGGACCATCGAGATGGGCCGCTACTGAGCCCGGCCCGGCCGCGCCTTGTCAGCTTTGCGACATCTCGAGGTGCTGGTCGAGGTTTTCCGTCACCATCTTCTCGAACTGCTCGGTGTACCAGATGCGCGCCTTGTCCTTGTCGGCCGCCAGGTCGGCCGAGCGACAGGCTACCTCGTGGGCACTGAAGCGGGCGGCGGCATAGCGGATCGCCGCGCTGATCTTGCCGAGATCCTTGCGCTCTTCTTCGAGCAGGCGGTTGGCTACGGCGATGAATTCGTCGGCCATGTCGAAAATGGCCATGTCTACGCTCTGGGTCATGCTGGTCTGCTCCTGCGGGCTGGGCGAGAGTGGAGGGGCGCGCTGGGCGCCGCTGCCTGGGCCGGCACGCGCGAACTTGCGGTGCGGCGTCGACAGGTGGCCAGCAGGGATCGTGCCAGTGCGAGTCGCTCGGCATTCTGGCGGGAGTGCTGCTTCGGGGCGACACTGTAAGGGTCGCGGTCGGCCAGCTGAGGAGTCCGTCATGCCCCGCAAGCCCGCACAGGACACCTACGCGCGCATCCAACAACGCTACCCGGACTACTTCGCCGCCGTGGATGCGCTCGGCAGCGCGGCGCGCCATGCCGGGCCGCTGGACGAGCGCACGCTCCACCTCATCCAGCTCGGCGCCGCCGCGGCGATGCGCGCCGAAGGGGCGGTGCACAGTCATGTACGGCGGGCGCGGCAGGCGGGTGCCAGTCCCGCGGAGATCCACCATGCGCTGCTGGCGCTGACCAGCACCCTCGGCTTTCCCGCGGTGGCCGCGGCGCTGAGCTGGGCGGACGACATTCTCGGCCAGGAATAGGGCTGCCGGAAACGACGAGGCCGCGGCGACGGCGGGCGTCGACGCGGCCTCGGCAGGGCGGGGCGGAACTCAGCCGGCCAGGCCGACGTAGACGTTCTGCACGTCGTCGTGGTTGTCGAGCGCCTCGAGGAAGGCCTCGACCTCCTCCAGTTCGGCGCCGGACAGGCTCACCGGATTCTTCGCCTTGTAGCCGAGGTTGGCCGACTGCACGGTGAAGCCGAATTCCGGCAGCGCCTTGCACACCGCATCGAGATCGGTCGGCTCGGTGTAGAACAGGGTGGCACCTTCCTCGGCCGGCTCGAAGTCCTGGGCGCCGGCCTCGATGGCGGCCAGTTCCGGGTCGGCGTCGCCTTCCGGGGTCGCCTCGATCATGCCCAGGTAGTCGAAGTCCCAGCTCACCGAACCGGAGGTGCCCAGCTGACCCTTGCGGAACAGCACGCGGACTTCCGCCACGGTGCGGTTGACGTTGTCGGTCAGGCACTCGACGATCACCGGCACGCGATGCGGAGCGAAGCCTTCATAGATGGTGCGCTCGTAGTTGACCACCTCGCCGGAGAGACCCGCGCCCTTCTTGATCGCGCGCTCGAGGGTGTCCTTGGGCATCGACGCCTTCTTGGCCTGGTGCACGGCGAGGCGCAGCTTGGGGTTCATGTCCGGATCGGCGCCATTACGTGCGGCAATCATGATTTCCTTCACCAGCTTGCCGAAGATCTTGCCCTTGGCGTTGGCGGCGGCTTCTTTCGGTTTGGCTTTCCACTGGGCGCCCATATCGGTCCTCTCGCTGCGACTGTTGAGTCCCGGGCCGGGCCGGGAACGGGAAGAGGTCGATTTTAGCGACTCGTCGGCCGGCCGGCACCTGCCAATCCGCGGACTGGCGCGGTTGTGGCGGCGGTCACGTTTATTTATCCTCACCGGCTTTTCACGAACGCCGGATGATTACCCATGCTTGAAGCAACCCTCGCGCAACTTGAAAGCCTCGTGGCCGACCTGCTGAAACAGAACCAGGTGCTGAGCGACAACTGCAGGCAGCTCGAGGAGCAGCTGCGCCAGGCCCGGGAAGAGAACGAGAACCTGCAGATGACTGCTCTCGAGCAGGAAGAGCAGCAGAGCGCCACCCTGGCCCGCCTGCAGGCGCTGGTACAGCGCGCCGGCGTCAGCAGCAGCGCCGCATGACCGAGCACGTCGTTCGCGCGCTGAAGATCCTGGGCCGCGACTTCTCCATCAAGGCCTCGCCTGGCGAGGAGATGGTGCTGGAGCAGGCCATCGCCCTGTTGCAAAAGCGCGTCGACGAGAACCAGCAGCGCTTCCCCCTGGCCGGTAGTCACGAGCTGCTGGTGCTGGCGGCACTGAACCTGTGCGTGCCGCTGCTCGAGCAGGAGGAGCGGCTGCGCCAGGTGGAGGCGCGCCTGAGCGCCACCGCCGAGCGCATCGCCCGTCAGCTGCAGGGCTGAGGGTCGGTGCAGAAAGACGCCCAGAACGCAAAGGGGCTGCCATATGGCAGCCCCTTTGCGTTGGTGTCGACCGTGCGCCGGATCAGTCCTGGCGGCTGGTGACTTCCAGCAGGTGGTAGCCGAACTGGGTCTTCACCGGACCCTGCACCACGTTGAGCGGCGCGCTGAACACCACGGTGTCGAACTCCTTGACCATCTGGCCGCGACCGAACGAGCCGAGGTTGCCGCCGTCGCGGCCGGATGGGCAGGTGGAGTTGTCGCGGGCGACCTGGGCGAAGTCGGCACCGGCTTCGATGGCGGCTTTCAGTTCAAGGCACTTGGCTTCGCTGGAAACCAGGATGTGACGGGCAGTGGCTCGGGCCATGGGGGATTCCTCCTGTGATCGAGCGCCCCAGCCTACCGGAATGCGGCGATCACGCAAGCGGCGGGATAAGTGGTGCAGGGCAATCGCGCCATGTGCCCGCCAAAAAGCTCCGCAGGCAGGGTGCGCGAAGGCAAACGGCGCAACGAGCGGTCGTGCGCAGCGTGGTGCAGGGGCGCGTATACATGCCCTGACGCACTCCGGCTGGTGCGCATGGCGCACCCTACGACCAAGCGCGATTGCCCTGAGAAGTGGGCGACGACCCGGCGCGTGGTGCCGGGCCCGTCGACCATCAGGGCGCGGCGTGGCTGCCCAGCAGGGTGCTGCCGGACTTCTTGATGCGCTTGGCCTGGCGTTTTTCCTGGGCGTTCTTCTGCGGCTTCTTCTTCGCTTCCTTGTGGGTTTCGTGACTCTTGCTCATGGCGGCGGCCTCCGGGACAGTGGATCTGCGACCGAAGCATCTCAGGCGCCTCGGCTGGCAACACTTCCAGTCTAGTGCGGCAGCGCAGAGGCGTCGTTTGTCATCAGTCTGTCCGGGTTCTCGACCGGTAGCCTCCATCGCGCCGCATCTGCTGTCCCTGGCTTGTCGTGCAATTCACCCAAACAGCAGTTTCCTGTCTTGCGTTAATCCCGCCAGTCATATCGAGGATGTTCGCTCATACCGTTCGTCAGGTTTGATCATGCTGGCTGTCAAATATTCGGCGATGCGCTGGATGGGTGATGGCGCTGGGCTATTGTTTCATCGGATGTACAAATCCGGCCTCAAGTGTAAATGCGATGAAAATCGATGGTGCGTGGGTAGTTGTCGGATACATGAAGCGTATTTCGATGGCTTGTAACGCGGCGGCTCGCCGCTGTTCGCGGTCGGATCTGAGCGTGGTTGGAGTATCAGGAAGGTAGGGATCGCAATGGTTGCAGGGAGTGGAGGCTTGAATGTGCACCGGTATTCTTGGTTTTGATGTTTTTTTGACGTCCCGGTCCCGGATTGATCCGGCTCCCTCGGCCATGAGGCTGTTCACGCCGAGGGCCTGCCTGAAAGGCTCGTCCCCAGAGTCCGAAAGCGCCCGCCCCAGGGATTGATTTGCTGCGAGCAAGGGAAACGTTTTTCGAGGTGTTCCGGCTTTGATTTGAGGGAGTGATCATGAGCGAATATCAGTGGGATTTCGGTTCGGTCGAATCGGGTTTGCAGTTCAAGGTCGTCTACGACAGCGTCAACCAGACCTTCACCGTGACCTGCCAGTCGGGCTACATGGACCTCAATGCGTTGTGGTTTTCCGATGGCGACAAGAATGTCGAGGGAACGGTCACGCTGAGCAAGTCCGACAGCAGCCTCAATCTGAATGGCACCGGCATAACCTGGGACGACTACTACAAGGTGTCCAGTACGGGGCTTGGTTCTGCGGGGGAGAGCAAGGAAAGCTTCCTCACGGCCGGAGAGTCGATGACCTTCACTCTGGCGACGCTCGATCTGCCTGAGGCAATCAAAAGCCTGCTGAATAATGATGATCCGACCGACCTCATCATCGGTGTCCGCGCCACGAGCACCAGTTCGGGCGAGGGCAAGTTCGTGGATACGTGCGGCTCGGAAGTGCTGGCTGAAAGCGTCAACCGGGCGCCGACTCTGGGGGTTGTGAGCGCTGGCACGGTGAACGACACGGCCGGCGATGACGACTATCCCGACGTGACCGGTACGCTGACCGGCAGCGATCCCGACGGCGATACTGTGACCTTCGAACTGGCGGGCTCCACTGCCACGGGGGATACAGACTTCGACGTGCAGAAGAGCACGGACTACGGCACCTTCTACCTGAACACCATGAGCGGTGCCTACAAGTTCGTCGCCGACGACACGGCGGTGGAAGCGTTTAAGACCACCCAGACGGTGGACTTCGTGGTCAACGCCACCGACGGTGTGGCCGATAGCGAGCCGCAGACCATCAGCATTGCGCTGAATGGTGTCAACGATACGCCGACCTTGAATGCGGTGAGCGGCGGCACGGTGAACGACACGGCCGGCGATGACGACTATGACGACGTGACCGGCACGCTGACCGGCAGCGACCTCGACGGCGATACTGTGACCTTCGAGCTGGCGGGCTCCACTGCCACGGGCGATACAGACTTCGACGTGCAGAAGAGCACGGACTACGGCACCTTCTACCTGAACACCGCGAGCGGTGCCTACAAGTTCGTCGCCGACGACACGGCGGTGGAAGCGCTTAAGACCACCCAGACGGTGGACTTCGTGGTCAACGCCACCGACGGCACGGCCGACAGCACCCCCCGGACCCTCACCATCAGCCTGAATGGCGTCAACGATACGCCCGAACTCTCGGCCACGCTGACGGTCCAGCCCTATACCGATACCGCTGGCGACGACACATTCGCCAGCGTGACCGGCAGTCTGTCGACGGTAGACCGCGATGCCGGCGATACGGTGACCTACGCGATCGAGGCCACGGGTGTGGAAGTCGGCAACTTTAACGTCGGCGCGAATACCTATCAGCAACGGCTGGTCGGTACATACGGCACGCTGTACCTGAGCAGCGCCGGCGCCTATGAGTACGCCCCCCTCGATGCGGCTATCGAGGCGCTCGAGGCGAACGCCAGCGAAGGCTTCACGCTGTCAGTGACCGACGGCTCGAATGCGACCGATACCGTCACGCTGACGATCAACCTGACCGGTGCTCAGGATGCGCCGGACGTGACGCCAGTAGTCGAGTACTACACCGACACGGCCGCTGACGACAACTTCGACGACAAGACCGGCACCCTGAGCGTGACCAGCCGCGACGGCGACACCAGTTTCACCTTCGCCTTGGCCGGCAGCAGCGCTTCGCTGGAGTCCGGTTACGACCTGCAGAACACCAGCAGTGCCTACGGCACCCTGTACCTGAACAGCGGCAGCGGGGCCTACAAGTTCGTCGCCAACGACGGAGCCATCGAGGCATTGCAGTGGGGCAGCGATCCGAGCCTGGTTTACCAGGTGACCGCCACGGCCGATGGGGTAACTTCGGCCAGCCAGACCGTCACCATCAACATCACCGGTGACAACGATGCGGCGCGGGACATCGCCTTGCTGGCCGTGTCGTCGTTCGCCAATGGCAACGGCACACCGGGCGCCAGCACCGCTATCGGCACGCTCAGCGTGCCCGCCGGTGCCGATCCCGACAACGGTGGGGCCTACACCTTCAGCCTCGACAGCGCCAAGGTGGGGACGCTGGGCTCTGCGACGATAGCTACCGATGCTTCTGCGCTGTTTTCGGTCAGCTCCGCGGGCCTGCTCAGCACCACAGCGGCAGGCGGGCTGGCTGGTGGGAGCATCTACGAGGTGACCGTCAAGGTAGCCCAGGGGGCTGGAGATACGCTGGCGGTCTACAGCGAAACCTTCAGCATCGTCACGGGCACCAATGCAGCATCGGAAAACCTGCCCGGCAGTGGCTTCGACTTCGGCACGGGCGATGACGTGATCTATGGCCGGCAGAACATCGACATCATCTATGCCGGCTCGGGCAACGACACCGTGTTCGGCCAGGGCGGCAATGACGAGATCCATGGCGGTGCCGGTGTCGACCTGCTCTATGGCGGCAACGACAACGACACCTTCGTGTTCTCATCCGGCGACACCGGTATCACCCTGGCAACGGCGGACACCATCGCCGACTTCAGTTCGGCGGACGATGTGATCACCACCTCGCTGGCGGCGAACAACGTCACCATTGCCGACGGTTCGGGGCTGGCTGGCTTCGATGCCTTCGTCGCGGCCGTCAATGCGGAGTTCGGCAATGTGAGCGGCAAGGATGCCTACATGGCCTGGAATGCCGCCGGTTCGGAAAACGGCTGGCTGGCGATCGACGAGAACGGCAGCGGCACATTCGACACCGGCGACACCCTGATCGTGCTGACCGGGGTGAATACCGCCGGGGAGTTTTCGACCACTGACATTGCCTGATTAGCCACAGCCTGAAAGACGAGGGGCCGCATCATGCGGCCCCTCGTATTCTGCGTTACTGGCTCAGTCGGGGGCTGCATCAGTGCAGCGGCTGCCTCTTGATGGTCTTCATCAGGTCTTCCGGGCTGATCTCGGCGACGATGCTTGCCTGGCTGCCCGGCTGCGGCAGGTTGAGGATGTGGCCCTTGATCTTGCCGATCACGTGCATCTCGCACGGCTTGCAGTCGAACTTCAGGGTCAGCACCTCGTCGCCGTGCACCAGTTGCATCGGCGCGACCTTGTTGCGCACGCCGGTGTAGCCCTTGGCCTGCTTCGGGCATAGGTTGAAGGAGAAGCGCAGGCAGTGCTTGGTGATCATCACCGGCACTTCGCCGGTCTCCTCGTGGGCTTCGTACGCCGCGTCGATCAGCTGCACGCCGAAGCGGTGGTAGAAGGCGCGTGCCTTCTCGTTGTAGACGTTGGCGAGGAAGCTCAGGTGCGACTCAGGGTACACCGGCGGTGGCACGCTGACCGGCTTGCGGCTGCCGCGCGGATGCATCGCCAGGCGCGCAGCCGTGAGCGCCTCGATCACCTCGCGGCGCAGGGCCTTGAGCTGCGAGTTGGGCACGAACGGCATCTGCGGCGCATCGATCGCCACGGTATCGGCGTGGTAGATGGTGGTGCCCAGCTGGCACAGCAGGTCGTGCAGCTGCTCGCGGGCCTGCTCCGGCTTGTTGGCCGCGCCGAAGGTGCCGGCGAGGGTCGCCGAGGCGCTGACGCCTTCCTCGCTGGTGGCGGTCAGGGTGATGCGCTCGGCGCTCAGTTCGGCCTGCCAGTCGACGCCGACGCGCCGCTCGGCGGAGGTCTTCAGCAGCGCCTGCTGCCAGTTGTGGTCGAGGTTGCGGTTGAGCGGATGGTTCGGACGCAGGCGCTTGAGTTCTTCCGGCATCTCGTTGGGCTCGACGCGGTACTGCCAGCGCGGTTGGCCGTCCTCCTCGAACTGCTTGAGCAGCTCGACCACGCTGGCGCGGAAGCCGACCACCTCGCGCTTGACCAGCACGTTGAGGCCGTCGCCGTTGGCGAGCGGGTCGGTGGTGTTGGCGACCAGGTCGCGCTTGCCGACCTTGAGCACCTCGCCGACCGGCAGGCCGGTGAACTTCGGCGAGTCGAAGGCGCCGATGTCGACCAGGCGGTCGTTGACGAAGTAGTCGGTGCTGCCGCGGTGGAAGGTGCGCTCCGGGTCGGGCACGAAGAAGTGCTCGGTGCGACCGCTGGAGGCGCGCTGCAGATCGCCGCGCTCCTCGAGGATCTCGTCGAGACGCTGGCGGTAGTAGGCGGTGATGTTCTTGACGTAGCTGACATCCTTGTAGCGCCCCTCGATCTTGAACGAGCGCACGCCGGCGTCGATCAGTGCGCGCAGGTTGGCGCTCTGGTTGTTGTCCTTCATCGACAGCAGGTGCTTCTCGAAGGCCACCACCGCGCCACTCTCGTCCTTGAGGGTGTAGGGCAGACGGCAGGCCTGCGAGCAGTCGCCGCGGTTGGCGCTGCGCCCGGTCTGCGCGTGAGAGATATAGCACTGCCCGGAGAAGGCCACGCACAGCGCGCCGTGGATGAAGAACTCCACTGCGGCATCCACGCTGTCGCTGATCTGGCGGATTTCCTGCAAGTTCAGCTCGCGGGCCAGCACCAGCTGGGAGAAGCCGACGTCGGAAAGGAACTTGGCCTTCTCCAGGGTGCGGATGTCGGTCTGGGTGCTGGCGTGGATCTCGATGGGCGGAATGTCCAGCTCCATGATGCCCATGTCCTGCACGATCAGCGCATCGACGCCGGCGTCGTACAGCTCGTGGATCAGCGTGCGTGCCGCTTCCAGCTCGTCGTCGTGCAGGATGGTGTTGAGGGTGACGAACACCCGCGCATGGAACAGCTGGGCGAACTTCACCAGCTCGGCGATATCCGCGACGCTGTTCTCGGCATTGTGCCGGGCACCGAAGCTGGGGCCGCCGATGTACACGGCGTCGGCGCCATGCAGGATGGCTTCCTTGGCGATGGTGACATCCCGCGCGGGGCTGAGCAGTTCCAGGTGGTGCTTGGGTAGAGACATGGGGCGGGCTCGCGAGCGCTACAAACGAACCGTGCATTGTAGCGGGGCGGGACGGCTTTGCGGCGCTTGTGTGATAGTCGGGGCGTGGGCTTTCCCAGGTGCCGTCAGCGATCCGGGACGCGAATGCGGACATGATCTGAAGCCGCCAATCGCGCATCATGGGGGCAATCGACTCCGGGGAGACTTTCATGCATATCGCTTCATCCGTCGCGCGGCTCGCCGCGCTGTCGCTGGGACTGGGGTTCGCCGCTATCGCGGGGGCGAGCGAAGAGGGGCAGCTGCTGGGGGCGATCAACGCCTACCGCAGCCAGGCGCAGCACTGCGCCGGCCAGGCGTCCGAGGAGATGCCGCCGCTGGCGGCCGATCCGCGTCTGAAGCAGCCTGCCGGCATGGTCGGCGATTTGCAGGAGGCGCTGACCCGCGCCGCCTATCCGATGGTCAATGCCCAGGCCATCAGCCTGTCCGGACCGCGTGACGCGCAGACGGCCATGAAGATGCTGCAGGAGAGCTTCTGCCAGGTGTTGCTGGACCCGCAGTTCGTCGACATCGGTGTCAGCCAGTCCGGGCGCGACTGGCGCATCGTGCTGGCGCGGCCGCTGCTGGACGCGCACCTGGGCGACTGGCAGGTGGAAGGGCAGAAGCTGCTCGAACGGATCAACGCCGCCCGCGCCCAGTCGCGCCAGTGTGGCGGCCAGCCCTACGCCGCGGCAGCGCCGCTGGCCTGGAGTGCCACGTTGGGGGCGGCGGCGGAGACCCATAGCCGGACCATGGCCAACGGCAACTTCTTCGCCCACAAGGACCGCGACGGCCGCATTCCCAGCGACCGGGCCGAGCTGGCCGGCTACAGCGGCGGGTTGATCGGCGAGAACATCGCCGCCGGGATGGAAAGCGCCGGCAAGGTGGTCGAGGGCTGGCTGGCCAGCCCGGGACACTGCGCCAACCTGATGAACCCGCGGTTCCGCGAGCTGGGCGCGGCCTACGCGATCGATCCGAAGAGCGATGCCGGTATCTACTGGACCGCGCTGTTCGGTGCGCCGTGAATTCAGCGCGCCGGACTTGCCTGGGCGCTGCGGTCCGCTGCCTGCCGCGCCTTGCAGGCCCGGCAGCCGAGGAGGGGGAGGCACGGAGCGCCAGCGGGAGGTGTTACCACGCCGCTCCGGCGTAACGCCTGCTGGGTTCGTGGGTAACGGATTGGTCGTTTCTGGCGCCAGGCGATCTGCTGGAGTTTTTGCTAAATCATTGTTTTTAAAGGATTTTTTAAAGTTGGCACGCTGCCTGCTTTATCTGCGGCACAACAAAAACAATAACGCTGAACCCACACAACAAAAACAAGACGTAACGACTCCATAACAACAAGAACAACAGGATGGAGGCGCAGCAAACCGATTCTTTTGGAGAGGAGTTGCCCCAAGGGGTTCTCCCCGCGACCGGACCGAGAACGATAAAACTGCCCCGAGGCAGCGGCCAGCACCGGTAAGACCCGCAAGGGTGGCGGCAACGTCAGCGTCCAAAAGAATATGCTTGCTCTTGAGGTCCCGCCTTGGGACTACCACCGGACCCTGGGTCCGGACGGGCTGCCAAAAACAACAACAAGCTCGTCAGCACAACAAGAACAAAGCATGACCGACTGAAGGGGGAGCCAATGGCTCCCCCTTGTGCTTTGCGCCTTCCAGAGCCCGCGTGTTGTCCGCCGGCTGTCTCCCCGTTCCCCTGCCGTCGACCGCCCGACAGCGGCTTCAGTCCTTGGCGATGTACTGCTGCCAGCCTTCCTCGATCGCCGCTTTCTGCTTTTCCGAGATCGGTTCGAGGAAGTGCAGGCGACGCAGCTCATCCTTGCTGGGCACGCTGAGTTTGGGCAGCAGGCGACGATACTCCTCGCGGTTCAGGTCAAGGCTCGGTGTGAAGCCGATAGCGCGAGCGTTGCGCGCGGCATTTTCCGGCGCCAGCATGAAGTCGATGAAGCGCTGGGCCAGCGCTGGCGATGGCGCATTCGCCGGGATCGCCAGACTGTCGATGAAGAGCAGGCTGCCTTCCTCGGGAATGCTGTAGCGCAGCTTGCCATCGCTGTTGGCGGCATTGACCAGACCGCTCCAGGCCATGCCGGCGCAGACCTTGCCGGTGCGCATCTGCTCGGTGTAGGCGGAGAACTCCGCCGGGCCGACGTGCACGCCGGGGTTGCGGATCTGCGGTGCTGCGGCGGCGATCCGGCGCGGGCCGCTGCTGCCGAGGCTGTGGCCTTTGTAGGAGGTCCAGATGGAAAACACCTCCTCCTGAGCATTCAGCAGGCTGACGCCGCAGGCCGACAGCTGTTTCGTCATGGCCGGCTCGAACAGCAGGCTCCAGCTGTTCGGCGGTTCGCCTCCGTACAAGGGCGCCACCAGCGCGGTGTTGACGAAGAGCCCGACCGTCCCCCACATGTAGGGCACCACGTAGCGATGGGCCTGCTGGAACGCCGAGAGCTTGATCGGCAGGTCAGGGCTGAGGCTGGCGTAATGGGTCAGCTGCTCCGTCTGCAGCGGCTGCAGGCGCTGCTCCTGCAGCAGCTTGGCGAGCACCGAGTCGCTGGTCGGGACGATGACGTCGAAGCGTTCGCCGCGATCCAGAGCTGCCAGCATTTCCCCCGAGGTGGTGAATTGCCGGTAATCGACCTTGATGCCGCTTGCGCGCTCGAAGTCGGCGACCACTGCCGGGTCGATGTAATCGACCCAGTTGTAGACCTTCAGCACGTCCTGCGCCTGCGCCAGCGAGGACATCGCCGCCAGCGGTACTATCACTGCCCTGAGCCATCCCATCGTTCGCTTCTCCTGGCGCCACATGGCGCGAAGGGGACGAATGCAAGCGCCAAGCCAGCTGCGAGCCGCGTTCCAGAGGGGCCGGAGGGGGAGGGCGCGGCGCCCGGGGAGCGCCGAGCGCTTGCCCCTAATGTGCGCGACATGCCCCAAAACGAGGCTGGTCGGGGAGGGGATGCTGCGGAACGCTCCCGCTGTGGATCGCGCTACCCGGTCCGCAGACGCGGCAGTCCTGGCTGCCGGGCGGGCCTCTGCCGCTCGTCGGGGGCGATCCGCGTTCTTCTGTGCCGATCGTCAACCCGGTCAGCGGCGGTCGCACTGGAGCAGGCGCAGGTTTGCCGGGGCGGGCCAGGGCGATCAGTGCACCGCCGCGGGCGCCGCGCCAGTCTGCCGGCCCCGCCGTTTCGGGAACTGGGCGGGCCCTGCGCGGTCGATCCCAATAGCGATGCGGGGATCGACTGGCCGGCGTGGTTCCGCCCCCGGGGCGGGCGGAGCTGGCGCCGCGCAGTGGCTTCGCGCTGCGGAGGTGGACGAGCGGCCGGGAGGATGGCGCACACGCGACCATCCTGAGCGGCGAGCATCGCCCAGACCTTTCACGCGACTCGGGAGAATTCGCCATGAGCAGCTTCGAGATCGAGAGTTGGTGCAAGTCCAAGCCCACCGAGAAATCGGTACCCATGGGGTTGATCCACTTCTACATCGGCGGCGAAGACCGTCTGCACCTGGAGCAGGCCGAGGAGCGCCTGCAGGCCAGCGGCGAGTCCGAGGTGCTGGTCGACGTCGACCTCGACACCCTGGAGTTGACCACACCGCCCGCGTGCGGGCCATTGGCCGATTGCCACCTGCGGGTCTACCTGCGCAAGGAAGACCAGCGTGGGCAGTTCCACCTGGTTGGCCATCGTGCCAGCGACGGCAGCCTGGTCTACAGCAATGCGTTGCTGATCGACGCGCTGATGTAGCAGGGCCGAGGCGCCATCCTGGCCGAGGCGGCGGACCTGGCGTGCCGCCGCTCATGGCTGGGGGCGTTGCTCCGTCGCCCGCGCAGGGCGAAGGTCGAAATCCGGGACGGCAGCGGCAACGCTGGAGCGGCCCCTGCTGCGCATCCGATCAGTGCTGCTCGCCGAGGATGATCCGCCACTCCTCCTCGCTGACCGGCATCACCGACAGCCGGCTGCCGCGTTGCACCAGCGGCAGGTTCTCCAGGCCGGGGAGGGCCTTCAGGCGGTCGAGGGAGATCAGCCGCGGCAGCTTGCGCGCGAACACCATGTCCACCGCCTGCCAGCGCGGGTTGTCCGGCGTGCTCCTGGCGTCGAAGTAGGGCGACTCGGGATCGAACTGGGTCGGGTCGGTATAGGCCGTGCGCGCCACCCGCACCACTCCGGCGATGCCGATGTCCTTGCAGCTCGAGTGGTAGACGAACACCTCGTCGCCTGCGGCCATGGTCTTGAGGAAGTTGCGTGCCTGGTAGTTGCGTACCCCGTCCCAGCGGATGGGCGTTTGCGGGGCCCTGGCGAAGTCGTCGATGCCGCATTCGGCAGGTTCGGTTTTTGCCAGCCATTTGGCCATGGGCAGGGTCCTGTGCAGAGGGAGGCGCGCCATCATAAAGCAGCCGGGCGGATATGCGGGCTGCCGGGCTGGACAAGCGGGCCCGTGCGCCCTACAAAGACCGCCTTGCGCGCAGCCCCCTCCGGGAGGGGCATGCGCTTCGTTCCGATCGAAAGGCAGGTGGACTTGTGAAAAAGAAGAAACCCGTGGATCCCGTTCGCCAGGCGAACAAGAACCGTGGCTACCGGATCGGCTGGCTGATCGCCCTGGCCGGCATCGTCTGCGGCTTCGTGCTGGTGGTGCTGAAGCAGGGCTGACCTGCCGTCTCTGGCGGCGGATGGAGCCTGTCGCCGCAGCGCTCCGCTACCGACTTCCCGCATGGCCGCCAGAGCGATGGGCGGCCTCGTTTCTGCTCCCCATCCCCCTCGGCCCGTTCTTCCGGCCGGTCAGACCCGCGTGGCGCTTGTCCTTGCGTCTGCTCCGACGCGGCTACCCATTCCTGCTGGCGCCTGCCAGCGGGCAGCTCCGTGCGCGCTGCTCACCGCTGTGGGGCGGGGCTGCTGTCTTTCCCTGCCGACCAGATGCGGTAGCGCACCTCCAGGTCGGCAGGGGCGTAGATCACCAGCGGCAACCGGCTGTTGTAGCGCACCAGCATCGGCTCGCCGCCCACCGGCACGAAGGCCTGCGTGCGGCTGTTCTCGGGGCAGGCCATCAGGGTACTGACCGCCGGGCCGACCTGCCCCAGCTCGTAGTAGCCGTAGCCCCAGCCCTGCACGGTCTTCTCCTGCCACTGGCCACCCAGACGGCGCGAGTTGCAGTCCACCTCCATGGTTTTGCCGGCGATCAGCTCGACCTTGTAGTCGGCTTCGTTCGACTGGGCCGGCAGGTCGATCACATGACGCTGATAGCCTTCGGCGGCGGCCGGGAAGGGCTTGAGCGCTTCGGGCGTGGCGGCGCAGGCCGCCAGCGGCAGGCTGCAGGCGAGTGCGATGAGGGGCAGTGGGCGTTGGGGCATGAGGAGTCCTTGCTGAGAGGCCTGAAGAGCCGTCCGTCGGGGCTGCCGCCGGAGCGGCGGTGCGGCAGAGACCTTTCTGGATAGGGCAAGTTCCGGGCGTTGGCAAGTCGGCGTCGGCCTTCCGATCGCCCGGGTGCTGCGCCTGGTGTTTTGCGTGGATACATTCTCATTTGCAAACGATATCGTCTTGCCTATCATGGCGGGCGCTTTTTCATCAGGGGGGAGGCACGCCGTGGAAGAGTTGTCGCTCGCCTACGAGCAGCTGAGCTGGCTGCTGGCGGCAGTCATCAAACAGTTCAAGGGGCTGTTCGACCTCAACGGGCGCATCGGTGCGTTCTTCCTCGGCATCTCCTACGGTGTGGCCTACCTGCTGTACCGTCGGCAGAGACGCCAGCAGCTGACCGACGCGCGCTCCTTCTGGCAGTTCATCGGCGGCCGCCGCGTGTACCTGCATCCCTCGGCCCTGCTCGATTACCGCTACTACTTCGTGCGCGCCCTGCTCAAGGTGCTGCTGGTGCTGCCCATCATCGGCCTGGTCGACCCGTACATCCTGCACTCGGCCGACTACATCGCCTTCTTCACCAACCTGTGGGGCGCCCGGCCACAGCTGGGACAGAATCTGGGCCTGAGCCTGCTGTTCGGCCTGGGGGTGTTCCTGATCAACGACTTCGCCAGCTACTGGGCTCACCGCGCCTTCCATTCCCGCTGGCTGTGGGAATTCCACAAGGTGCACCATGCCGCGCCGGTGCTGGTGCCGCTGACCGCCAGCCGCGTGCACTTCGTCGAGAAGATCGCCGACAGCCTGCTCAGCACCGTGCTGCTCGGCGCCTATGCCGGCGTGTTCTGGTATCTGTGCGGCGGCGAGGTCAGCCGCTACACCCTGTTCGGCGTGACCTGGCTGGTGTTCATCTTCAACAGTCTGGCCGCCAACCTGCGTCACAGCCATGTCTGGCTGTCGTTCGGTCCGGTGCTGGAGCATGTCATCAACAGCCCGGCGCAGCACCAGATCCACCACAGCGCCGCGCCGCACCACTTCCACAAGAACTTCGGCACCAACCTGTCGCTCTGGGACTGGATGTTCGGCACCCTCTACACCACCACCAGCAAGCCGGAACCGCTCGAGTTCGGCACCGCCGAGCGCGACCCGCATCGCTACCTCACCCTCTACAGCCTGATCGTCATGCCCTTCGTCGATACCGCGCGCAAGGCACTGGCCGCTCGCGGCAGCAGAACGGTGGCCTGACCTCCGCAAGTCGGTCGCCGGCAGGCCGCGGCTTGGGTGCGTTGCCGGGAGCTCCTGGTGGCTGGCTGGGCCATGCTCCTGCCGCGGCGTACAATCCTGCATTGCCCCGACGGGAAGGGGCATCGCGGTGGTCGCCGGCTGCCGCAGATTGTCGATGCACGCATCAACCGCGAGAGGAGTCCCCATGCCGACCTACGATTACCGCTGCGAAGCCAACGGTCAGGTGTACGAAGTCCAGCATCCGATGGCGCTGAGCCCGAAGACCTGGGGCGAATTGCGCGCCGCCAGCAGCCTGGCCGCAGACCCGTCGATCCCGGACGACGCCCCGGTGACCAAGCTGATGAGCGCCGCCGGCGTGGTCAGCAGCCGCGCCTTGAAGAACCCCGAGCCCCCGGCCTGCGCCCGCGGCGGCTGCGCCGGCAACTGCGTCTGAGCGGCGGGCCTGTTCCGTAGGGTGGAGGACTCGCGCAGCGATCCTCCACCGGGCGGCACCGACCGATCGTGCGCGGCTCCCGGTCACCTCGACCGGCAGGCAAGGCTGACCCGCCGCCCGGCGTGCTGCCAATGCCCCCAGGCCCGGGTTGGGCTATGATGCGCGCCCCTCACGCCCTGCTTGGAACATCGGATCTCATGGCCGGCAATACCCTCTACAACGATCTGTCCGGCTATTACGACCTGATGTGCGCCGACATCGACTACCCGGCGCAGAGCCACTGCGTGCACCGGCTGCAGCAACTGTTCGGCAATGGCGGGCGCCGGCATCTCGATCTGGCCTGTGGCACCGGGCCGCATGTCCGCCACTTCATCGACGCCGGCTACGCCAGCAGCGGCCTCGACATCAACCAGCCGATGCTCGACCGCGCCGCCCTGCGCTGCCCGGAGGCGCAGTTCTCCCGCCAGGACATGTGCGCCTTCACCGCCAGCGAGCCGCAGGACCTGATCACCTGCTTCCTCTACTCGATCCACTACAGCGGTGCACTCGACCGGCTGCAGGCCTGCATCGCCAGCGCGCACCACGCCCTGGCCAGCGAGGGGCTGTTCTGCTTCAACGCAGTCGACAGGCGGCGGATCGACAACGGCTCTTTCGTGAGCCACAGCGCCCAGCATGCGGATGGCCTGTTCAGCTTCAGCTCCGGCTGGCACTACCCCGGCGAGGGCGAGCGGCAATCGCTCAGACTGCGCATCGAGCGCCGCGTGGCGGGCGAGACCCAGGTGTGGCACGACGAACACCCGATGGTCGCGGTGGACTTCGACGAGCTGCAGGCGCTGCTGCAGCCGTACTTCGAGGTGCATGTGCTCGAGCACGATTACCAGAAGCTGATTCCCTGGGACGGCAGCTCGGGGAATGCCTTGTTTGCCTGTGTGAAGCGCTGAGGCGTCCGGCGCTCATCGCCGCCGCCCTGATCGCGTCATATCCGGCCTCACACTGATCGTCCCCTGGTTCCCGCATGGGAACGATCAAATCCGTTCCCTTTTACCTCAGTCGCGGCGCCCCTTCGGCCATTCGCTGAAGGCAAACACCCACAGGGCGATGATGTTGACCAGCGGGATAAACATCAGCAGGGACCATGCCCCGTTGAAGCCCGCCTTGGTCAGGATCTTCCACAAGGGGACGATGAAGACGATCGCCACGACCAGCATCCCCAAGCCGTGCCATTCGCCGTAGCCATACATGCCCATACCCATTCATGCCTCCTACGATTCGCTTGCGTTGTGACAGGGTCAGTCTATGCGAGGGGAGTCCGGTGCGCCTGCGTGCTGCTACACGGCGCTTGCCATCGCCAGCAGCTTCGCCCGATGCAGGGTGGATGACCACCCCGTGGAAATCTTGCGCAGCGTTTTTTCACCATGACCGCGCGACTCCCGCCTCACTCGCCCCAATGCCCCGCCCGAACGTCGCCTCCATCGCCCGCCCAGTCCGGCGTATAGATCCCCGCGCGCACCGCGCGGTGGAAGCTCGACCACGGCCAGTCCACCACTCGCGCGACATGGCTGTGTTTCACCGGGTTGTAGTGCAGGTAATCGAAGTGGCGCTGGCAATCGAGGTCGTCGCGGATCAGGTGTTCCCCGCGCTCGCCACGGGCGGCCTGCGCGCTATTCGGCGTGCCGTGCTGCGGCAGGCGGCGGGAGAAGGCGGCCTTGATGATCTGCCAGCGCCTGGCGAAGTCGCGGTCGCCGGCCGGCAGCGTCCAGATGCAGTGCATGTGCTCCGGTGGCACCACCCAGGCATCGATATGGAAGGGATGCCGCGCGCGGGTTGCTCGCACGGTGGCGCGCAGCAGGTCGATTTCCCGCACCAGCAGGTCGCTGCGCCGGTCGCGCAGGTTCACCGTGAAGAAATAGCTCGCCCCCGGCACGCGGGCGCGGCGGTAGTTGGACATGGTTCCTCCGTGAACCAGTGATGATTGCCCGTGGCACCGTCCGGTGGACAAGGCTGCGCCGTTGTCCACCCTACGCCAGCCGCACCTACTGCGCCGCGCCGGAGCCAACGTGCGAGGCGTTTCCTTTTCCCGTGCGGAGTGTCGCCCGGCGTAAGATGGAAAACTCGCGAAGCGATTTTCCACCGCGGAGGTCCAGGCTACCTTGCTACAAGCGTATGGCCTCAGACGAAGTGCTTGGGCGCGTTGATGATGCGCTGGTGCTTGCGCAGCTCCCGTCGACCGTGGCGGATATTCAGCAGGAATATCTCCGCGGTGCGCCAGATCATCATCCACGCGGTGACGGTGACGACCCCCACGGGGATGGTGCCCTCGATACCCAGCGCCGTGGCCGCCAGCACCAGGGATATTGCCAGCACCGCCAGCACCACCCCGCCCCGCCGCTGGGCTCTGATATTACCTCTGAGCTGCTCGCTCTTTTCCGTAAAGGTATTGCCGATGGCCCGCTGCAGGCGCTCGCGCTCGTCTTGCGGGCAGCTGATTTGCAGCTCCAGTTCGGAGTGATACCAGGCACTGTCTGACAGGTACTCCACCAGCTCGGGACACAGTCTGGGGTTGTCTGGCGAGGAAAAGGGATTCAGGTAGTCTTGCTGGATCGTCAGGTCGATCTTCTGGCTCATGGCGTACCTTCGCAGGTTCAGGTTGTGGCTGGCGTCCTTGTGTGTTGATGGTAGACCTGCTGTCAGGCACCAGCTTGGATTCACGCAGGGCGGGTTAGTCGCAGGCGTGACCCGCCGGACAATGCGCAAACCCACGCCGCAACATCGACGCACAACATGTCAGCCCCACCGGCAGCGCCTATCGGACGCCCGTTCCGCGCGGGGCAAATGACCCGCCCTAGCTGGCTGACAGTGGGCCCGGCGAACGTAGGGTGGAAAACTCGCGCAGCGATTTTCCACCATGACCGCGCCGATTCCCGCCTCACTCGCCCCAATTCCCCGCCATGCCATCGTGCTTATCGCCCGCCCAGTCCGGCGTATAGATCCCCGCGCGCACCGCGCGGTGGAAGCTCGACCACGGCCAGTCGGCCACCCGCGCGACATGGCCGTGTTTCACCGGGTTGTAGTGCAGGTAGTCGAAGTGCCGCTGGTAATCTAGATCGTCGCGGATCAGGTGTTCCCAGTAGCGCCGCTGCCAGATGCCGCGCTCGCCACGGGCGGCTTGCACAGCACTCGGCGTGCCGTGCTCCGGCAGGCGGCGGGAGAGGGCGGCCTTGATGATCTGCCAGCGCCTGGCGAAATCGCGGTCGCCGGCCGGCAGCGTCCAGATGCAGTGCATGTGTTCCGGTAGTACCACCCAGGCATCGATATGGAAGGGATGCCGCGTGCGGGTCGCCCGCACGGTGGCGCGCAGCAGGTCGATTTCCCGTACCAGCAGGTCGCTGCGCCGGTCGCGCAGGTTCACCGTGAAGAAATAGCTCGCCCCTGGCACGCGGGCGCGGCGGTAGTTGGACATGGTTCCTCCGTGAACCTGTGGTCGTTGCCCGTGGCGCCGCTTGGTGGACAAGGCTGCGCCGTTGTCCATCCTACGCCAGCCGCACTTATTGGGCCGCGCCGGGGCCAACGTGCGAGGCGTTTCCTTCTCCCGCTCGGAGTGTCGCCCGGCGTAGGGTGGAAAACTCGCGAAGCGATTTTTCACCAGGCGAGGTACAGGCTACCTCGCTGAACCTCTGGTCGTTGCCCGTGGCCCCGTCCGGTGGACAAGACTGCGCCGTTGTCCACCCTACGCCAGCCGCACCTATTGCGCCGCGCCGGGGCCAATGTGCGAGGCGTTTCCTTCTTCCGCGCCGAGTGTCGCCCGGCGTAGGGTGGAAAACTCGCGAAGCGATTTTCCACCAAGAACTTCTAGGCTACCTTGCTGCCAGATGCCGCGCTCGCCGCGGGCTGCCTGCGTGGCATTGGGCATGCCGAGCCCCGGCAGGCGGCGGGAGAAGGCGGCCTTGATGATCTGCCAGCGCCCGGCGAAATCGCAGTCGCCAGCCGGCAGCGTCCAGATGCAGTACATGTGTTCCGGCAGTACCACCCAGGCATCGATATGGAAGGGATGCCGCGCGCGAGTCGCCCGCACGGTGGCGCGCAGCAGATCGATTTCCCGTACCAGCAGGTCGCTGCGCCGGTCGCGCAGGTTCACCGTGAAGAAATAGCTCGCCCCTGGCACGCGGGCGCGGCGGTAGTTGGACATGGTTCCTCCGTGAACCTGTGGCGTTGCCCGTGGCTCCGTCTGGTGGACAAGGCTGCGCCGTTGTCCACCCTACGCCAGCCGCACCTATTGCACCGCGCCGGGGCCAACGTGCCAGGCGTTTCCTTCTCCCGCGCGGAGTGTCGCCCGGTGTAGGGTGGAAAACTCGCGAAGCGATTCTCCACCGGGGGAGATCCAGGCTACCTCGCTCAATCGTCGATAGTTCCCCACTTGAGAAAAAATGCAAAGAAAGGGTCAGTAATGTATAGCTCTTGATCTGCTTTTATCCAGTCTATCACTGGGGTTGATGCTTCATCATTAGAGGCGATTTCTGACATTTTTTCTAAAACTCGAGAGACTTCGTGTGCTTGGGGAATTTCGGTTAATAATGTTTCCTTGATCGCGGCGCGCAAGACTTCGTAGTTTACTCGTTGCATGCCGGGGGAGATTTTTGCTAGTGCTAGCAAGACAACTTTGTATATGTCTGCTTTTCCTCCGGCGGCCAGAGGTCTAGGCTTTCTGTCCGACCTTTGGCGTGGGCCTTTTGCTAGCTTCTCGAATATAACCTTTCCGGTGTTGTTGGCTATTTTCCTGAATACATCATCGCTTATACTGTTGATGGTTATTTTTTGCGGGAGGGTTTTTTCAATTGAGTTCTGTCTTGCTAGTTCCGAGCAGAATTCCTGCATTAGGTGAGGGCTTCCATAAGACTCCTCAGCCATGCGCTCGCTGACGGTGTCTATGACTTCTACGTTCAGCAAAGGAAAACCAAT
This sequence comes from Pseudomonas oryzae, assembly GCF_900104805.1. Taxonomy (NCBI): domain Bacteria; kingdom Pseudomonadati; phylum Pseudomonadota; class Gammaproteobacteria; order Pseudomonadales; family Pseudomonadaceae; genus Pseudomonas; species Pseudomonas oryzae. The sequence goes on along the minus strand of NZ_LT629751.1, from coordinate 2,470,298 downwards.
GGATGAGATTTCCATCAACTCTTCTTTTGACCAAGATGGGACGGGTATCGGCTGAATACGTTGAGTCATCTCCTTCTCAACCTTGACAGCGTCATATCGTCTGTGGGGGATTGCAATTGCTACTACGGCAAGCCCTTCAAAGATTAGGGGTTTAAGTGCCCTTACGATATCGCCTTGAAAGTCCCGCTTAAGGTAATGGAAGTCATCTATAATTATTATTGGGGTGTGCTTTCTTATTGCGAGTATTGCGGCTGCGCGAGGGGATAGCGTCCGGCTGAATTTTTCAGCTGTACTGCTTTTGCTTCCGGTTGTGGCTCCAATTTTCCCCGTTCCTTTTGCGATGAGAGGGATGCCTATCTCTCCAGTGGCATCGCCTGAAATGCTGCTGTTTGACTCTTTTGATGTTGATTCTTCAATGGAGGTGTGTGCGTCTAGTTCTGCGAGAATAAATTGCCAAAAGTCATTTTCTTCTCCTATTGAGCCACCATCTATCCAGATGTTTGTGGGGTTTGTTCGAGGGAATATTTTATTTGTGAGGACGGTTTTTCCTGACTTTGTGGAGCCGGTTAGTGTTACGAGCTTGCATAGATTTCTAGCGACTTTTTTAAGGTCTTGCTCAAGTGTAAGCTTTGCTCTGGAGATGTATGTGAGTTTTGGCATTCCTCCAGGTACAAATACTTCTTCGACGTAATATTCTTTTTCCATTCTGTTTTGTGCTCCACAAAAAAACCCCGCACTAGGCGGGGCTCTGGTCCTTACTCGCTGCCCCAAATATCCATTTCAGGTAAAGCGTTCAGTCTTTCGGCTGTTGCCGCCGGTGTTTCTCAGGGAGCCGCGAAATTTGATATAAATAAATTCAATGGCTTATCGAATTTCGCATCAAAAAATATGAATAAATTTGTCAGGGTTTACGAATTTTTCGCGTGGCTAGTCACTAGGCGACGAAACCTGCGTAAAAAATATTCGACAGGTGAAAAGGTGGTTTCTAATGTGTGCGCAGATACGGTTTTGTTATAAAAAGTATGGGGTTGGCTGGGCTGTTGTATTGATGAGAGCAACAGCGTCTATCGTATGTGGGGCAGAACTGAAAAGTCGTCGGCCGAGTTCTCACAGCCAGGTGAGCAAGGGTGGTTAAGGTTGATTTTTGGGTTGTTGAGAGGAGGCGATGGCTTCAGTTATTTTGGCTTTGCTAATTAATGTGACTTTTGAAAGGTGTGGTGGGATGGGCTGGTCAGGTGAAAGCTTTCCTAGCTTGATCAAATTACGGGTATGCCCATGGCGGTCGAACATTGCATCAGCTTGTGTGCACGTTACGTAGTTTTCAAGAATCCTAGAAACCTCCCCGGCTGCGGTACGAGTCAGGAAGGTTTCATGGCTGAATTTGAGGACTTTAATAAATCCATCTCTCACAAATATTTGCGTGAATGCTTTAGGGGATAGTTTGAATTTCTTAAGGAGGCATTTGATATTGATGTACCTAGTTGGAGGTTCATTGTGAGGCGGTATGTTAATTAGCAGTCGTTTGTTGGTTTCTCTAGCTTGAGGTGTCGTGCTGAAGTTTGTATTTGCTGGTGTTCTGATGTTGTGTGTGCTTTGTGTCTGCCTCTCTATGAGATCAGATCGAACAAAAACATGAGTCGATCGCCCATCTACAGTCGGTCCTGTAAGTGGAAGTATCCCCATCTGATTTAGTGCCTTCGTTACCTCCCTTCGGGGAGTGTTTAGGATTTTAGAGGCTTCGGTTGGTAGGATATAAGCTTCGTTGAAATCGATAATGAACTTTCGGTTGACGTAAAGTCGGCCATGAAAGTATTGAAGTTGGCCCCTAAATAATTCTGAATATAGTATGTTTCTTAATGAGTGTTTCGACATTTTCAGTTGAGCGGCGGCCTCATCGAGGTTCATCCAGTTGTTGTGTTTCGTGCTTGTCTCTGGCTGTTTTTTTCTTTCCAGGTAGCTGATTATGTCTGATCTAAGGTAAAAATGAGTACTTCCGTTATGAGTTATAGGGCCCGTGATGGGGCGTACATTGTCTAAAAGTAATACCGATGATGTCGAGAATTTGCTGTGCTGCAGCAGTGCTGCTGTCTCAGTAAGTGATATGTATTTTTTCCAGAATTTATCTACTTGGTCTGTGGGGATCATGTACTCACCAGCGGGTCCAGCACCAACATCGTGAAATATATTATTCCGAACTAATTCGCAGATGATCGTTTTATGGATGCCTAGATGGCACGCAGCTGTTCTGGCTGATGTATAATCGCTTGCAGCTGATGCTTCGATTCGTGGCATTTCATTCTTACGGGTGGCCCAAGAAGCCAGCGCGCTCTCGCGGCACCGCTGAAAACCACGCTTTTTAATAGCTTCATTCTTTATAGTAGTAGCCCGGGAGTTATAGGTCAGTAAGAGGTCTAGTGTGTGTGATTCAAATATTGGAGCGCTTGGGTAGTTTTTTAGTAGGCGGGCTCGTACCTGTGATGGTGTGATACCCATCTGGGACGCTAGAAGTTTGATCGGGGTGAATTTTGATTTGAAATTTTCAAGGTCATTTTCCTTTATTGAAATGACGCCATTTGGACCTATGCGCGAATCTAATAATTTGTTCGTTAGTATAAGATTTAGCTGATGGCGGGAAATGTCGAGCGAAGCAGCTGCTTCATTTGCAGTCAGCGTCGCCTCCTTGCTCGCGGGTAGGCGTCCCCATGTGGTGCTTATTCCCCAGGTACATAATTTTGCAATGGTTTCAATGTCGTGAGGGCGATACCAATATTGCCTGGTTGGTCGCTTCGGGAATTCCGGGTTTTTTTGGAGGTAGGTGAACTGATGTTGGGAAATGCCAAAGTGATTCATGACCTGGGTGGGGGATAATAAAAAATCGATTTGCTCAGTTGCTGGTTTGCTCGGAATTTTGCATGCGACGATGTAAGCTTGGTCTATTGTTATGCTGTCGAGCCCGTCAACGCATGCAAGCTTAGCCTTGGTCAGCTCTGGGCTGACTCCGGTGTGATAGTCTAATAGTTGCCGAATGTAAAGCGATAGATCTTCCCAGTGCTGTTGTATGACAGAAATAGCTGCGCGAAGGGTGCCTCGGTTATAAGGAGAAGTCGGCGCTCTGAAGTTGAAGCCCAACTGTTTTAAAATCACTAATAATTTGTCTAGTTCGGCTTGATTTTGCACTGACCACAAGGTCATAAGATACTGCTCGGGCTCAACGTCAAATTCTGAACAGTTTTCAGACTCAAGTACGTGATTGCAGCTGCACTCTTGATAGAGCGGTTCGAACCAGCCAAGCTTCTTTTTGCATTGGGGGCAGGTCGTAAGATACCTCTTTTTGTGAACAGGGCAGGCGGCCGCGATTGATAAGTCTTTGATGAAAAGTTCATGTCCCTCCTGATAGCAATCGGAGCAAAACGCCGCTGATTTGTAGCGAATTATTTTTGATTTGACCTTGAGGCCCTGGATGATCAGGTCTGGGCGGTTCATCCTGGCGCCCGTTGGAGCATAAAATCCGCACAGGACTTGATGAGAGCTATCGCCAGCCTGCGATGCGAAAAAGTCGGCAATAGCGCAATCACGCGAAAGGCACGAGGCATCGCGATTAAATGACGGGAAATGGTTGGATAATAGCCCTGCATTCCGGCAGCCGTTTTTACGAGCCGCCCGCTTGAATATACTGCAGGGGCTCTCTGCGTCAAGTGGAAAAGGAACGAATAGCAGCTTCCTTTTGAGCAGCGATCTCGATTGTTTTGGTTTCATGGTCGATTATAAACTTCATGCAGTTGTTGTGACTGATCTCAAAAGGGTTTTGCCAGAGGGATAAGTTGAGTGGCAGCCTGATGCACTGACAGGCTTCAATGAGGTCTTGACGTTGCAGTGCTCGATAGCCACGAGTCAGGCAGCGCTCTATGGCGAAATAGAGTACATGTCGCAAATATTCCAGGTTTCCACGAGTGGCCGCATATAGGGGGGCGCAGATTGACATGTCGTGAAAGTGTACTCCCGATTCAAGTACGGCAATGTTGTATATTGCATCATCTAAACCTCTTAAGGTTTGTACAAATTCAGAATTCTCCCGTTCGCTAAAGGACAAGTAGTCTAGGTTTGCGAGGTAGGGGTAGCGGCGTGCTAATGGTGCGTCATCCAAGAGTGTTAAGCATTCCGGTGTGCCGCAGATAATAATCGGTATGTGTATTTCGTTCAGTAGCGCCACGAGCCAGTCGATGGTTAGTTGTCGTGATTTTTCAGCCTCGCGCTTTGTTAAACGCTGGAACTCATCAAAAATCATAACTTTGGTTTTGGCTGTAGTGATCGATTGGATGAGTTCATAATTCATATCTGCGGCGTCTCCTGCCGCGTTGGGGTGTCCAAGGCGAGCTAGAATAGATTTCAAAAAGCTTTTTACGGTAACAGGCGTCGGCACTGTGCAATAAAATGCGGGGCGATTTCGGTATTTTCCATCAACTTCGATCGAATGGTCTGCGGCATCAAACGAGTTTCGAAATATTTTGCAGAGCTTAGACTTCCCGCTGCCTGATGGGCCGTATAGCAATGCGCAACTGGGCTCTCCACGTAACTCAGTTGCTCGTATTGCGCGCTGCAGTTGCGCATTGGCGCGATCAAATGTCGGATACATAACTATCTGACGGCTGAACTGTTTCAGAACGGCATCTTGCTCAGTCGAATTCATCATCAACCTCTATGACGCTATAGGGTGCAGAATTTCCGTCACCTCTTTGGGTTGGGTGGAGGTGCGAAGATCTCATCTCAATTATGGGGTGCGTAATTTCTGATGATTGGCTAGGCTCCTTATAGAGCTCACGTGCTTTTGCACTATTTTTGCGATGCTTTTTATTCTTTGGGCCGCGCCAGGTGTTGAGTATCCGAGCGCGTTCTTGACGTGCAGAGAAATAGCAAAGTTCCTTTTTTTTCTCGGTGAGTCGGTCGCAAATGATTTGGTGTAGGCTCATTGTCATGCCTACTTGGTAAGTCGCATCTACTGGCTCCAGCGGTTGTATGTTTTCAGGGTAAGCTGGATGATATGCCCAGGCCCTTCCAAGATCGCTAGTGTCATATAGTACGCATAAGAACTCAGGCTTTGGCTCAAGCTTTGCCAGGAAGGGAACTGCTCCTGATGTCCAACTAACCTTGTTGATTGTAAGGTGCCCCTTTGCGTTTGGGGTGGCATGACCTAAATTTAGGAAATAACGGTCGATGTCCTCTAAGGAATATTTTTTTATGGCTATTTCGTCAGTAACACATTCACGCCATGCTTCTTCAGGTGCCATACCCAAGCCGTGGTGAAAATGCTTATGGTAGTAGTTTTCCAGCCAGTCGGAATACACTGACTTTACATCCTCCAGCGTCATCTGAGCGTTCGACTCTGAGTCGTAGTCACCGCGTGCTTCTGGATTGGAAAAGGTGGTGCCAGGCAAATGCTGTGCAATATCTTTCGTCCAGGTTTTAAAAGATGACTCTACGTGGGGTTTGTCATCTGCATTACCAATTCTGCAGAACTTGACCTCGGCGCCAAACTCCTTCATGATGTCTTTTAATCTCTGTGTCGTGAATTCTTGGCCATTATCAAAGACATATGAAATTGCAAGTCCCCCATAGGTGTTATCGCAGTGTAGGGATGCTTTGATTGCACGAATCGTTTTATCGATAGAGGGTGGATTTAGCGAGATGTCCCACCCGACGACGCAGGCCGTACGTATTTCTACGAGCTTGGTGAGCCAAGGGCGGCCCAGCACTTGACCTTCGGAATCCACTACATCAATATCCAACTCATGACTATCACCCTCAACAATTTCCAATATCCGTAAATTTCTCTGGTACTTTTTGCTCCACTTCTGATGGGTCTTGGCGATTCGCGGGCCTCGCTGAGCTTTTTCTACGGTGTAGAAATCTAGCTCAGCAAGAATACGGTATAGTGTGCTGGGCGAAGGAGAGGTTAGTTTGTAAAGAGCTTCACGGTTTTCATTGATCCTGTAGATCGCACCTTGAATGTTGTCAATGACTTCTGCCTTGCTTAGCGGGGGGCAGGTTAAGTAATCCGTATCGATGTGATAACGAACTATTTTCTGAACCTCTTCAGGCTGATTGAGCAGTCGGTAGCCTCGTGTTCGGTGAGTCGATGGTATGAGGGAAATGATGTTTCCAGCGCGCTGCTTATAGGCTTTCACCCATTCGTAAAGGACGGTGTAGCAAGGTGGTTTTGCGTCGCCGATTTGAGTCGCTACTTTAGATGCAATTGACTCTGCTTTTTTTTTCGGTAAATGAGGTCCAAGCTGGTCGATTAAGGCCTTCACGTAGGTTATTCGTCTTTTAAGTACCTGCCGGTGCTTTTCTGAGAGTGCGCTCATGATTTTGGTCGGATCGCACGGAAATGGGGCCTCCTGCGTCTTGATCAGGTCGCCTTTGAGATGGGCACGGCTCAGTCGTTCGAGGGTCGGGTTCATGATTCGCCCGCTTGGCCTGATCGAACGTAGTTGAACTCTACTGTCCTTCACTTCCATAACTTGAAAAGTTTCCCCGAGATAGGAGTATCGCTCCCCTGGGGATATCTTCAGTGGCTCACGCATATTTAGACTCGGCAGACAGTCCTAGGGGTAAGCGGCTTTTCTAGGTTGGCCTCAATCAGGTGGTGAAAAAGAGCAAACGACACGTCGGCGGCGTGTGCGCCTTGAGCTATGAGCGCTGCGATCGTCGCCTGGCTATCAAACTTGCTCTTTAGTAAATGCACGACTGTGGCGCCTCCTTCAGGACTTCCCCCGTAAGCTTGGTGGTACATATATCGTAGGTTGTGCATCTTGGCGCGTGACACAAGCCGGTTAATGTCCAGTAGTAAGATTTGTACTGGTATTGTGTCCAATACTGATTTGAGAATTTCAACACGGTGCGGGATAGGGGATGCAGGGGCATCGGGTCGCACCAAGAGATAAATTCTGTAAAAGCCTTCGCGATTCACGGCGAGAACATCAGGTATGAAGCGAATTTTTGTTTTTTCGCTATATAGAACAAAGGGGCGGGTAACATAGGCTGCAGTTTCCTGATCTTGCTCGAGGTACAGGCAAGCGTGGACCTGGATCAGACTTTCACAAGTCAGCGATGCGTCGTTCTTTCGTGAAGGAAAGACGGTCGTGGACTTAATATGAGTTCCCGAAGCCAACGGCCGGGGCTCCACGACATCCAGTTTTGACTGTAGCACTCGTTTGAGTTCTGTGAGGTTGAGCATTCTTCGACCTCCTCATTCAATACATGCCCGTGTGCTCGCTTCCGTTCCGGAGTTCGAGCTGCCTAAACAGGAGCTCCGCACTCCGACTTGACCGACAGGGGGTATCCCAACCCGCAGAGCACTAGAGCTGGTTTCGTCATTTAGGCCAACGGCACCCACGGCCATAGGCTAGGTGGTCAGCTGAGAGGCTTTTTGAAGGGCCACTTGTTCATGACCTTATCCCTCTGCCAATGACCTGGTTCGCCATCGCATAGCGATCTGTAGACACATTATGCGCGCCTGTCGCCGTGGCTCCGAGACCCGTTATGCTCTAAGCGGGTTCACGATTTTTTTTCATGGAGGAAAATTATTTCTGCAGGATCAATGACTTACTGCATCACTTTTTGATCAGGCTTCGCAAATTTCTTCCGCATGCGTGATAACCCCCTGAGTGATCTTGCCCAACCTTGTCCAGGTGTTGACACAATGAGCGCTACACTGCGGTAGTTGCAGGTACATGAGTGGTGAGGTGTCATGTCCACGACAATTGAACTGCCAGCAACCATAAGCACTGCCCAGCAGTGGATCCTCGCAGCTGAAGCGGCCAAGGCGGTTGGCTGTGCAGTGCGCAGCTATGAGCTAGCAGCCTGGCAGGCTCGCAATGATCCCACCGTAAGGGCCGGTGAACCGATCCCGGCGGAGTATCGCAAGCGATGGTATGCGCTGTTTCGTGGTGTGAAGTGGCACAACAGCACGTGGGAGCGACTGTATCCGTTGTGCCCAGTTCTGCAGGGAATGCATGACAACATCCTATGGACGGTGCTGGATCCTCGCATCCCCAGTCAGGTATTCGATGAGTGCCTGCCAACCTGGCGTCTGAACGGAAAGCCCTTGCCGATGTGTTCGCCGTCAGCCATGGAGGCTCTGTGCGGGTGTCCAACCTGGCAGCGCTTGGGCAACCTGCTGATCATTCTGCGTAGCCGGTCGCCGCAGTTCGGGCTGCTTCGGTGTTGGGTGAGGAAGAATTTCCTAGCCTACTGTGCCCTGACCAGCCTGCCGCCCTATGGCCACCCAGCAGCACTGGTGCTATACGATTTGCTCACTCTGCTATTCCAAGCAGCGCCTCAGGAGACGCCGGACAACTGGCCTGCCTATAGATGGGGCTATATGAAGGACAGGGCCTTGTTTAGGCGCTTGGGACATTTCCTGATTGTACAGCGTTGGGTCGATGGCTGGGATGATCGCTGCCTGATGTGGCTGTGGCATCTGGTCCACAAACGCAACTCGCTACACCTGACGCGCCTTTGCCAGGCTGGGGACAGCGAGTCAGCATTACTCATACCGTGGCGTCTGGCAACGTGCGTGGAGAAGGCCCTGAAGTGCGATCAGGATTTTCAGCTGGAGTTCGATTGGCGCGGGCTGCGCACCGCTTGCCGCCGCTCCTCGGCCTAACCAGCGTCTGGCGGCGGTTCAACGGCACTCTCGCGCTCTGCCCGTAGCTGGCGGATTAGCGTATGCAGTGCCGCCAGTTGTTGCGTCTGGCTACGCAGGTCGCGGCGGTCCTGGCGATGCTTGAGCACATACCGCTGGCTTTTTTCTCGGGCCACGGACGCATCGATCTGCACGGCGTGAAGGCGCTCCTGTTGCTGCTGCAGGTCACTTTCCAGCTGATTCGCGTAGCGTTGCGTCTGCTGCAGCTGTTCGCCCTGCGTACGTAAATCGAGGCTACGAGCCTTCAGCGTGGCATTCAAACGCTCCAGTTCACGATACACCTGGCCGAGCTCCTCCTGCTTGGCCAGCAGCTGACCTTGCAGCCGCCGCAGTTCTTGCTGCAGCTGGTGCAACTGCTCCTCGGTGCGGCGGGTTTCCTGCTCACGTTGCGCCAGATGTTGCTGGCGATAATGGTTCAGCGCTTCCCAGGCATGCCGATGCTTGTCCTCCAAGGACTGGATATGCGCCGCCCGTTCCTCAAGGAGGCGCTGTAAGCCACGTTCATTCTCGGCCAGACGCTGACGTTCAGCATCGACCTCGTGCAGGCGGGAGTTCAATGCCTGCTCCCGGGCGAGGCCATCGCGTCGCTCGTTGTTAAGCAGGGTATGAGTCTCCTGCAGCTGTTCCAGGCGGGCCTGCTCGACCTGTCGTTGCTGCGCAGCGCGGGCCTCTTGCTGCGCCAACTGTTCACGCTCGTGAGCGACCGCCGCCTGGGCGTGGGCTATCAAGCGCTCGGCTAGACTGCTGATATAGGCGAGCAACTCCTCGTCCAAACTGGCGCCGCTGGGCTGTGGCCTCTGCTCTGCCGCGAGCTCTTTCAGGTAACGCTGGATAGTGCTTTTCGAGCCGGTGTTGCCCAGTTCGGTACGCACCGCATCGATGCTCGGTCGCTCTCCGCGGGCGAGGAGGGCGTCACGGGCGCGCCGGACGAGGACCTTGTTGATGCCGCCGCGAGCCATGGGCTTACTCCGACGATTTCGTACTGGTTTACACAGTATGGAATTACACCTGTACAGAGTTAACCTGACGGCAGGATTTTCGGATGAACTGACGTTCAAGAAGCCCAGTTTCTCGAACGTGATGGGTTCTTCGCTGTGATTTGGCCTTGAATCGCGGTACGCGAGGAGGCAGCGTGAACGACTTAGCCGAGCGCTATCTTCAGGCCGCGCGGCGTGCCAGCACGCAACGGCGTTATGCGCAGGCTATCGAGCACTTCGAAGGGGAGTGGGGTGGGCTGCTGCCAGCATCCAGTGAAAGCGTGGTGCGCTACCTCGCCGCCTACGGCGCTCGACTATCGGGCAGCACGCTGCGCACGCATCTGGCGGCACTGGCGCAATGGCACCGTCAGCACGGCTTCGCCGATCCGACCAAGGCTGCGCGGGTGCGCGACACCCTGCGCGGCATTCAGGCGCTGCACCCGCAGCCAGTGCAGCAGGCCGAGGCGCTGGCATTGCAGGAACTGGAAACCTGCATTGCCATGCTGACCGAGGAGCTAAACAGCGAGCAGCCGGCGATATACCTACGTGCCGCACGTGACCAAGCGCTGATCCTGCTCGGCTTCTGGCGGGCGTTTCGCGCTGACGAATTGTGTCGGCTACAGGTCGAGCACCTTCGGTTGCGCCCAGGGCAGGGGCTGGAAATCTTTCTGCCGAGCAGCAAGGGCGATCGCGCCAACCGCGGCCGCACGTTGCGCGTGCCGGCGCTCAAGCGCCTGTGCCCGGTGGCCGCATATGAGCAGTGGCGCAGACTCAGTGGCGTTAAGCAGGGGCCGGTATTTCGCGCGATTGATCGCTGGGGCCATCTGGCGGCGCACGGCCTCAACCCCAACAGCGTGTCGCGCGTGTTGCGCCAGGCTTTGCTGCGCAGTGGGGTGGACGGAGCGGGTTACTCCGGTCACTCGCTGCGCCGCGGTTTTGCCACCTGGGCCAGCCGCAACCGATGGAGCAGCAAGGAGCTGATGGCGTACGTCGGTTGGCGCGATGTGCAGTCCGCAGCTCGCTACATCGATGCTGATGCGCCGTTTGGTGAATGGGAGCTTTGAGCGGGGCAGGGCCGATCCGATCGGTATCAAGCCTCGTCGGGTGTCCAGTGCACGTTTTTTCACAGGCGGGACGCCTGAGCGGCGGATAGGTATCTTCAGCACTGCTGCTAGGTGGCGGCCGGGAGCTTGATATGCCGCTCTTCTGGGGCCGGGGCCTCGATGGGGTCCTTGACGGGCGAAGGGAAGCCAGAGGCGACTGGACTCAGGAGTAGCTGCAGGATAGACGCGTACAGCGGGCCGAGCGGTGTCAAACTGATGGTGACGGACTAACGCTCGATGCGGAGATCCTCCAGCTCATCGAGGAGTACTTGGTAGGCCTGGGCGCTAACGGTGACGGCTTCTTGCTTGGACTGGTCAGGCAAGGCTGCACTCTCTATTGGCCCCCGGCGAGGCGACCCGCAGGCTCCATTGTTTTGCCATGGGCAATAGCTACCTTTATGAAGTGGCGTTGGTTGTCCGAAACACCGCCGCCCAACCGTAGGGCCTCTTCCGTGAATTTGACGATCATGGCGTGCTTGTCAGAGCCTTTCTTGTGCTTCATGCCTACCTCATGCGGGGTTGTGTCCCGGGATTTTAAGTGTCACTGAGTAATTACAGCCCCTCAAGCTGAATGTAGCTGCACTGCCAGCCCGGCAGCAGAGATTTGAAAGCCACGCCGTCCTCAGCTGCGGGCGGATGCTGGCCAAAGTACACGCACGCCCGCTTTCCCATTTTTGGGGAAATGGGGTGCTCAGGACGGGATCGAAAGTCGCTGGCGCCAAGGGCGTGTGGCCAGGCATTGACTGACCGCCAGATTGCCACCGAAACAGCTTCGACACAGCGGTTTGCTCAGGTCGTCGTAACGAATCGGATGGCCGTCCTGGTCAAGCAGCTCGCCGCCAGCTGCCTTGAGGAGGGCGTGGCCGGCGACTACGTCGTGCGGAGACACGGGGTAGAGCGAAACCCCCGCAATGCCGTCGCCGGCAGCCACCCGGGCGAGGCGATAAGCAATGCTGGGCATCGGACTGAAGCCTGCTGGTGAACAAAGCTCGGCATTCAGCTCCGGCTTTTGGTTGGCTGCTGTGCTTACGAAGACCACCGTAGCGGCGTCAAGCTGCCGTGCAGACAAGTCGGGGAAAATTTGTATGCCATTACGCCGAAGGCCAGTCATGCCAGGCTCCCAGCTGATGCAGTCCGGCCCACGCGGAGAAATCGGCGCATAGACAACGCCCAGCACCGGCTCTGAGTCCCTAAGCAACCCTATGGAGATGGCCGAGCCCTGCCGGCCTGCCAAAAAATCAGAAGTGCCATCGTTCGGATCCACCACCCAGCAATAGCGTGCCCCCGTCAGTGCGCTCCCCGTCTCCTCGCCCCAGAAGTCACCGGCCTGCAGGCGTAGCAGTCCCTCGCGAAGCAGGATCTCGACTTCGACGTCAATGTCGGCCTTGTCTCCTTCCCCGCGCGGCCCTCCTGGACGATTGGCCTCGGCGGCGATCAGCGCTCCGGCGCGCAGAACCAGGGGGATGACTTCGTTCAGCATGGGCTGGTCTTGAACCTACGCCTTCCAAATGGCTCAGCGGCGCTCCCTTGGCGTCTCGTCGAGGCAACGACCGAGGAATCCTCGGTGGTTGGAATCAGCTCATTCATCCTTGGACGAACCTGGAGGCGCAGACTCTGCCTGCTCCTCGGCGAGTTCGCGCTCCCACTGGGCGACCAGGGCGTCGACGCGATCTGGAATCTCGGGCGTCTTTGACAGGACGAGGCGCGGTCCGTCACCGACCCAAGCCTCGACCAAATACAGCGAGTCTCCAACTTGGAGATCGAGCCGCTGCAGGACTTCGTCGGGGAGGCGCACGGCGGGTTCGCCGTCCCAGTCTTCGATCGGCAGGTTGATCGGCATGGCTGCATTCCTTCCGTAATAGATGTTTCCGCAGGGGGAGGCGACGGCGGAGCGCTGTTCTCAGCTCCAACGGCTCCGGCCGTTAGTCGAGCGCACTCGTGACAGGACTCAGCTCCTTATCAGCTGCGTGGCTTCGGTCGCTGAGAAAATAGCGCGCTCAGTTCGCAGCCGAGACAGATCAGAGCATGTCCCTTCGATATAGCAATGACCACCCTCGATCACGTGGACGTAATTTGAGTACCCATCTCTATCGTCGATATCCACACGCAGCTCCTGTAGACGCTCCATTTTCCAGCCATCACTGCCATTCATGTAGCCGGGGCTGACTAGCATCACCTCTTCAACCCACATGCGATCGTGCTGCTCGCTGAGCAGCTGCTCGAGCTCTGGCGGGGATGGAATCAGCAACGTCTTGGTGAAGCTCTCGTCACCGGCTACATACCCGATGGTGGTGTAGAACCAGGGGCTCCTGAGAGATAGCTCCACATAGCGCCAATGGAGAGAGTTTTCATCCCCAAACAGCCTTCCCAGAGGCATTTCTGCCTGGCGGTATGTCACAAACATGGCCTTCGCCTCACAAAATGAACACTATAGATTGTAGCCCTATAGTGTTCAATGGGGCCTTATCGTTCCTTTTGCGAGAGCAGCAAATGGAACTGAAACAGGCATTCGGTATCGCCCTGAGGCTACAGAGGCTGAGCAAAGGGCTCTCACAAGAGGCTTTCTCGGACGTCAGCAGCCGAACCTACCTCAGCACGCTTGAGCGTGGGCTCAAGAGTCCTACGGTGGAGAAGGTCCATGAGATTGCATTTGCCATGGAGGTTCATCCTCTGACGATCCTGGCCCGCTGTTACCTGCTACAGGACGAAACTCTCACCATCGACGACCTGTTTTCCCGCATCCGCATGGAGCTTGGTCAAAGCGAGCGCTCTGCCTGACACGCCCCTTCAGATGCACCTCTACATGTGGGCGTGGTCGAGCTGAACGCAACTGAATGGTCAGGGGGATGAGAATCGCTGATCTTGGCGCTATCGCGCCGAGGCGCATGAGCCGAAGGCCGCCCTGGCTCCTGAGTTCGGCATCAGCCGGACCAACCTCTATGATTACCTGCGAACCGGCGAGTAGCAGGCCGTATCCAATTTGATTCTGTTACGAAACCAAAGGAGTGAACATGTCCAAACTAGCCGAATTTCGTCGTGCCGAGCGTGAGCTGCAGAAGCAGATGGCCTTGCTTGAACAGCTGCAGGCCGACGCCAGCCTCCAGCGCGAAATGGAGTTCGAAGACAAGTTTAAGGCGCTGATGGCGGACTACGGCATGGATCTGGCGAAGGTGGTAGCCATCCTCAATCCGCCGCCGGTCGAGCTGGAGCCGCTTGCCCCGGCTGCAGTGAAGCAGCGCCGCCCCCGCCAGGTGAAGGTGTATGTGCAGCCAGCTACCGGCAAGCGTATCGAGACCAAGGGTGCAAACCATGGCCAGCTCAAGGCCTGGAGGGCTGAGTTTGGTGCTGAAGTGGTGGAGGGCTGGCGAGTGGCCTGAGCCAACGCCGCCACGCGTCGAGCAGCCTCACCCCGGCAGGGGCTGAGAGCTGCTCGACCTTCAGAAGCATGCCAACAACAGCGCCGTTAGTGCTGCGAAAAGCTGGGCTGATAGCTTGGCTCTACGGCAGAGTAGGTGCTCCCCGAACCTGACCCAAGAGCCTGCCCGCACTCGCGCTGGCCTACAGCAACGCCCGAAGCTATATGGGCGCATAGAACGTGGCGAGGTGAACAGCACCGTCGGAAGCTGTATCGCATCGCCAGCATGCTGAGCGGTGATCCAGCTTCCCTCTTGCCTCCAGTGTCGGAGTTACAGGACTAGTCGATTTTGGAGCTCAGGAAAACCCACGGCAGGCCATCTTCGCGCTGTTCCTCTACCTTGCCGGCCAGCAGCACCTCATCGGCGGTTGGGTAATGACGCAACAGGCGACGCGCCTCAATGCGTAGGGCCTCAGGCAGCGTCTTGTCGCGAGACAAATCTACCAGAAACTCACGGGTTTGAATGATCGAGCGGGTGCGTTCACGGGGCATCGTCATTCCGTTCTCCTTGCATCAATCTCATCTGGCTATATTGCTCTGCCTGGCCATTGGTGCATGGGGTCAGGCTGGCGGAGGGCCAGCCAGGGCCTTGCTCATCCATGCAGGCATTTTGCAGGCTGCCAACTGATTGAGTTCGACCAGCGTCAGCTCGCTCTTGATCCTCTTTACTGAAGTCGGATTCACGCCTTTTCTGCCTATGTAGAAGAGCGCTACAAGGGCCAGTCCCACCTTGGTTCCGGCATGCTGCAACTTTTCTGGGGAAACATGCTGGAGCCGTATCGTCAGGGCACCGACTCGAATCTCTCGACTTGAGCCGCTCGTATACAGCACCGGCTGCGTTTGCATCTGGGTGCTTAGATGAAATGCCCTGACCGCCTCAGCACCATGCACCTGGATCGTTTCGTGATTCCGCTTGGCGATCACCCGGATCACAGCCAAGGCACTGGGGCGGACACTGCCGACATACGGACTGATCTTCGGCCGCATGTAGATCCCGCGAGTGATCCGCTCCAGCTCGCCAGTGCTCACCAGCTGGGCTATCGCCTTGCCGACCGCCGAGTGTGACCCCAGCGCTGCAAAACGTCGAGAGCTGAACGGTCGCCCTTTGGGCAGGTATTTCACCTGTTGCCAGATGGTGGAGGCTATGGGCATGGTGCATCCATGTGATCAGAAAGTGTGCCACTCAGGGGCGTTAACCGATGCTACATGCCGTAGCTGCCGATGTCGTCTCGCTTTCCACCCCGCTGTAGCCGTGTCGGCACAGGCATATGACTCCGCACCGTACAGCAGCGTGTCGACCTGGGTGACATTGGCCACGTTGGCCGCTGTGCCGATCACGCTGAGCATCAATCCTGAGTTCTCATCGACGCGGATCTGCGCCTTCATCGCGGCCTCCGCGTCATTCGGCAGGCGACGGAAGTTGAGGATGTTGGTTTCGCCCGGGATCCGATCCAGGGGCAACCTGCGAAGTGGCGCAGGATCATCACCTCGTAGAGGGCGTTCTCCGCGGGATCGCTGTAGCTGCCGGATGGAGTGGAATTCGCCCTGTAGCCGAACCAGTTCTGCATGAGGTGCACGCGCAGCATGGCTCCCAGCGGGTAGGCTCGCCTCTCGGATAATGAGGGCTCGATCAGCGCCATCAGCGCCTGCCACGGCACGACCTGATCCATCTCGATCAGGAAACGCTCACGGCGAGTCTGTTTGCCCTTGCCGGCGTACTCGGCATCGGTAAAGGACGGTTGCTTCAAGCAAAGGGTGGGCAAAAGGGCTGGGGTCTATTTCTCCAGATAGGGAAGGTTTTTCAGGCCATCCTTAGCTGTTGTTGGTAATTGGTGGAGGGAAACCTCTGCTATTGCGGGGTAGACATGATCTTGAGGCTGATCTGGACAGGCTGAGGGTGATGTCTTAACTGGGGATGGCAGGGTATCTGCCTCCAAAATAAGCGTTATTTTCCAGATTTATCGCCAGAAAAAGCTACTCAAACAGTGAATATCACTGCCATGGTCCTCCTACACTCCGCGTCCAATAACACAATCATTCATTCGGGTGTGACGGGGGTTAAGGAAGATGCGGGTGCTTGTTCTTGGCAGCGGTGTGGTTGGCATCGCCAGCGCGCATTACTTGGCGCGCATCGGGTTCGAGGTGGTGGTCATCGACCGGCAGGACGGTGCGGCGCTGGAAACCAGCTACGCCAACGCCGGCCAGGTCTCTCCCGGCTACGCCTCGCCGTGGGCCGCCCCTGGCATCCCGCTGAAGGCCATGAAGTGGCTGGTGCAGCGCCATGCGCCGCTGGCCATCAAGCTCACCGGCAACCTCGACCAGTACCTGTGGATGGCGCAGATGCTGCGTAACTGCACCTCTGCCCGCTACGCGGTGAACAAGGAGCGCATGGTGCGCTTGGCCGAGTACAGCCGCGACTGCCTCGACGAGCTGCGGGCCGAGACCGGCATCGCCTACGAGGGCCGCCAGCTCGGCACCACCCAGCTGTTCCGCACCCAGGCGCAGGTCGACGCCGCAGCCAAGGACATCGCCGTGCTCGAACAAGCCGGGGTGCCCTACGAGCTGCTCGACCGCGCCGGCATCACCCGCGTCGAGCCGGCCTTGGGCGCGGTGGCTGATAAGCTGGCCGGCGCCCTGCGCCTGCCCAACGACCAGACCGGCGACTGCTTCCTGTTCACCAGGCGCCTGGCCGAGATGGCCCGCGAGCTGGGGGTCGAGTTCCGCTTCGGGCAGAACATCGAGCGCCTGGAGAACGACGGCGAGCGCGTCACTGGCGTGTGGATCGACGGCCAGTTGGAGCGTGCCGACCACTATGTGCTGACCCTCGGCAGCTACTCGCCGCAGCTGCTCAAGCCGCTCGGCATCAAGGCGCCGGTGTACCCGCTGAAGGGCTACTCGCTGACCGTGCCGATCACTGACGCGGCCATGGCGCCAACCTCGACCATCCTCGACGAGACCTACAAGGTGGCGATCACCCGCTTCGACGACAGGATTCGGGTGGGCGGTATGGCCGAGATCGCCGGCCATGATCTGTCGCTCAACCCGCGCCGCCGCGAAACCCTGGAAATGATCACCGCCGACCTCTACCCGCAGGGCGGCGACCTGGCGCGCGCCGAGTTCTGGACCGGCCTGCGTCCGGCGACCCCGGACGGCACACCGATTGTGGGGGCCACCCGCTACCGCAACCTGTTCCTCAACACCGGGCATGGCACCCTTGGCTGGACCATGGCCTGCGGCTCCGGTCGTCTGCTCGCCGACCTGATGGCGAACAAGCGTCCGCAGATCAGCCCACGGGGTCTCGACATATCGCGTTACATCAGCAGCGTCGCTTAGCACCTGGCGTCGGCACGCTAAAGATCCATTTCATCTGTTGAATGGCCCCCAAGGTGGGGCCTCTACCTGCAAAATAAGAGTCTTTGCCATGCGCCCCGCCCGTGCCCTAATCGACCTTGAAGCTCTCCGACACAACTACCGGTTAGCCCGTGAAACCACAGGGGCCAGAGCTCTTGCAGTAGTCAAGGCTGACGCCTATGGGCACGGAGCTGTTCGCTGTGCCCAAGCGCTTGCCGACGAAGCTGACGGTTTTGCCGTCGCCTGTATCGAGGAGGCGCTGGAGTTGCGCGCAGCCGGCATCAGTGCGCCGATCCTGCTGCTCGAGGGGTTCTTCGAGCTAGACGAGCTAGATCTGATCGTCCGGCACCAGCTCTGGTGTGTAGTTCACTCAGCCTGGCAAGTCGAAGCCATCGAACGGTCCAACCTGTCCCAGCCCCTTGTCGTTTGGCTCAAGCTGGACTCCGGAATGCACCGTGTCGGTTTGCACCCAGCTGAGTACCGAGAAGCCTGGCAGCGCCTCATGGCCAGCGGCCAAGTCGCTAAGATCGTGCTAATGACTCATTTTGCTCAGGCGGACGAGCTCGATTGCTCCAAAACTGCCGATCAGGTTGCCGTGTTTCGAGAAGCGCGCGGGGAGTTACAGGCGGAGGTCAGCCTGCGTAATTCCCCGGGCATCATCGGTTGGCCGCACCTTATCCCGGAGCAGCAGCCTACTGACTGGATACGTCCAGGTCTGATGCTCTACGGCGCAAGCCCTTTCGAGCAACCGCATCCACTGGCGGCTCGACTCAGACCGGTCATGAGCCTGACATCCAAGGTCATAGCCGTACGGGAGCTCCCCCCCGGTGAGCCTGTAGGTTACGGCGCACAGTTCGTCAGTGAGCGGCCAACCCGAGTTGGAGTTGTTGCTATGGGCTATGCCGATGGCTATCCACGGCATGCTCCGAGTGGGACACCCGTGCAGGTCAATGGCCATAGAAGCAGGCTTATTGGGCGGGTATCAATGGATATGCTCACGGTCGACCTGACCGATTTTCCCGGCGTGGGTCTAGGTAGCCGGGTGGAGTTGTGGGGGAAGCAAGTGCCAGTCAACGAGGTGGCTCAGCGGGCTGGCACCATTCCATACCAGATTCTCTGCAATCTCAAACGGGTATCCCCTGAATATATTCATTATTGATTAATTATCCAGAGGCCAGTTCGGAATTCAAACGGCGCAAGCGAGTTTGCCCATCTGTCAGATCTTCGTGCTCGCTTTGTCAGTGGCGATCACTAATTTTAACATCCATCAGGAGTTATTATGAGCAAGAGCATCATTTCCAGTCCCCAAGCTCCGGCCGCAATCGGAACCTATTCCCAGGCTGTACGTGCCGGCAGTACTGTCTACATGTCTGGGCAAATTCCCCTGAATCCGGATACCATGAAGCTGGTTGAAGGATTTGAGGCGCAAACCATACAGGTCTTTGAGAATCTGCTGGCAGTTGCCAAAGCCGCAGGGGGCTCGTTGCAGGACATTGTTAAGCTCAACATTTATCTCACCGACCTCAGTCATTTCTCCAAGGTCAATGAAATCATGGGGAGCTACTTTCAGCAGCCATATCCGGCTCGGGCGGCCATTGGTGTTTCCGCATTGCCATTGGGGGCTCAAGTCGAAATGGAGGCGGTGCTAGTACTAGACTGATTCGGTCTGAAATGTGGGTCAGCTACCTGACCAATCAGCGCGGCACGTTCAGCTACACGGGGCTGGGCGAGTCTGGGTCAACTGCTGTTGGTCAGAATAGGCTGTTATCGACCCGAAGCTGCCGGTGGGGACCGGCAGAAATCGGCCGATTCTGTTGAAAAAGTCCCTTCGGACATGTCGAGGGTATTTGGCGGCAACAAATGCTCGGACCACGCGTTGCTACGTGAAATCTGACGTGGCGCGGCTCTGGAAAACGCATTTATTTCAAGCTGCGCACGGAAATTTTCCGCTGGGCGGATCGCATGTGACTTTTTCAACAGAATCGGCCAGAAGCGGTCATCGCAAGCACGTCTGTCGATGTGTGCTTTAGACGGAAGGCTGCGGTGACGGCCGGATGTAAGTGGGTCAGCGGCGGAGTCAGCAGACCTTCACGCGTCGCGTCCGTGCGATGCTCTACCGATATCTTACGAACGGCTGCCCTTGCGCAGTTTGAGATGGTGCTCTGCACCCGAGACGGCCTCGGACCGAAACTGAAGTTGGGCTTTTCGGCGCGCGTTGTGAGTCCTTTAGAGTCCGCAGGCTAGCATGGCGTTACAGACTATTTGCCCAAAAATTATGGCTCTCCGAGTCTCAGGATCCCATCATTGACAGGGCCTCCAACAACAAACGGCACGCCGCTTCGCCCTCCTTCAGCTCGGCGTGAGCTTACTCGAAAGTGTCCGTGCTAACGGGGTAGAACCCCCCAGACCAAACCCCATGACGCCAGCCACTGGAGCTCACGTAGCATGAACAAAGCCATCGGGATCTCACCGCATCTGGCGGGCATTCGGGCTCAAGCCTCACCTGGAGCGGACCTTTAAACTCTCGACCGACCCGGCGTTCGTCGACAAGGTCCAGGACATCGTCGGACTTTACCTGAATCCGCCGGACAAGGCTCTGGTGCTCTGTGTCGACGAGAAGAGTCAAATCCAGGCGCTGAACCGGACACAACCCTGTCTTCCGTTGGCACCGGGCCATCCCGCCACGCGCACTCAAGATTTTCAGCGCCATGGCACGACCTCCCTCTTCGCGGCGCTGGACGTGGCGACGGGCGAGGTGATTGGACGTCTCAAGCGCTGCCATCGCAGCACGGAGTTTCTCGCCTTTCTCAAGGAAGTCGACGCCTCCTTGCCCGGTGATATGACGGTTCGCTTGATCATGGATAACTACGCCACCCACAAAACCGACAAGGTACGGGGATGGCTGGCCGCTCATCCCGATACCAGGTGCATTTCACGCCCACCTCGGCGTCTTGGCTGAATCTGGTGGAACACTTCTTCTCGACGCTGAGTGAGAAATGGATAAAGCGTCAGGCGCATACCAGCGTGAAGGATCTGGAGTCATCCATCGAGCATTTCTTGGCGACCTACAACCAAGATCCCCGGCCTTTCCGCCGGCACAAGGGGGCAGAAGAGATTCTGGACTCCGTGAAGAGGGCAGCATCCGTTCTTAGTAAAAAATTATGACGCTGACTTGTGATTCACCACACTAGTTCCTCCTGATTTCAAGTCGTTGAGGTTTGGTACAACGAAGCGGCCTCGGCAGGTGACCGTGATGTCGATGCCGAGTTCGTACTCCAAGAACGACACTTGCTCGGTAATAAGATCGGAGTAGGGGAGGGCCGCCGCAGAGCGGCGGCATACAATGTGTGATTCGTGGACGCAGAGTTCCTCAGTGCTGGCTCTCGCGGATCATGTTGCGCGCGATGACCAGTTGCTGAATTTGAGTGGTGCCCTCATAGATCCGGAACAGTCGCACATCGCGGTAGAAGCGCTCGATTGCGTACTCGCTGACATAGCCGGCGCCGCCATGGATCTGTACGCAACGGTCAGCAACCCGTCCGCACATTTCGGTGGCAAACATCTTGGCGCACGAAGCTTCGGTGCTGACGTTCTGGCCAGCATCACGCTTGCGCGCAGCATCCAAAACCATGCAACGAGCGGCGTAGATTTCTGCTTTGCTATCAGCAAGCATGGCTTGGATGAGTTGGAATTCGGCAATCGGTTTCCCGAACTGCTTACGCTCCATGGCGTATCGCAGCGCGTCGTCCAGCATCCTCTCGGCAGCGCCGACGCTGAGTGCGGCGATATGTAGGCGGCCTTTGTCGAGCACCTTCATTGCCGTTTTGAAGCCCACTCCTTCGACTCCGCCAATCAGGTGGGTGGCTGGAACACGGACGTTGTCGAAAATTACATCGCTTGTATGCGCGCCTTTCTGGCCCATCTTGTGGTCGGGCTTGCCCAATGAGATGCCCGGGGTGCCACGCTCGACAATGAATGCGCTGATGCCGCCGGCGCCCTTGATCTCAGGGTTGGTGCGCGCCATCACAGTGTAGATGCCCGCGTGCGGCGCATTGGTGATGAAGCGTTTGGTGCCGTTGAGTACGTAGCTGTCGCCGTCGCGTACTGCAGTGGTCTTCAGTGAGGCAGCGTCTGAACCAGCGTCCGGCTCGGTGAGGCAGAAGGAGCTAAGCAGTTCGCCGCTGGCCAGCTTCGGCAGGAAGTGGCGCTTCTGTTCTTCGGTACCGTCGACCAGGATGCCGATCGAGCCGATCCCATTGTTGGTGCCGATGTAGGAGCGGAAGGCAGGAGAGGTGCGTCCAAGCTCGAAGGCAATGTTCACCTCCTCTTCCATAGTGACGCCAAGGCCGCCGAACTCTTCGGGGATGGTCAGGCCGAACAGACCCATTTCCCGCATTTGATCGACGATGTCTTGGGGCATGGCGTCGGTTTCCGCCACTTCGCTTTCGCGAGGGATCAGTTCTTGGTCGACGAACTGGCGGATCGAGTCCAGCAGGATCTGCAGGGTTTCGGGGTCACGGATCATGTGCTCTCCTCAAGGCCCCAAATCGGGCCGGTGTGGCTGGGCACCGTCACCCTGTAGGGTCAGCGAGCGGCGGCGCCAATGTTGTTAACCATGTTGATCAGGCGAGGCCCGATATCGTCTTCGAGCTTCTCGCGTGGTAGCTGGAAGCTCGGTCCGCCGCAATTGAAGGCCAGCAGCCCATACTGCGGATGTACCAAGGGCACAGCGACAGAGTTGACGTCGCGGTGCCACTCGCCGATCGACAGGCAATAACCGTAATCGGCGTAATCCCTGAACGCGCGCTCCAGCCCTTTGCGCAGGGCCGGCCACTGTTCAATTTCGCGCTGACGGATATGTTCAAGCAGGAATTCCTGCTCGTTCTCCGGCATTGCGGCCAGGCATGCTCGGCCTACTGAGCTCTGCGCTAGCGGCAGGTAGGTTCCGATCTGCCTGCGCATGGTCATGTTTCCCTGGCCCTGTACTACATCCAGGTAAACCATCTGCAATCTGTCACGGGCTGCCATGGCAACGGCAGCCTGTGCATGGTTTGCCAGCTGCTCCATCAGTGGATGCGCGACAGTCCTGATCGACAGGTTGGAGAGCATCGCGTAGCCAAATCCGAGCACGCCTACATCCAGCTGATACTTGCCCGAGTGTAGCTCTCGCTTCAGGCAGCCCAAGCGCATCAGCGTGTTGGTCAGCCGCGTCACGGTCGGCTTGGGTAGGCCGGTCATACGAGCCAATTCCTGATTACCGAGAACGTTTTCGCGTGGGCTGAAGCAACGCATCAGTTCAAGACCACGGGCTAGCGCAGTGACGAACTGACCACTGTTTTCCTCCTCGTTCATCGCCGTGATGGGGTCAAGCAGGCCCTTCTCCAGGAGGGCGAGTTCGCTCTCATGACTGGATTGCCCGCCGTCATCCCGATCCGCCCTGTTACGACGCATGGTAGAACCCTCCTTTTCAATAAATCAAGAAAATAAAATTGAGTTTCGCTAGGCGAAATTCTAGCATTTTCTGCGGCTTGCGCCAATCGCTCATTTGAATACTCATCTAACATACTGATTTATATTGGTTTTTATATTTTGCCAGACACTTGGCGTTTACATTCATGTCGACCTGTCACTATGATAATCATAAATACGAAATCGTGTTTCGCCTGGCGAAACTTGGTTGGAGGCAGCATGAGTTCCCAAGAGGACACCCTCGTCCATGTTCAGATTCAAAAGAAGGGCGTGGCGATTGTCCGCATTGACCGTCCTGAGGCGCGTAACGCGCTCAACACCCACGTGCGTCAGCAGCTGGCCGAGCATTTCCGTGCTCTTGCCAGCGACTCGCGAGTAAGGGCAATCGTCCTGACCGGTGGCGAGAGTTGCTTCGTCGCCGGAGCTGACATTCGCGAGTTCGCCCAGGCTACCCCGATCGAGATGTACCTCCGTCATGCCGAGTACTTGTGGGAGGCGATCAGCCGCTGCCCGAAGCCAGTCATCGCAGCAGTGAACGGCTTCGCCTTGGGCGGAGGCTGCGAACTTGCCATGCATTGCGATCTCATCGTTGCTGGTGAGTCGGCCCGATTCGGCCAGCCTGAGGTGAAGCTGGGTCTTATGCCTGGAGCCGGTGGCACCCAGCGCTTGATTCGCGCGGTAGGCAAATTCCAGGCGATGCGAATCGCCCTGACCGGCTGCTTAGTTAAGGCCCCTGAAGCGTTGGCCATCGGCATGGTCAGTGAAGTTGTAAGCGATGATCGGACATTGCCGCGAGCGCTTGAGCTTGCATCGGAGATTGCAGCACTACCGCCGTTGGCAGTAGCACAGATCAAAGAGGTGCTGCTGTGCGGCGCTGATCTGCCGTTGGACAGTGCGCTGATGTTGGAGCGCAAGGCTTTCCAGCTGCTGTTTGACTCGCAAGACCAAAAGGAAGGCGCAGCCGCCTTCCTGGAAAAACGTGAAGCCATCTTCAAGGGGGAGTGACATGACACGCAGTATCGAGCGTATGGCCATCGTCGGCACCGGTGTCATGGGCACCGGCATTGCCCAGATCGCCGTGCAGGCTGGCATTCAGGTTCGACTTTTTGATGCCCGAGAGGGCGCCGCACAGGCCGCCTGCGAAAACCTAAAGAAGACCTTCGACAAGCTGGTGGAGAAGGGCAAGATCCCTGCCTCCGAAGCGGGGGCAGCGCTGGGGCGACTACAGGTCGCGACGGCCCTGGATCAACTGAGCGGTGCCCAACTGGTGGTGGAAGCCATCATTGAAAGGTTGGATGTAAAGCAGAAACTGCTTGCTGAGTTGGAAGCAGTGGTTACTTCCGATTGTATTTTAGCAACTAATACATCGTCGCTGTCGGTTACTAGCATTGCTTGTGGCTGTCGACATCCCGAGCGGGTGGCAGGTTTCCACTTCTTCAACCCTGTGCCGCTGATGAAAGTCGTCGAAGTGATCGATGGCTTGGCCACTGACCCGGCTGTGGGAGACTGCTTGCAGGCGCTGGCAGCACGAATTGGGCATCGTGGCATTCGTGCCAAGGATACTCCCGGGTTCATCATCAACCACGCTGGCCGCGCCTACAGTACGGAGGCGCTGCAGATCCTCAAAGAGGGCGTGGCTGAGCCAGCCGATATAGATCGTATCCTGCGCGAAGGTATGGGCTTCCGTATGGGGCCGCTGGAACTCTTCGATCTCACGGCCTTGGATGTCTCGCATCCGGTAATCGAGTCGATCTACAACCAGTTCTTTCAGGATCCCCGCTATCGACCGGCTGCGCTGACACGCCTCATGCTTGAGGCAGGGTACGTGGGGCGCAAGGCTGGGCGCGGCTTCTACCGCTACCGTGATGGACAGATGATCGATGCTCCCGCCCCGCAGCTGGTGCCGACGGTGCAGGTTCTACCACCGATTTGGCTCGGGACAGAGAATGAGCAAGATGGCGTCACCCTGGGCGCGTTGGTGCAGAAATTGGGCGGGCGTTTGGAGTGGGGCGAGCACCCCTCCGAGGAAGCACTCTGTCTGTTGGCGCCTTATGGCCATGATGCCAGCAGTGCATGTCTGCGCTTTGGCACCGATCCGGCACGCACCATATGCATCGACATGCTGCTGGACCTACAGCGCCACCGCTGTCTGATGCAGACGCCCGTCACTGCACCGGCCGTGCGTGAAGCTGCTCATGCATTGTTGGCTGGGGACGGCGTCGGCGTGACGGTTATCAACGACAGCGTTGGTTTCGTCGCCCAGCGCGTGATGGCCATGATCGTTAACTTGGCAGGGGACATCGCTCAGCAACGGATCTCTACTGTAGACGATCTGGACGAGGGAGTGCGTCGTGGTCTGGGTTATCCGAGGGGGCCACTTGCTTGGGGCGATGAGTTGGGCGCGAAGCGCCTGCTTGAGATTCTCGCGCGCATCTCCTACCTGACCGGCGATCCGCGCTATCGCCCGGGCCCCTGGCTGCGGCGCCGCGCCGAGCTGGGTCTTTCCCTGCGCCAACCCGAGCCGGAACTGGCCTAAACCTTCATTCAACTGACCTGGGAACATTTGATGCTCAATGCATTTCTGTATGCCGGCCTGCGTACCCCCTTTGGCCGCCATGGCGGTGCACTTGCTCCGGTTCGTCCGGACGATCTCGCTGCTCTTGTGATTCGTGAACTGCTGGCCCGAAATGGCGTGCCGGGTGATGCCGTTGAGGATGTGATCCTCGGCAACACCAACCAGGCCGGTGAAGACAGCCGAAACATTGCCCGTCATGCCGCCTTGCTGGCCGGCCTGCCGGTGACTGTGCCGGGGCAGACGGTTAACCGTCTGTGCGCCAGCGGCTTGGCGGCGGTAATCGATGCTGCGCGGGCGGTGACCTGCGGTGAGGGCGATCTGTTTGTCGCCGGTGGCGTGGAAAGCATGTCTCGCGCGCCGTTTGTGATTGCCAAGGCCGAAGCGGCCTACAGCCGTGATTTCACGGCGTTCGACAGTACGATCGGGGCGCGCTTTCCCAACCCGCGAATCATCGAGGCTTTTGGCAACGACAGCATGCCGCAGACTGGCGATAACGTGGCTCATGAATATGGCATCAGCCGCGAGGAGGCCGACCGTTTCGCTGCAGCTTCCCAGGCCCGCTACGAAGCGGCTCGCAGTTTTGGTTTCTTCGCCGACGAGATTATGCCTGTCAGTGTGCCCACGGGCCGTAAGACGCCGCCCAGAGTCGTCGAGCATGACGAGCATCCTCGTCCCGAGTCCGACCAGGCGGCCCTGGTACGCCTGCGGCCGTTGTTCGCGGGTGGGGTTGTCACCGCAGGCAATGCATCTGGTGTGAACGATGGTGCAGCAGCTTTGCTGATCGGTTCTGCCGCAGCAGGTGAGCGCTTCGGCCTTAAGCCAATGGCCCGCATTCTCTCCGCAGCCGCGGTCGGTGTAGAGCCGCGCATCATGGGCGTTGGACCGGTTGAGGCGATCAACAAGGCGCTTCAGCGCGCCGGACTGAGCCTGGCAGACATGGACATCATTGAGATCAACGAGGCCTTCGCCTCCCAGGTACTGGGTTGCCTGCGCGGACTCGGCGTTGCCTTCGACGATGCTCGTGTAAATCCCAATGGTGGTGCAATTGCAGTGGGGCACCCACTGGGGGCTTCCGGCGCGCGACTTGCCCTTGGCGCAGCACGAGAGTTGCAACGCAGTGGTGGGCGCTATGCGGTTGTGAGTCTGTGCATCGGTGTCGGCCAGGGGCTGGCAATGGTGATCGCGCGTGTGTAAGCGCGCAGTAGCGAGGGTGTAATTAATGGGTGCATTAACCGGATACCGCGTACTGGACCTGAGTCGAGTTTTGGCTGGCCCCTGGTGTGGCCAGCTCCTGGCTGACCTGGGAGCGGAAGTCATCAAGATCGAACGGCCTGGCGTGGGGGACGACACTCGAGGGTGGGGGCCTCCCTACATGAAGAACGCTGACGGTTCGGACAGCTCCGAGGCGTCCTACTACCAGTCCGCGAACCGCAACAAGCTTTCGGTAGCACTGAATCTCGCCACGCCTGAAGGGCAAGATCTGGTTCGTGCGATGGTTTGTGAGTGCGATGTACTGATCGAGAACTATAAGGTTGGTTCACTGGCGAAGTACGGACTCGACTACGACAGTCTGTCGAAGCTCAATCCGCGGCTGGTGTACTGCTCGATCACCGGTTTTGGTCAGACCGGCCCGCGTTCGGAAGAGCCTGGCTATGACTTCATCATCCAGGGCATGGGTGGACTGATGAGCATCACCGGCGAGAAAGATGGGGTACCGGGCGCGGGGCCTCAGAAGGTCGGGGTTGCCGTGGCTGATTTGATGACCGGCCTGTACTCCACCATCGCGATTCAGGCGGCGCTGCTCGCGCGTCAGAAGACTGGCCGTGGGCAGCACTGTGACATGGCGCTGCTGGACGTGCAGGTCGCAGCACTGGGCAACCAGAGCCAGAACTACCTGAGCACCGAGCGTTCCCCCGGGCGTCAAGGCAATGCGCACGTCAACATTGTCCCTTACCAAGTATTTTCCGCCCAGGACCGGGACTTCATCATCGCCTGCGGTAACGACAGCCAGTTCGTTGCCTTGTGCAATGTCATCGGTCTCCCCGACCTGCCGAGCGATCCGCGTTTTGCGAAAAATGCCGATCGAGTACGAAACCGTGAGGCGATCGTCAGCATGCTTGCCGAACACTTCGTTAGTGATACTGCCGACAGCTGGGTAGCCAAAATTCACTCGGTCAAGGTACCGGTAGGCGTCATCAACGATATCGGTCGGGCACTGGCCGAACCACAGGTAGTGGCTCGTGAAATGCTGGTCGATATCCCCCATGCGCTGAATCCCGAATTCAGGATGGTTGGCAGTCCCGTGAAGCTGTCCGATACGCCCGTCCAGTACGTGCGCCCAGCGCCACGTCTTGGTGAGCACACCGACGAAGTACTGAAGCGGCAGCTTGGTCTCAACGATGCCCGTCTGAGTGAGCTCAAGGCGGCTGGGGTGATTGAACAGCTCGGCGAGCTCTGACTTCCCCATATCGCTAGAGCACCCTCCAGGTGCGCTCCGCTCATATTGTTTTTGGAGACTCTTATGAAAGTCCTCGTAGCCGTTAAACGAGTGGTCGACTACAACGTCAAAGTCCGCGTCAAGGCGGACAACTCCGGCGTCGACCTCGCCAACGTGAAGATGTCGATGAACCCGTTCTGCGAAATTGCCGTGGAAGAAGCCGTCCGTCTGAAAGAAAAAGGCGTAGCGAGTGAAATCGTCGTCGTCACCATCGGCCCGAACACTGCTCAAGAGCAGCTGCGTACTGCCCTGGCCCTGGGCGCCGATCGCGCCATCCTGGTCGAGTCCGCCGACGAGCTGAACTCCCTGGCCGTGGCCAAGGCGCTGAAAGCCGTGGTCGACAAGGAGCAGCCGCAACTGGTCATCCTCGGCAAACAGGCCATCGACAGCGACAACAACCAGACCGGCCAGATGCTGGGCGCCCTGACCGGCTACGCCCAAGGCACCTTCGCCTCCAAGGTTGAAGTGGCTGGCGACAAGGTCAACGTCACCCGTGAGATCGACGGCGGCCTGCAGACCGTCGCGCTGGCCCTGCCGGCGATCGTCACCACCGACCTGCGCCTGAATGAGCCGCGCTACGCGTCGCTGCCGAACATCATGAAGGCCAAGAAGAAGCCGCTGGACGTCGTGACCCCGGACGCCCTGGGCGTTTCCACCGCTTCCACCGTCAAGACCCTGAAAGTCGAAGCACCGGCTGCCCGTCAGGCTGGCATCAAGGTCAAGTCCGTGGCCGAGCTGGTCGAGAAACTGAAGAACGAAGCGAAGGTGATCTGAGATGGCCGTCCTTGTAATCGCTGAACACACCAATGCCGCTCTGGCAGCCGCCACCCTCAACACCGTGACCGCCGCTCAGAAGATCGGTGGCGACATCCACGTGCTGGTTGCAGGTCAGGGTGTTGGCACCGCCGCCGAAGCCGCTGCCAAGATCGCTGGCGTGTCCAAGGTGCTGGTAGCCGACAACGCCGCCTACGCCCACCAGCTGCCGGAAAACGTCGCACCGCTGATTGCCGAGCTGGGCAAGGGCTACAGCCACGTGCTGGCGCCCGCTACTACCAACGGCAAGAACTACCTGCCGCGCGTGGCGGCCCTGCTGGACGTCGACCAGATCTCCGAGATCATCGCCGTCGAGAGCGCCGATACCTTCAAGCGTCCGATCTACGCCGGTAACGCCATCGCCACCGTGCAGTCCTCGGCTGCCGTGAAGGTGATCACAGTACGTTCCACCGGTTTCGACGCCGCTGTCGCCGAAGGCGGTTCCGCTGCCATCGAAGCCGTGGGCACCGCCAGCGACGCCGGCAAGTCCGCCTTCGTCGGCGAGGAACTGGCCAAGTCCGACCGTCCGGAACTGACCGCTGCCAAGATCGTCGTTTCCGGCGGCCGTGGCATGCAGAACGGCGACAACTTCAAGCACCTGTACGCCCTGGCCGACAAGCTGGGTGCTGCCGTGGGCGCGTCCCGTGCCGCTGTCGACGCCGGCTTCGTGCCAAACGACTTGCAGGTCGGCCAGACCGGCAAGATCGTCGCGCCGCAGCTGTACATCGCCGTCGGTATCTCCGGTGCCATCCAGCACCTGGCGGGCATGAAGGACTCCAAGGTCATCGTCGCCATCAACAAGGACGAAGAAGCCCCGATCTTCCAGGTGGCCGACTACGGCCTGGTGGGTGACCTATTCGAGATCGTACCGGAACTGGAAAAGCTGCTGTAACAGCGCTTTCCTGGCCCGCCATACAGAAGACCCGCTCCTCGGAGCGGGTTTTTTATTTCACGATGACTCCAGCACTGAGGCTCGCCGAGCTACGTGTCGATGTGGCGCAACGCTAGGTGCAAGCCGTCGAGTTCCGGGACATTTTATGTGCCAGGCAACAATCCTTCTATCAACAAGGATCCACTCTAGGCCGGCAGCAGCGCTGTGAGAAGAAAACGTTCCGTTTTAGCGAGGTTGGACTCGCGAGTCAGAGTGCGCCTGCAAAGGTAGTGGAGCCGGTGGCGACGACGTCCCGCTCATTGCGTCATAGTCCGATCGCGCGCCCTGAATGACCGCCTTGTTCTGTTCCGCCCAGGCAACGAGGGCGAGCACCGGTTCCAACAGGGTCTGACCAAGGTCAGTCAGTTCGTAATCCACTCGCGGTGGGATCGTTGGGAACATCTTGCGCTTGATCAATCCGTCGCGCTCCAGTCCACGAAGTGTGAGAGTCAGCATGCGCTGAGAAATGCCCTCGACGGCGCGCTTGAGCTCATTGAAGCGTTTGGGTCCCGCTCGCAGGGCGCCCACGATGCATAGACTCCACTTGTCACCGACCCGGTCGAGGATTTCGCGTACGAAAAGGCATTCGTCCGGCATCTGGATGTTTCTCGGTGACATGGATGTGCCTTCTTGTGGGTAGCGCGACAGTGCCAATATTATCCTAACGAACAAAAGAGAACTAAGTCCCTCTTCTACTCTTGGATTGGGGTTGTCCTAAGCACCCACCATCTCGCGGTGTTCCTATGGTCTTCACGTCACCTTGTGGCTCGTAAAGGTAGGGCTGCTGGTGTTCAACGGCAGGGGTGTGAGCAACACGCCAATCCCCCCATCAACCCAAACGTCAAGGCAGATCCACCATGTCCCAACGTCTCTTGGTAACCGGCGCTTCCGGCAATCTTGGTCGTCGCGTAGTCGAGTCACTGCTGGAAGTAAACGCCGGCCCCATCGTTGCCACCACGCGCGATCCGTCCAAGTTGGCTGACCTTGCCGCTAAGGGGGTCGAAGTCCGCGCTGCCGACTTCGACCACCCGGAATTCCTGTCGTCAGCTTTTGCTGGTATCGACCGCATGTTGCTGATTAGCACCGATGCCATCCACGTGCCCGGTCGGCGGCTGGCCCAACACAAGGCTGCTATCGCCGCGGCCGAGAAAGCTGGAGTCAAACACATCGTCTACACATCGTTGCCGTCGCCGCAACCGAGCAGCGAGAGTGCCGTGGAAGACGATCATTTCTGGACTGAGCAGGCCATCGTCGCAAGCTCGATGAGTTGGACCTTCATGCGCCATGGGCTTTATGCCGAAAACTTGCTGTGGATGCTGACGCAGGCAATCGCCAGTGGCGTATTGACCACGGCGACGGCCAACCGAGGGCGTCACTGGGTTACGCGAGAAGATTGCGCCCGGGCCGATGCGGCGGTACTAGCTTCGGGCGACACCGCTAACCGGATTATCGAGGTCACCGGCCCGGCAGCCGTGACCGCAGAAGATATTGCCGCGTTCGTGTCAGAGCTGACGGGTAAGCAGTTGGTGCATGAGGAAATCACGGAGGCTGCACTGCGTGATGTCATGGCTGGAACTGGCCTGCCGCGTACGTTAATTGGTGCGCTGGTCGAGTTCGATCGGGCCACGGCCGTTGGCTTCCATGCCACTGTGACTCAGGCCGTCGAAGAGTTGACGGGCCGGAAGCCTACGACCGTGCGAGATTTCCTTTCTGCCAACAAGGTAGCGCTGCAACCCACGAGGGAGTCCGCGTAAGGGCTATGTGCCACGAAAGGTTGCGTTAGTCTCTGGCGCCAACTTCGCAGTTGGTGTCGGAACCTTAAGCTAGGGCAGCTGCTCGGGACCACTTTCAGATGGTCTGTTTGGATGTGGTGCAAGGACAAGGGCGCGTCATCACGCTTCGGCAAATTGGTAGCGATTCGCGGCTGGCTCAGAGTCCGGTTGGGAGAGCATGCCTCGCTGCTATGCCGGAGAACGAGAGGGCGTCTTTGCTCATGCACATCCGCCGGTGCGATCCGGAGCAGTGGCCTGCAGCGCGAGGTCCCTTGGTCTACGCGGCTATCCATTGTTGGTGTCAGTTCTGTCGAGCCAGGAATTCGTAGAGTCGCGCGTCCAATGAGTGGCCAACATTGAAGCGCATCCAAGGTACATTGCGGCCGTCTGGCATAAACAGCTGGCCAGGGAACAGAAGGATCTTCGCTTCCTTGGCTTGCCGGGCGAGTTGGGTCGCGTCAGCCACTGCCCTGTGGCGGGCCCAGAGGAACATGCCGGCATGCGGTTCGTGGAAAAGCTCCAGACCGGCCGCCTCAAGGCGCCGCGCCACGCTTTCGTGAGCCTCGCTGAGCTGTTCGCGCAGTTGGCGCACGTGCTTGCGTTGGCGGCCCTGGAGCAGAATGTCCAGAGCCAGGGTCTCGGTGAGCTCCGAACTGGTCAAACCGCTAACGATCTTCAGCGGCACCAACTCCTCAATCAGCTCCGGGTGCGCTGCTATGAAGCCAACCCGCAGCGCAGGGGCAATCACCTTGGACAGGCTGCTGATGTAGATCACCCGTGCCAACTGATCAAGATTAGCCAGCACCAACTGGCCGGAGGGATCGAGGTCAGCGTAAATGTCATTCTCGACAATCAGGAAATCGTATTTCTCCGCCAATTGCAGCAAGCGATGGCTAGCAGCAAGCGACAGGCTAGTACCGGTAGGGCTATGCAGTCGTGCCTGAGTGAAATAGACCTTCGGCCGGTGCTCGCTTGCCAGTTGCTCCAAGCGCTCTAGATCCAGGCCATCCACGGTGCGAGGAACACCCAGCAGCCGGGCACCTTGCAGGCGCAGGTTGAGGAAGAGGTGCTGGTATCCGGGCTCATCCACCAACACCGGATCGCCGCGTTGCACCAGGTACCGAACTGTCAGATCAAGCGCCTGGCTGGCACCGCTGGTCAGCAGTAGTTGTTCGGGACCGGCGGCAACACCTGCGTCAGCCAGGCGGTCGGCAAGCTTGCCGCGAAGGCGCTGGTTGCCTTTGCTCTGGCCGTAGTTGCCGTACTGAATGGGATTCTCGCGCGCCAGGCTCCGCAGGCCGCGCAACAGACCCTCACTGTCTATCCAGTGATCGGGCAGAAGGCCAATGCCGGGGCGCAGTTCCATTCCAAGCGGCTGGAACGCCTTGTGCAGCAGCAGGTGGGCATCGAAGTCAAACTCCGGAGCATCCTCCTCGTAGCGCGCATCCTCAGCGACCTGGCCTCGCACGTAATAGCCGGCATTGGGCACAGTGTTCAGGCAGCCGCGGGCCACTAGGCGATCGTAGGCCTCGGCAACGGTGAAGTGGCTAACGCCGTGGCTCTCGGCGAACTTGCGGATGGAAGGCAGCTTGGCCCCCGGACGTAAGCGCTGCTCTTGGATGGCCTGCGCGACACCCTCCACTATCTGAGAGACCAAAGGAGTGCCCGAGGTGGGATCAAGTATTAACAACATAGAGACCTCCGTCGGCTGAGGGTCGGAACTGTACAGGCTTGACGACATGACAGCTCTGCCAGCAGTCCATCGTCGGTGTACATGGCGCACCATAAGAAGTGACAGCATTATCCAAGTCGTGCAGCGTCTTACCGAAAGCCTGGAACGAGGATCTGTCATGCGCGACACAGCTTACATTTTCGCTAAAGATCGGCCGGCCCACCATGACCAAATCACCTTGGATCGGCTCTTCTCACGCTTTCGCCGAAATGACTGCTACTC
Organism: Pseudomonas oryzae; assembly: GCF_900104805.1. Taxonomy (NCBI): domain Bacteria; kingdom Pseudomonadati; phylum Pseudomonadota; class Gammaproteobacteria; order Pseudomonadales; family Pseudomonadaceae; genus Pseudomonas; species Pseudomonas oryzae. The sequence continues at coordinate 2,436,737 of NZ_LT629751.1, read as the reverse complement.
CACTTGGTTTCCGAGCGAGCTGTCGCGCGCTTCAAGGTCTCATTCCGCCCATGGCAATGATTCAGCGTATCCGAGGCGCGCTAGCCATCTAGTTTCGAACCGCCAAAGCCCCTGGGCTCATGGCGTGTCCTCCTGCCTCGAGCATACGCGCTCGGCTCAGCTCCACACCTAGGTTCTGTACGAAAAGTCAGTAGCAGCTAGACAGCGAAGCGAAAACCGCTCCGTAAAGGCATCAGAATCCTCAAGAATTGGATGTTTTCTGACCGTTCCTGAGGGGTTTGAAAGCCGCCTCAGGACTTTTCGTCCAGAGCCTAGGCTGAGCCGTTTTCTATGTCCTGACCCGAATGGGCTGGGGCAAATTGCAATCTGCCAACAACAACATCTAGAGGTAGACATGAAAAAAACGCTACTGGCGACCCTTATGATGGGCCTGAGTTCTTGTGCCCTAGCGGCTGACGTGACCGTAATTTCGTTTGGTGGCACCGCCAAGCAAATTCAGACCGAAGCCTACTACACGCCTTTTGAGAAGGCTTCCGGCAACAAAGTGATTGCCGGTGAATACAACGGTGAGATGGGCATGATCAAGGCCATGGTCGAGGTCGGCAACGTCTCCTGGGATGTGGTCCAAGTCGAAGGCTCAGAGGTGCTCCGTGGCTGCGATGAGGGGCTGTTTGAGCAATTGGATCAGAAGCGTCTGGGCAACTCCGGCGACTTCATCCAAGGAACCTTCTCTGACTGCGGCGCTGGCCTGCTGGTCTGGTCGATGGTTATGGCCTACGACGCCAAGCGGCTACCCACCGCACCGACCGGTTGGGCAGATTTCTGGGACACGCAGAAATTCCCTGGCAAGCGTGCGCTGCGCAAGGGGGCCAAGTACAACCTAGAGATCGCCTTGTTGGCTGATGGCGTGCCAAAGGAAGACTTGTACAAGGTGCTGTCCACTCCCGCAGGCATAGATCGTGCCTTCCGCAAGCTGGACCAAATCAAGTCGTCAATTCAGTGGTGGGAATCCGGCGCGCAACCCTTGCAGTTCCTCGCCAGTGGCGATGTGGTGATGAGTGCGGCGTACAATGGGCGGGTGTTTGCTGCTCAGGGTGAAGGTGCGCCAATGAAGATGGTGTGGAATGGCAGTATCTATGCCATCGACTATTGGGCAATCCCCAAAGGCAGTCCGGACAAGCAAGCGGCGGAGGACTTCATAGCCTTATCGCTACGCCCTGAGCAGCAGAAGATCTTCACCACGAAAATGGGCTACGGCTCTACCAACCTGAAAACCACTGCGCTTCTCGATCCAGCTCTACAGGAACGTCTGAATACCTCCCCGGAGAACCTGGAGCAGGCGGTGCCGCTGGACTTCGCCTTCTGGGTTGACTATGGCGAGGACTTGGAAGGGCGCTTCAACGCTTGGGTTGCCAGGTAATAGCAACTTCACGAGATGTCCCGCCGAGCTGCTGATAAGACGCGGCTCGGTGGTGCCGCGGGGCATTCATCCGATCTCCTCGTTTTAATTTGGTCAATCATCGCAATGCGAAACCCTAGCTTTTCTCAGATCCCTCTCGTTGACATTGGCGTGATGCACGGATAATTACGCGAGCCGGGGTGTTGTTTTGTGTTTGGCAAAGCCTTGGAGTCCTAAGTTGTTGTGGTTAATGTCGGGATTATTGTGTCTGAAACTTATCGGTTTGCTGGTTTGAAGAAGTCTTGTATTGGGGTTGTGAGATTTGGGTGTGGCATTGAAGATTGCCTTTAGATCGCCTTGGCGAGGTGTTGTTTGATGCTTCGCTATAATCGTATGGGTTAAGTCGGCTTGGTTAAGGGGGGTTCTTCAATGTCCCTTGAGATTTAATACGATCGATCGAACGAATTTAATTTTTGATTTGTCAGTTTTTGTATTTGACTCGTCAAAGCCTTGAATGTGGAGTAATTAGCAATGAGCCAATCAAATCTTTCGCTTGCTGAAAAGGATGTCAAGCACCATCTCCATCCATACACCGATGCACGTCTGCACCAGGACGTGGGTCCGCTGATCATTGATCGCGGCGAAGGTGTTTATGTCTTTGATGTCGAGGGTAAGCGTTATATCGAGGCTATGTCTGGCCTGTGGAGTGTTGCGCTGGGTTTCAGCAATGAGCGCTTGGTTAAGGCTGCCGAACAGCAAATGCGTAAGCTGCCCTTCTATCATATCTTTACCCATAAGGGCCATGGCCCGAGTATCGAGCTTGCGGAGAAGCTGATAGAGATCGCTCCTGTGCCAATGAGTAAGGTGTTCTTCACAAACTCTGGCTCTGAAGCGAATGATACCGTTGTGAAAATGCTCTGGTATCGAAACAATGCTCTTGGTAAGCCTGAGAAGAAAAAGTTCATCAGCCGACTGAATGCATATCACGGCATCACGGCTGTTAGCGCCAGTCTGACAGGGCTTCCGGTTAATCAGCGTGGCTTTGACGTGCCGCTGCCCGGTTTCCATCATGTTAGCTGCCCGCATTTTTATCGTAATGGCCAGCCAGGTGAAACTGAAGAGCAGTTTGCAGATCGTATGGCTTCTGAACTGGAGAGTGTCATTCTCCGAGAAGGACCGGAAACTATCGCTGCCTTCTACGGCGAGCCGCTTATGGGCGCGGGTGGTGTTATTGTTCCTCCGCGCACCTATTGGGAGAAGATGCAGGCTGTTTGCCGAAAATATGACATTTTGATCGTTGCAGATGAGGTTATCTGTGGCTTCGGTCGTACAGGAAAGATGTTTGGCTGCGAGACATTTGGGATCCGGCCTGATGTTATGGTTATCTCCAAGCAGATGTCTTCCTCGTATCAACCGATCGCTGCAATCCTGATTAACGAGAAGGTATTTGAAGGGATTGCCGATCAGAGTAGCGCTTTGGGCACTCTGGGACACGGATTCACGGGCAGTGGCCATCCGGTTGCAAGCGCTGTTGCATTGGAAAACATTAAGATTATCCAAGAGCAAAACCTCGTTGAGCACGCTGCAGAAATGGGTGAGGTGCTACAAGCTAAATTGGCGGGCTTCGCGGATCACCCAATGGTAGGTGAGGTGCGTGGCTGTGGCTTGATTGCTGCAGTAGAACTGGTCGCAGATCGTAAGACTAAGGCCCCATTCGAAACCGTAGGACGGCTGGGCCGCTACTTGGCGGCTCGTGCTCAGGCGCATGGCATGATTACGCGGCCTATCGGTGATTCGATCGCTTTCTGCCCACCTTTGATTTCGACGAAACAAGAAATCCAGGAGATAGCAGATATCTTTGGTAAAGCGTTTGAGGACACCGAACGTTGGTTCAACCAAGGCGGCAAGTAAGGAATTCGATTCCGTGCGGGTGGTGACGGAAGTCTCTTGCTTACGAGCTGATCGCTCTTGAAAGGAGCTGGAGTCACGCTCTCTGTCACCATCTTTTGCCCCGCACTAGCGGGGCTTTTTTACCGGATGGGCATCGGGGGATTTCGAGTGGGCCGTAGTGGCTATTCTTAAAACTCATCAAGTAGCAATTTTAAATCGCTTTACTCAAGGCGTGCGGATCGGAAAGCATGCCCTTATCACTGCAGGTTGAAAGGCACTAGTCCGCGTAGCTCTGACGCAGCAAGGGATCAGCATAAGATGAGTTTTTCGATAAAAGTCTAGGTGGCGGCAGTTTTCATGTCACATGACGGCCTCGCTGCAACAGGGCCGATCCTTACTGGGTGGTGCTTGGCAGCCAACGGTGATGCTGTCGCGGAGAGGTCGTACTAGAGGTCAGGGTCGCTTTCAGTGGGAGTGGTGCGAACTGTAGTTTCTGGTGTCGCTAAGCAAGCGTCCTGCCCCTCAAACAATACCAATATCGCCATTGGCCTCTGCTTTCGGCCTGAACGGATCGCCTATGTACAGCTTTTCCCCTGCCTTCGTTACTCCTATGAGTTCCCCTATTCGGGACCTTTTTAAGTATCTCAGTGAACCGGGGATGATTTCTTTCGCGGGTGGCTACCCAGATCCCGAAATGTTCGATGTGGAAGGTCTGAGAGAGGCTTCTGTAAAAGCGTTTCAGAATAGCCGCACCTGTCTGCAATATGGTGGGACAGATGGAAGCCCTGAGCTGAAGGCTCAGATTATCCGGATCATGCGGAGTAGAGGCGCAAGCGCCCAGCCAGAGAACGTTATTGTTACGACAGGCTCACAGCAAGCATTCGATCTTCTAATGCGCGTGCTTGTTAGTGCTGGTGACCGCGTACTTGTCGAGCAACCTACCTATACGACCAACATCCAGGCCCTACATACCTATCAGGCGCGAATGACGCCTGTTCCAATTGACGCCGATGGATTAGATATAGCCGCGCTTGAGCGGCTTCTCGCGAACGCAGAGGCAGATGCTGACCTCCCGAAACTGCTATACACAGTTCCGACTTTTGGTAATCCATCGGGCGCTACTTTGTCGTTGGCGCGGCGCCTCCGTCTGCTCGAGCTCGCTGTCCAATACAGGTTTGTGATCGTCGAAGACGACCCCTACAGTGAACTGCGCTTCTCTGGCGAACCCGTTTCTTCATTACTGGCGTTGGCAAAGCAAGTGCCTGGTGCCTCCGATTGGATCGTATACCTCGCAAGCCTTTCAAAGATCGTTGCGCCAGGTATCCGTGTCGGCTGGGCGATTGCGCCAACTGAAATAGCTCGGCGTATCTATGTCGCTAAACAGAGTGCTGATGTGGGGAGTTCACCTTGGACACAGGGTATCGCTGCCGAGTACCTCGCCAGCGGCAAGCTTGAAGCCCATCTGGAAAAGATCCGTCAGGGTTATGGGGAAAAGTGTCGAGCACTGAGTCAAGGGCTAAAAGATTTGGTGGGCGATGCAATTACTTTTCACGAGCCACAGGGCGGCATGTTCATTTGGGCCAAACTGACCGGTGGGTACAAAGCTGCAGGCCTGCTACACGAAGCGATTCCTCGCAAAGTCATTTTCGTACCAGGAACAGGGTTCCATGCAGTAGACCCTGATTACTCAACTCTACGACTGTCGTTTTCCGCGCCAACTCAGGACGAAATTTTCGAAGGAGTTCGTAGGCTGGGAGAAGCACTTGTTGCGGTTCATGCAACTGCTCGGAGTCACTAGGCACGGTGGTGAACCAAGTAGCGCACAAATGTTTGTGTGCCATCCATAGATGGGATATATGCGATTAAGCATTAAGAAAGAATCTCGGAGTATTTAAAGATGAATGGTGCTAAGAGTTTGGTTGAGACACTTCTGGCTTCGGGTGTGGATACTTGCTTTGCAAATCCCGGGACTAGTGAAATGCACTTTGTCGCCGCGCTAGACCAAATTCCTGGAATGAAATGTGTGTTGGGTTTGCAGGAAAACATTGTGACCGGAATGGCGGATGGCTACTTCCGTATCGCTCGCAAGCCGGCCTGTACGCTCCTTCATTGTGGCCCCGGCCTGGCAAATGGCTTGGGAAATCTCCACAACGCTCGGCGGGCGCGTAGCGGTATCGTGAACATCGTGGGCGACCAAGCCACGTACCATCGCCCATTCGATGCACCGCTAACCGCAGATACGGATGGCATGGCCCGAACCGTGTCCCAGTGGGTGCAAACGAGCACCAGTCCGGCTGGCTTGGGGCACGATGCAGCTCTCGCAGTCCGTGCGGCGAAGACTTATCCCGGCCAGATTGCGACGCTTATCCTGCCTGCCGACGTCTCATGGGAAGGGGGCGGCGTGGTTGCCGCACCTATTACACCGCCTGCACCTCCCGCTATTGATGGGCATGTAGTTGAAAATGCGGCTCGTATCTTGCGGAACAACCAGAACGTGCTGATTCTCCTTGCCGGCCACGGGGTTCTGAGCGCGGCGCAAGCTCTTGCCTGGCGCATCGCAAGTGCAACCGGTGCCAAAGTCATGGCCGACTATGTGAGCGCTCATGTGGCGCGGGGCCGTGGTCGGATGCAACTGGACCGCGTTCCCTACGACATGGATGCTGCCATCTCGGCTCTCCAGCCTTTCGAGCACATCATTCTGGTGAACGCCAAGCCGCCGGTTGGTTTCTTTGGGTATCCGGAGCTTCCATCTAGGCAGTATTCACCTACCACGCAACTGCATGTGCTCTCGCGACCCGATCAGGATGCTGTGGGTGCTCTGAAGGCGCTGGTTGACGCACTGAGCGCTCCCGAGGTTGAAAATTCCGATCCAGGCCCTCGTCCGGAGACTGTCAGTGGCACCCCCACTCCGGAAGGTCTGGCTCAAACATTGGCAGCGCTGATGCCTGAGAACTCCATCATCTCTGACGAAAGCATCTCGTACGGTCGCGGTTTCTACAAATTCACCCACGCGGCTCCCGCACACGACTGGTTGCACCTGGCCGGCGGTGCAATCGGTGACGGAATGCCGGTGGCGACAGGTGCCGCAATCGGTGCCGGTAAGCAACGTCGAGTGATTAACCTGCAGGCAGACGGTTCTGCCATGTACTCCCTGCAGTCTCTCTGGACCCAAGCTCGCGACCAGCTGCCCGTTACGACCATCATTCTTAACAACAGCAAGTACAACATCCTGATCGGCGAATACAAAAACGTCGGCGCGGTTCCCGGTGACACTGCAATGAGCATGCTGGACCTGGGTAACCCTTTCCTCAACTGGGTCCAGCTTGCCAATGGCATGGGGGTTGAGGCGGCGCGTGCCACGACTCTTGACGAGTGTGCAGACCTCATGAAGAGCAGCTTTAACCGAAATGGCCCCTTCCTGATTGAGCTTATGATATGAAGCTTCTTATGACCTGTTTCGGCTTGCCTTCTGCAGGCCGAATTCATTTCTGAGTGACATACCACTGCGGGCTCACCCTCAGTGTCTCTACTATCCGGGAGCACAATTCAATGACCTATCCAAACACCCAACTCTTCATAAACGGAAAGTGGCAGGATGCGGCGGATGGCCGGACCTTGGCCGTTCTCAATCCAGCCACAGGAAAGGAGATCGGACGTGTAGCCTGTGCCACGAAGTCTGATCTTGAGAGATCCGTTGTCGCGACGCTCGAAGGCTTTCGAATGTGGCGCGATATGACGGCAGCAGCCCGTAGCCAAATCATGCGTCGCGCAGCGGGCCTGCTGCGAGAACGTGCGGAAGCCATCGCTCAAGTTCTGACTCAAGAGCAAGGTAAACCCGTACGTGAAGCGAGGGGCGAAGTGCTTGCCGGTGCGAACATCATCGAATGGTTCGCTGAGGAGGGGTTCCGTGTATATGGACGTATTGTCCCGTCTCGAACTGACCCGGCGATTCGCCAAACTGTAGTCAGAGATCCGGTCGGGCCGGTTGCCGCGTTTACTCCCTGGAACTTCCCCATCAACCAGCTGGTACTGAAGGTGAGTGCAGCATTGGCAGCTGGCTGCTCCGTAATCGCCAAAGCAGCAGAAGAAACCCCCGCCGCCCCTGCGGCCTTGGTGGCAGCCTTTGCCGATGCAGGCCTTCCTCCAGGTGTTCTCGGCCTCGTCTATGGCGATCCGGGGGAGATCTCGAGCTACTTGATTGCACACCCGGCTATCCGCAAAGTCACCTTCACCGGGTCGACGCCAGTAGGTAAGCACCTTGCTGCTTTGGCAGGCACCCACATGAAACGCTCGACAATGGAGTTGGGCGGCCACGCGCCGGTCATCATTTGCGAGGATGCAGACATCGATCTGGCGGTCGAATCGGCGGCAATGGCCAAATTCCGTAATGCGGGCCAGGTCTGCATCTCGCCAACGAGGTTCCTCGTCCACGAAAGTGTCGCAGATACCTTCGCGACTGCGCTGAGCAAGCGCGCGCAGAACCTGAATGTAGGTAACGGCCTGGATGAAGGAACCGAGATGGGGCCCTTGGCGAACTATCGTCGAGTGGCTGCGATGGCAGAGTTCCTACAGGACGCCGAAGCAAAAGGCGCGCAGATCCTGGCAGGTGGGTCGCGAATCGGTGAGGAAGGAAACTTCTGGGCACCTACGGTACTAATGAATGTGCCGCTGGATGCCAAGATTTTCAATGAAGAGCCTTTCGGCCCCATCGCACCAATCCGCACCTTTACTGATCTGAATGATGCAATCTCGGAGGCGAATCGGCTGTCATTCGGGCTGGCAGGCTATGCATTTACCAGCTCCTTGAGGAACGCGGACTTGATCTCGCGTCGAGTCGAAGTTGGGATGCTGTGGTTGAATATGCCCGCATCTACCAGTCCAGAAATGCCCTTTGGGGGCATCAAGGATTCCGGATATGGCTCCGAAGGTGGTCCTGAGGCCTTAGAGGCCTACTTGAACGTCCGTTCTGTCGTGGTGAGGAACTGCTAAGTCAGCTGCTCATTGCCCCGTGTCAACTGTCTGGCGGAGTTCCGACCCCGGGGCGCTGAGCTGCGCCCCGCAAGTGCGGTGTATCGCCCAGCCTCTGTCCTTTCTTCTGTGCAAGGAAGTCGTTCATGCCGAAATGCTTGCCGCTGGCCCTGGCCGGCACCCTGTTGCTAGTCGCCGGACTCGCCCGTGCCGGGGTTGATGAGAACTACAGTGTCGTCCTGCTGACGGAGAACTACCCGCCCTACAATATGGCGATCAACGGGAAGAACTTCGCCCAGGAAGACAACATCGATGGTATCGCCGTCGACATCGTCCGCGAGATGTTCAAGCGCGCCGGAGTCAAGTACAGCCTGACCCTGCGCTTCCCCTGGGATCGTATCTACAAGCTGGCGCTAGAGAAGCCAGGTTACGGAGTGTTTGTCACCGCGCGATTGCCCGAGCGCGAGCAGTCGTTCAAGTGGGTTGGTCCCATCGGCGTGGACGACTGGGTGATGCTGGCCCGCGCCGACAGTTCGATTGCCCTCTCGAACTTAGACGACGCGCGCAAGTACAAGGTAGGCGCCTACAAGGGCGACGCCACCGCCGAGTATCTGGTCCAACAGAAACTGGAACCGGTCACCACCCTACGTGACCAGGAAAACGCGACGAAGCTGGAAAAGGGCCAGATTGACCTCTGGGCCACCGGCGACCCGGCCGGCAGCTACCTGGCCAAGCAGGATGGCGTAGAGGGGTTGAAGACCGTGCTGCGCTTCAAGCAGGCTGAGCTCTACCTGGCGTTGAACCGCGATGTGCCGGACGAGATCGTGCAGAAGCTGCAGGGCGCGCTAGACGAGATGCGCACCGAGGGCTTCGTCGACGAAATCCTCAACAGCTACCGCTAAGGCATCGCGATCCGGGCGCGCGGTTCCAATCCCGAAGGTGAACAGTCTGCGGGAGTTCTAGGTACCGCCGCGGCAACCCGAGTAGCATGTGCTGACTTTCTTGGTCGCGGATGGCCGGATGACTCGTCTGCGGGGCTGGCCCGCGCAAGGACGCCGCGAACCAGAACACCAAGCGCGGTATGACCGCGCAGAAGTTGATCCAACGTAATCTGAGCGTGGCTACACGTCGTGGCCGCAATTGAGGCCGAATGCTCGCTCAGCACCGCCTTCTTCCCGGCCGACCCTGCGAAGTCGGTAGCAAGCGTGTGTGGGGCGAATTCGTTCGCTAACTGTGATCTCTCAGTAGGTTGTTCATTCGGGGGCATTCCCGGAACTCTGGAAGCGCGACCAATACAGCTTTCCAGAAGCCCCGGATGAGCCTGCATAAACATGCCCGTCTTACCCTGCGAGGTCGAGCCCTGCTCATTTATGCATGCTCAATGGCCTGTGTGTCGAGGATGCTGCACAAGCCGCTGGCGTGAGTGTCCGCACGGCCTACAAGTGGCTCAGACGCTTTCGTGAGGGGGCGAGTCGGGCCTGCTGGATTGCTCATCACGCCCGCACTCATGCCCTCATGCCACTGCAGGCGCCATGATCGAACAATTGATTGAGCTGCGCAGATCCCGCAAGACCTACCGACAGATCGCCCAGATGCTCGGGCTGGCCGTTAGCACTGTCGCCCGCCATCTCAAGCAAGCAGGTTTTCACCGATTGGCCGAGCTGGAGCCGGCCGGGTTCTACCCCGTTAGCACGGACATTTTCGAGTAAGCTCACGCCGAGCTGAAGGAGTGTTCATGTCCAAGCGCAAGAAATACAGCCCCGAATTCAAGCGGGAAGCCATCGGAGTGGTTCGTCGTTCAGGTGCCAGTTGCCGTCAGGTGGCCCTGTAGATTGGTGTTGCTCCGAACCTGCTCACGCGCTGGGTTCGAGAGACACAGCCAGGCGGAGAAAAGGCCTTTCCCGGCACGGGAAGCCCGCGAGACGAGGAGCTTGCCCGTCTCAAGCGTGAGTTGGCCCAAGTGACCAAGGAACGTGATTTTTTAAGAGACGCGGCAGCGTACTTTGCCAAGGAGTCATCGAGCGGTACGCGGTGATCCGGCGCTGCCGCAACGAGTACCCTGTGCGATTGATGTGCCGCTGCCTGAAAGTGTCCGCCAGTGGTTATTACGCCTGGCAGGATCGCGAGCCAAGCCCGCGTGCCCAAGAGAATGCGCGTCTGGTGAAGCGTATTCGTGAGATCCATGAGGACAGCCGTGGTGTAATCGGAGCACCACGTATGCACGAGGATCTGCTCGAGGAGGGCAAAACCATCAGCCTGAACCGGGTTGCCCGCCTGATGGCGGCAGAGCGAATTCAAGGCTGGCCGCGCCGGAAGAAGCGTGGCTTTGGTCGACCAGCCACCAGCCGTCCAGCCGGCGTGAGCAACTTGCTAGAGCGAGACTTCACCGCCCTGGAGCCGGAGCGCAGATGGGGCACGGACATCACGGAGATTGCCACTCTGGAAGGCAAGCTGTTCCTGTGCGTGGTGCTCGATCTGTACAGCAAGTTGGTGATTGGTTGGTCGATGCATCATCGCCAGGATCGGCAAATGGTAATCCGAGCGGTAGAAATGGCGATCTGGCAGCGCCAGGGCGACTGGTCAGTGATTCTGCACTCCGATAAAGGCAGCCAGTTCACCAGTGCTGATTACCAACGTTTTCTGAATCGCAACACGCTGGTTTGCAGCATGAGCGCCGTTGGTCATTGCGGCGATAACGCGGCCTGCGAAGGCTTCTTCGGCCTGCTTAAGCGGGAGCGGGTTGCCCATCAATCGTATCGGACTCGTGATGAAGCACGAGCGGATCTATTCGACTACATCGAGCGGTTTCATAACCCGAGAATGCATCGTAGAGTCGCCCGGCAGGATCGGAAGTTTTCAACCCTTTTCAAACCGTCCGTGAAAATGGGGTAGAACCCAAACCCTATACGCCACGCACCAACGGCAAGGCCGAGCGCTTCATTCAAACGAGCTTGCGTGAGAGGGCCTACGCTCGCCGCTATGAAAGCTCCGAGCTCACTTGCCTGTCTGGCTGCATCACTACAACTGGAACAGGCCGCATGCCAGTCTCGACTGCATCCCGGCGATCAGCCTCGTTGCGCTTACACAGAATAACGTACCGGGTTTACACAGTTAACCGGGCCTTTCAGGCTCGTAAGATCGAAAGAGGGCGCTATGCGCCCTCATAGATTTAACTCGCCCCCACGGCACACTCAGCCAAACATCCACTGATGTGCCGATCAGTGCAGGATCTGCGCGAGGAACGCCTTCGCCCGCTCGCTCTTTGGCGCGTTGAAGAAGGTCTCGGGCGGACTATCCTCGACGATGCGCCCACCCTCCAGGAATAACACCCGCTCCGCCACCTGACGGGCAAAACCCATCTCGTGGGTCACACAGAGCATGGTCATTCCGCTACCCGCCAGCTTCACCATGACGTCCAGCACCTCGCCGACCATTTCCGGGTCCAGCGCCGAGGTGGGCTCATCGAACAGCATGATCTTCGGCTCCATGCACAGCGCCCGGGCGATGGCCACGCGCTGCTGCTGGCCGCCAGAAAGCTGGCTCGGGTACTTGTGCGCATGGTTTTCGATGCCGACCTTGCGCAGGTACTCGCGGGCACGCTCCTCCGCCTGGGCGCGGGTGAGGCCGCGCACCGACATGGGCGCCAGGGTGCAGTTATCCAGCACGCTCATGTGCGGGAACAGGTTGAAGTGCTGGAACACCATGCCCACCTCCCGCAGCACGTCGACGCTGCGCTGGGGCTCGGCCATCAGGTCGCAGCCGTTGACGAGAATACGCCCGCCACTGGCACTCTCCAGCCGATTGATGCAGCGGATCAGGGTGGACTTGCCGGAGCCCGAGGGCCCGCAAAGGACAATGCGCTCACCCGGCCGGACCACTAGGTCGATGCCCTTGAGCACGGTGAAGTCACCGTAGTTTTTCTCGAGGCCCTCAATCACCACCGCGGGCGTCTGTGGCGCGGCGGTCAGGTGGGGCGGTTGGGCGGGGGTGGCTTTCATGCTCGATAACATTTTCTTGTCCTCTTTGCTGCGTATCGGCAAGTCGGTGGGCCCGGGCGCTCAGCGGAATCGCTGGGCGCCATAGGGAGTCGGGTCGGTAAAGGGGCGGGCGCCAGTCATCATCTCCGCCAGCAGGCGGCCGCTGACCGGGCCCAGGGTCAAGCCGTGGTGGGCGTGACCGAAGTTGAACCAGAGGCCCGGATGATCCGGTGCCGGGCCTATCACCGGGCGCATATCCGGCAGGCAGGGACGGCGCCCCAGCCAGGGCTCGGCGTCCAGGCGCAGGCCCAAAGGGAACAGCTCGCGGGCCAGGCGCTCGGCGCGGCGCAGCTGGATCTCGTTGGTCGGATCGTCAGGGTGGGCGAACTCAATGCCGGTGGTCAGGCGAATGCCCCGCGCCATCGGCGCCAGCACGTAGCCGCCCTGGGCATCACAGACGGAATGGCCCAGCTCGGCGCCTTCGGCCGGCGCGTAGTGCATGTGGTAGCCGCGTTTGATGGCCAGGGGGATGCGGTAGCCCAGGCGGCGGAACAGCTCTCCCGCTTGCGGTCCCAGGGCCACCACCGCCTCGCGGGCCCGCAGCTCGCCGCCGCCAGCGTCCACGCTCCAACCGCCATTCTGTTGGCGCAGGCGGGTGGCGTCCCCCTGGAGCAGGCGGCCGCCCCGACGCACGAAGAGCTCGGCATAGCCGCGCACCAGGGCGCCGGGGTCGAGCACCGTCTTGGGGTCGTGCCAGTGGATGCAACCGGCGGCAACCGAGCCGAGCCGCGGTTCGCGCTGGCGCAGGGTGGCCGCCTCCAGCACATCGAAGCGCAGGCCGAAGCGGCTGAGCGCTCGCGCCTCAGCAGCCGCCTGGTCGAGGGCCGCGCGGCTACGGTAGACGTCCATCCAGCCCCGCGCGCGGATCAGGTGGCCAAGTCCGGCTTCGGCCACCCAATGGTCGTGTTCCTCCACGCAGCGCTCTACCAGCGGTAACATGGCCCGGGACGCCTCTTCCAGCCGGTGCGCGGATGAGTGGTGCCAATAGGACGCGAGCCAAGGAGCGATCTTCGGCAAGTACGCCGGGCTGTAGCGCACATCAGGCTGGCGGTTTAGGCCATAGCGCAGCAGCGCCGTGAAGCTGCGTGGGAAGGCATAAGGCACCACACTGGCGCGCTCGATCAGGCCGGCATTGCCGTGGCTGGTGCCCGAGCCCGGCTCGGCGCGGTCGATCAAGCAGACGTCACGACCACGCGCCTGCAGGTGCAGGGCGGTGGAGACGCCGACGATGCCGGCGCCCAAGACAAGGATGTCGCAGTCCATGGAAGGGTCCTTCGGTTGGCACCCTGACGGTGCTTCGTTTTTGTGATGACTAGTGCAGGTGGCGGCCCAGGCGCCCCTCGGCCAGTAGCAGACCGCGCCGAATCAGTTCGACCAGCACCAGATAGAGGACTGCGGCCCAGAAGTAGAGCTGAAAGTCGAATGTGCGGGAGAAGCCCGCCTTGGCCACGCCCATCAAGTCGTGGATGGTCACCAGGGAGGCAATAGCGCTGGCCTTGATCATCAGGATCAGCTCGTTGCCCAGCGGCGGGATGGCCACCAGCATCGATTGCGGCAGCACCACCCTGAAGAAGGTGGTGGCACGGGATAGCCCGAGCGCCGAGCAAGCCTCGTACTGACCGGGGGCGATGGCGAGCAGACTGCCGCGGAAGATCTCTGCCTGGTAGGCGGCGGTGTTCAAAGTGAAGGCCAGCAGTGCGCAGTACCAGGCGTCTCGAAAGAACCACCAGAGCCCCACGTCCTGCCAGAACTCGCGGAACGAGCCGACACCGTAGTAAAGCAGGAACAACTGGGCCAGCAGCGGCGTTCCCCGGAGCAGGTAGATGTAGCCGCCGCTCACGCCACGCAGAAGGCGACTGCCGGAGTTGCGCGCTAGGGTCAGCAACAGCCCCAGCATGAGACCGAGGGTGAAGGAGACTGCCACCAGTTGGGCGGTCACCCACAGGCCATTGAGGAGACCTGGACCGTAGCGTTCGAGCAGGTGGGGATCGACGAAGAAATGCAGGAATTCGCTCATGCGCGTTGACTCCTGTGGCCAATGCTGAAGCGCTTCTCGGCGTAGCTGAAGACGCGGCCGGAAAGGGCAGAGAAGAAGAGATAGATCAGGCAGGCGCAGCCGTAGAACAGCATCGGTTCCTTGGTGGCGCCCACCGCCAGAGTCGTCTGGCGCATCATGTCCACCAGGGAGATGGTGGACACCAGAGACGTGTCCTTGAGCAGGCTCAGCCAGTTGTTCGACAGACCGGGCAGGGCAACCCGGGTCAGCTGCGGCAAGATCACTTTGAAAAAGGTGGTGGCATGCGAAAGACTCAGCACCTGGGCCGCGTCGTACTGCCCCTTGCCCACCACCTTGAAGGCCCCCAGCCAGACCTGGCTGGAAAAGGCGGCGAACACCAGGCTGAAGGCGACCATGGCGGCGAGGAAGGCATTGAAGGTGACTTCGGTGTGATGGCCGAAATGGGCCAGCAGCTTCTGCAAGCCGATCTGGCAACCGTAGTAGACGATCAACAGCGTCAGCAGTTCCGGCAGGCCACGGAAGACCGTGGCGAAGAGCGAAGACAAGGCGCGCTGCCAGCGGCGGGGCGAGCGGGCACCGAGTGCGACGATCAGCCCCAGCGAAAGCCCCAATGGAACGCAGGCCAGCGCTAGGGACAGGGTGACCAGGGCGCCGGCCAACAGGGCCATGCCCCAACCGCCTTCACCCAGGGAAAGGAGAGCCAACTGCTCGAACATTATTCATGCCTCGTATCGAGGTCGCGAGGCGCCCGGCCGGGGTCGGGCACGCGGCATTTGATCAGTAGATGTCGAAAGAGAAGTAGCGGCTGGCGATCTGCTTGTAGGTGCCATCCTTGACCATCTCCGCCAAGGCCTTGTTCAGGCGCTCACGCAGGGCGTTGTCTTCCTGGCGCACAGCAATGGCCACGTCGTCATCGGATCCTTGAAGGTCGCCGAGCAGGGTGCAGCAGTCCTTTCCGTCCTTGGCCAGCCAATGGATCAGAGGAAACTTGTCGTTGACTACGGCATCCAAGCGGCCGGTATTCAGATCGGCTTGTGCCTCATCCTGGTTAGGGTAGAGTTTCACCTCAGCACCGGCGGCGCCTAAC
This sequence comes from Pseudomonas oryzae, assembly GCF_900104805.1. Classification (NCBI taxonomy): domain Bacteria; kingdom Pseudomonadati; phylum Pseudomonadota; class Gammaproteobacteria; order Pseudomonadales; family Pseudomonadaceae; genus Pseudomonas; species Pseudomonas oryzae. Next base: position 2,421,339 of record NZ_LT629751.1, on the reverse strand, counting down.
ACATCCTCGGCGTACATGCCCTGGGTGGTGGACGACTGGGCGCCAATCACCAGTCCCTTAAAGCTCTCGGGGCGGGTGTCCTTCAGCTCGGAACCCTTGGCCACCGCCACGGCAAGACGGGTACGGTAGTAGCGGTCAGTGAAGGCCACCTTCTTCTGGCGCTCCTCGGTAATCGCCATGGAAGCGACCACGGCATCGTATTTCTTGGCCAGCAGCGCGGGAACGATGCCGTCCCAATCCTGGACCACCAGTTGGCATTCGACCTTCATCTTCGCGCACAAGGCGTTGGAGATATCCACATCGAAACCGTGCAACTGGTTGTTCGAGTCCACGTAGTTGAAGGGCGGGTAGGTCCCATCCATGGCGATGCGCAGGGTTTCAGCCTGAGCGGTCGAGACGACGCCGCAGAATGCCAAGGAAACCAGTGCTAAACGGGTGAGTCGTTTCATCTGTGTTGCCTCTTTTTGTTGGGGTTGTTCTAGTGGGGCGACGCTTCTCATAGCCAACGCTGAAGGAAGAGGTAATCGCCCGGCCGTTTTCTGCTGTTGACGTTAAAAAAAGGTTCTTCACGGATCTTCGGGGAGCCATGAAGAACCCCAAAAAGCCGGCATGAGGGTTAGCCGTGCCGGCAAACGCTCGGTTCCCGACTTGAACCAAGTACTCCACTTCTTAGATGAGGCAGCCCTTGCCCCGATGCTTACGCCCAGCAATCACGAAAGATTGCGCAGAGCATTCCCGTAGTCTCAGAGCTGGATAGCCTTGTGTTCCACGAACTCGGCCAGACCTTCTTCGCCCCACTCGCGACCGTTACCGGACTGCTTGTAGCCGCCGAAAGGCGCCCGGTAATTGAAGGCACCGCCATTCACGAAACATTGGCCGGCACGTATCTGTCGAGCGAGATGCAGCCCCTGTTCCCGGTCGCTGGCCCAGACGGCACTGGACAGGCCGAACGGCGAGTCGTTTGCAATGCGCAACGCTTCGGCCTCATCGGCATAGGGGATCATGCAGAGCACCGGTCCGAAGATTTCCTCGCGGGCTATGCGCATCTGGTTGTTCACGTCGGCGAAAAGGGTTGGCTGCACGTAGTGGCCACGATCGAGGCCGAATGGTCGTTCAGCACCACCGCAGATCATGCGTGCGCCCTCTTCCTGGCCCACCCGAATGTAGTCCAGGACAGTACGGCGCTGGCCAGCTGAGCACATTGGGCCGAGGAAGCTCTCTGCATTAAGCGGGTCGCCCAGCTTCAGTGCTTCAGCCTCAGCGCGCGCGATTTCCAGCGCTTCGACATAGCGGCTGGCTGGCAGCAGCATGCGAGTCAACGCTGTGCAGGTCTGCCCGGAGTTGATCATCACCTCCCGCACACCGAAGCGTACGGCAGCGGCCAAGTCGGCATCCGCAGTGATCAAGAAAGGCGACTTGCCGCCCAGCTCCAAGCACACTCGCTTCACCGACTGCGCTGCAGCTTCCGACACCTTGATGCCGGCACCGGTCGAGCCGGTGAAGGACACCATGTCCACCTCGGGATGCCGTGCCAAGGCTTCGCCGACTTTCGAGCCTGGGCCACTGACCAAGTTGAATACACCCGCCGGCAGGCCGATGGAGTGGATCATGTCAGCAAGCAAGAATGCGTGCAGCGGGGTGTCCTGGCTCGGCTTGACCACCACTGTACAGCCGGCGGCCAGGGCCGGGGCGAGCTTACCGATCAGTTGATGCAGGGGGTAATTCCAGGGATTGATGAAGGCGCAGACACCAACCGGCTCCTTCACCACCAGCGAGTTGCCAACCTCGCGCACCTTGTCCATATGCGCGGCTTGGTCGATGAAACTCTCCAACCCCTCAATGGGCCCGTCCACTTGGACCAACCGGCACCACTGGACCGGCATGCCTAACTCTGCGGTGATCAGCGCGGCCATCTCATCGGCATGTGCCCTGAGCTTATTGGCCAAGGCACGGATGTAGCCGGCGCGCACACTGGAAGGCGTCCGCGACCAAACGGGGAAAGCTCGCCGAGCGGCATCTACCGCGCGGTTCACGTCGGCTTCGCCACCCAGTGGCACGCGACCAATGACTTCCTCGGACGCCGGGTTCTGTACCTCGGCCAGACCCTGCCCCTGCGGTGCCACCCAGGCGCCGTCGATGTAAAGCTGCAGACGGTCATGCATAGCGCTTCTCCTTCAACAGGTCCGCGGCGCACACGGCAATGCGCCGGCAGGCCTCGCGCAGGTGCTCTTCGCCAAGTACCAGGCCCAGCCGGATATGTCCGGCGGCGCTGGGGCCGAAGGCCTCGCCGGCCAGTACGGACACACCGTGGTGATCCAGCAAAAGGTTGGAGAGTTCTTGCGCCGATAGACCAGTGGCACGGATGTCGACCATGACGAACATCCCCCCATCCGGCCGGACAGTTCGAATGCCAGCACAATCCTTCAGGCAATCGATGACTAGGTCACGGCGTTGACGATAGGCATCACGCATTGCCTCTACTTCCGGCAGGTTTGCCTCCAGCGCCGTGCAGGCTGCGTCTTGTACGAAATCTGGCGAACCATAGAGCATGCACAGAGCAAGATTCTCCAGGTGCTCGCAAAGCTCCAACGGCCCAACGACCCAACCAACCCGCCAACCAGTCATGGCATGAGACTTCGAAAGGCTATTGATGGTCGCTGTGCGCTCGGCCATGCCCGGCAGGCTGGCAGGGCTTATGTGCTCGCCATCGTAAAGCAGCTCGCTATAGACCTCGTCGGAGATCACCCATAGGTCATGACGGATGCACAGTTCGGCTATCGCCTCCCAAGTCGCTCGAGGCAAGCTCGCACCGGAAGGGTTGTGCGGACTGTTCAGCGCTATCGCGCGGGTGCGTGGGGTGATCAGTGCTGCAACGTCCTCTGCCTGCACCCGAAAACCATTCTCTGAACGCACCGAAACTGGAATCACCTTGGCGCCACAAGCACCAAACACCGCTTCATAGGTGACGTACATCGGCTCAGCGACGATTACCTCATCCCCGGGGTTAAGTACGCACTGCGTTACACAGTAGAGAGCGCACTGCGCCCCAGCCAGGACTACGACGTTGTTCGCATCGACTACATGGCCACTACGAGACGTGTGACGGCGCGCAATCGCTTCGCGAAACTTTCTCTGTCCACGAACTTCAGGGTAATGAGTGTTACCAGCCAACAGGCTGTCGATGGCCGCCTGTACGATGGGGGCAGGAGTATCGAAGTCTGGGTCACCTTGGGACAGGAGAAGGATGTCATCCCCTTTTTCGATACGCTCTTGAGCACGATAGTGAATAGTCCACGCGGCGGCTCCATCGCCAGCGATACGTTGGGTTAGATGTGAATAGCGCATTTGGTATCTCCTAGGAACTTGATAGCAGGCCGGGCGACGCTACTTGGCAATGGCCGTCGTTTGATGACAGCGTCAGCGCCTTATGCGCGTGGCCTTGCCAGGGAACCGGGCTAGGGGTAAGGCGAGCAGAGCACGGACGAAAGGTGCGATTGAAAGCCCTTTATGGATCGCCGGGTGACCGCCTTTTTTTGCCCTCCCCGCGGCATTTGTCGAGGGAAGGGCGACTACCACCTCAACACGCACAGGCGTGCCTCAGTTCGATCAGGGTCACACCGGGATGAGCAAAGCCGGCGCGCAAGAAGGTTTCCAGCTCATCGAGGTTCTGCGGCTGGCGGAGGGCACAACCGTATGCCTGGGCGAGTAGAGCGAAGTCCGGGTTGCGCGGCAGCACGCCGATTGGCTCGATATCCCGAGCAAGCATGTCGTCGCGAATCTGCCCCAGCGCATCGTTGTTCCACAGCAGCACAACTAACGGGCTACTCAGCTCTTCAGTTGCAGTGGAGAGGTCCTGGGCTGTGTAGAGAAAACCGCCGTCGCCGACCAAGACCAAACCTGGACGGTCGGGGGCGCCGAACTTCGCGCCGATACCGGCCGGCACACCATATCCCAAGGTGCCGTAGCCATTGGGGTGAAGCCAGCGACGGGGAGCCTTGCTCGGGTACAGATAGTTCGCTGTGTAGGCCAACTGGGTCATGTCACTGGCGATGAACGCCTCGTCCGGCACTGCGGCGACAATGCGCTGAATGATTCCCTTGTGGATTCGCTGCAACGGCGCGAGCTCAGCTTCAAGTTGCTGCCACAATTGTGCAACTCGATTGGTTGCGCCTCTAGCTTCGAGCTTGGTGGGGGGCAATGCCGCGAGCAATGCTTCAGCGGTTGCTTTCGAGTCCCCCAGAAGAGCCACTGCGCTTGGGTAAAAGTCATTGAATTTGCGCGAGTCGATATCGACGCGGATTACCTCGCCGGTGACCGGAAGGCGATCACGGCACCAGTCGGTGTCCGCCATCTCGGTACCTATCGCCAGCACTACGTCGGCTTCAGCGACCATGTCCCAACCAGCCTGAACGCACAACGTTGCACCCGCGGCGAGTGGCGATTCAGATGTACCGATGCCTTTCCCTGCGACTGTTGTAAAAAGCGGTGCAGCGAGGCGCTCGCTGAGCGCGGTCAATGCCTCCGATGCGTGCAACGCACCACCACCAGCGATGATCATCGGCCTACGTGCAGCCTTAAGCTTTTCGGCGGCCTCGCGCAGTGCGGAAGCGCTGGGCTGTCCACGCTCGGCGCGCCGGGCCACTTCGCAGGTCCAGTCACGAGCGATTGGCATTGCGAGCACGTCCAGTGGCACCGAGATATGCACGGGGCGTGGACGTTCGCTTTCAAACACTGCGTAAGCTCTGGCGACGAGTTCGGGAAGATCTTCTGGCGTCAGTGCAACTGCGGAAAAGGCAGTGATCGGTGCGGTCATGGCTCGCTGGTCTTGCGTCTCATGCAGGCATCCCCACCCTTTTCCAAGGCTGGCGGTGTGGTTGATGCTTGAAATGACCAGCATGGGGACCGAGTCGGCGTAGGCTTGACCGATGGCCGTGGCGGCATTGGTCACCCCAGGGCCGGTGATGACGAAGCACACCCCAGGTTTTCCGCTGACGCGTGCGTAACCGTCTGCCATAAAGGCAGCGCCCTGCTCGTGACGAGTCAATACGTGCCGGACCCCACTGCCAGGTAGGCCGCGATAGAGCTCCAGCGTGTGCACGCCGGGAATTCCGAACACTGTGTCGACACCGTAATTGGCTAACAGGCGAACCAGGGCCTGCCCGCCGGTGAGGGGCTTGTCGTTTTGCATCAACAGATATCTCCAGTAGGGGCCAATGGCCATATTGGTTTTGTTGGACAGGCAGGAGGCTATTGCTTTGCGACGCCAGAACTTGCAGTTTGCACCGCCCCCCTACGGGCGGTGCAAGACCCTGGCTCGATCACTCAGAGACAGCATCTGCGACGGCCGCCTAGCACCGTCTAGTGCGAATGCGCTTTGCCGCAGCGATACCGTTGGGGCATGAAGGCTGTCTCACAAGGACTTCTTGCGGAAAACTCATTTGCACTACTCTCTGGGGTGTTAGGGTTACGCTGATTGGTACATGACTGCCTGTGGTGGCATGGCAATATTTTTCGATCTACACTCCTTCCGTAAAGCGATTAAAAATTGCTACTTGATGAGTTTTGGGAACAACCTATGCAGCGCACGCGAATTCCACCGATGTCCGCACTGATTGCGTTCGAAGCTGCCGCGCGCCACGAGAGTTTTACGCTTGCGGCGCGGGAGCTGTCGTTGACTGAAAGCGCGGTGTCACGACAGGTAAACGGGCTTGAGGCCAATCTCAATATCCGACTATTCGTGCGTGTTAAGCAGCGGGTAGTGCTGACCAAGCCCGGGCGGCTTTACAGCGAGCAAGTGCGAGCCGCACTCCGAAAGATCGAGCAAGACACTTTGTCTATTGCCGCCCACGGTGCTGGTGAGGGGAGTCTGGAGCTGGCGGTTCTGCCAACTTTCGCCACGGAATGGTTAATACCGCGGCTTCCTAGTTTCTACGCCAAACACCCAGGCATGAAAGTAAATATGGGTGTGAGGACGAACCCATTTTCGTTTGAAGAAGAGCACTTTGAGGCTGCCATTCACCACGGAAAGCCTGTCTGGCCACGTGCTACTTCCGATTTTTTGTTTGGCGAAAAAATGATTGTAATCGCAAGGCGTGAACTGGTCGGAAATAGCATAAATGAGCCTGTCGACGTTCTTAAATTTCCACTTTTATACTGTACTACTCGGCCTGAGTCATGGGGGCAGTGGTTTGATGCTGCCAAGATTAAAGAAGATGCAGTTCCTTTGCAGAGCGTTGGGTTTGAGCTTCACTCAATGGTAATTCGAGCGGCAGAGGCAGGATTGGGTGTAGCGTTGGTCCCGGAGTTCTTTATCTCTGATTCTGTCTGGGCAAGTGGGGTTGTGCGGGCGCACGAGTTGTCCATCCCAGCTGTGTATCCGTACTATCTCGTATATCCGAGTAACCTGCGGCACAGTGGTCCTTTAGATGCCTTCAGGGAGTGGCTTCTTGACGAGGCAAAGCTGTTTGAACGTAAATTGAACGGATAGTTTTAAGGTTTTTGTGGTGCTCAAAAAAGCACGCGTTAATTGTGTTGCTGTGCGTGTGTGAGGGTTCTGTGTAGTGGTCAAGCCATCCCGGACAGTGGGTTAAGTTTTTTCTCGGCAACGGCGGGCGGCAGCCCGTCATTGGCCTGATGCGGCCTGAGCCAGTTGTATCGATGCATCAGGTAATGGCTGATATCCCGCTGCGCCTCTTGGGCCGTCATGTAACCCGTGGAGGGTATCCACTCGGTCTTCAGGCTGCGAAATAGCCGCTCCATCGTCGCATTGTCCCAGCAGTTTCCGCGCCTGCTCATGCTCTGCCGCATGCGATAACGCCATAGCCGCTGCTGGAACAGGCGGCTGGCATATTGGCTGCCTTGATCGGAATGGAACATCACCTGTTGCGGCCTGCCACGCTGCTCGTACGCCATGTCGAGGGCTCGGGCCGCCAACTCAGCATCCGGCCTGTTGGAAAATGCCCAACCCACCACGCGACGTACATGCAGGTCCAGAACGACCGCCAGGTAATGCCAGCGGCCATGTGCCCAGACGTAGGTGATGTCGCCACACCAGACTTGGTTGGGGCGTTCGACAGTGAACTCGCGATTCAGCAGATTCGGAATGTCGGGACGCTCGACGGTGGCTTGCCTGTAGGCATGGGAGCCGGGCTGCTTGCTGACGAGGCCCAGCTCACGCATCAGACGTCGTACCCGAAAACGGCCAATCACCACACCGTGCTCACGCATCATGCCCACGATCCTGCGGCTGCCCACAGCTCCTCGGCTGTCACTGAAAAGCTGGTTTACCTGACTACGCAAGGCTACACGACGAGCATCGGCTCGATAACGCCGGACGCGGTAGTCGTAGTAGCAAGAGCGGGGTACATCGAACGCTGAACAGACCATTTCCACAGGCTCCTGCTCACTCAATTGGTCTATCAGCGCGTACGTTCGAGTTCGTCCGCCATCAAGAGAGCGGTAGCCTAATGAGATGGTCACCCCCGACACCCTGCGAAGGCTAGCCTTTCGCAGGGTGTTTCAATTCCGGAGGCCATCGCCATGAGCAACACTGCATTGATCGGCATCGACCTAGGCAAACATAGTTTCCACCTGCATGCCCAGGATGGCTCCGGCCGCGAGCTGTTTCGCAAGAAGACCACCCGCCCACAACTGATCAGGCTGCTGGCACAACAGCCGCCGTGTACGGTGGCAATGGAAGCCTGCGCCGGATCCCATTGTCTGGCGCGGGAAATCCAGGCGCTGGGGCATGTGGTCAGACTGATCTCGCCGCAGTTCGTCCGCCCCTTCGTGCGGGGCAACAAGAACGACTTCATCGATGCACAGGCCATCTGCGAAGCCGCCTCCCGCCCCTCGATGCGCTTCGTGACGCCCAGGAACGAAGCCCAGCAGACCCTGTCGGTGCTGCACCGCATGCGCGAATCGCTGATCCGCGACCGCACCAAGACCATCAACCAACTGCATGGCTTCCTGCTGGAGTTCGGTATCAGTCTGCCACGCAGCATGGCGGTGATCCGGCGCCTGTCCAATGTCCTCGCGGAACATGAGCTACCGGTACGACTAGTCGTCCTGCTGCAGCGTCTGCATGCTCATTTCAGTTACCTGGATGAACAGATCAAGGCGCTGGACAAGGAGGTCGTCGCCCAAGTCGAGGCGGATGACCTGGGCAGCCGCCTGCTGAGCCTGCCCTGTGTTGGCCCGATCACCACCAGCGTGCTGATTGCAGAACTGGGCGACGGCAAGCAGTATGGCTGCAGTCGAGACTTCGCGGCGTCCGTCGGCCTGGTGCCAAGGCAATACAGCACCGGTGGCCGAGCCAACCTGCTGGGCATCAGCAAGCGCGGGGACAAAAACCTGCGCCGATTGCTGGTGCAGTGCGCGCGGGTATATCTGCAGCGTCTGGAGCATCAGCGCGGAGCGCTGGCGGACTGGGTGCGCGCCTTGCTCGTGCGGCGTCATTCGAACGTGGTGGCCTGCGCCCTGGCCAACAAGCTGGCGCGTATCGCCTGGGCCATCGCGGCGAAGCACACCCGTTATGAAGCGGGGCCAGACGGCTGCGCCGCCTGACCCCGCTGTTGTTGCAGTACCACGAAACGCCCTTCCAGGTTTTGCGATAGCTGAACAACCGATGACGTGAACGGCCCACTGGCCTGGCGAAGAACCTGGCACAAAAATCGGCTTTTGAAGCCGTTAGCCTTTTCAGGATCGTCAGGCGCGACTCTCATCGTGGCGCGGGGCAAGCCCCATATTGACGCCGGATAGATTTAGGCAAGCCAAACACCCATCGCTGATCAGTATTGCAAAAACGGGGGTGACCATAGATTTTTTAGGATCGCTTTCTCCCGCTCCAGCCGGTTGATCCTGGCTTCCAGCTCCTGGATCTTCTGCTGCTCGGGAGTCAGCGCCTTGCCCTGCGGGGTGATGCCGTTGCGCTCATCCTGAAGCTGTTTGATCCATCGACGCAGTGCCGACTCCACCAACCCCAAAGACAGGCAGGCCTCCACCACGGTATATCCCTGATCCAGAACCAGAGTCGCGGCTTCGCGCTTGAACTCGGCTGAGAATGTACGTCGCTGTCTGTTCATCGAACACCTCTCTAATGGCGATGATTTTCGCCTAAATCGGTGTCCGGGATCAGTAGACCACTACACCGGCAGGACTAGGCGCTTTCCGTCGCCGCCCCAGTCTTCGATAGTCGCCGTCAACAAACACCGTGGGTTGGATCGTCCGTCAGGCATTAGCAGGGGCCCACTCTCGGTCATTTGCAGTCGGTCAGGCGAGCCTTCCTGAGCATGGATGTGGGTTCGTCACAGTAGGACGAGTCGGTGTCTGAAGTCGACCAAAAGAAGACTGTTACGGTCAAGATGCCTACATAGACAGGCGCAGTTACACCATTTCCTGGGACACAATCACTGCGCCTGCTCAGCTGCGGCTTCTTCAGCCTGCTCGACCTTGACCTCGACCAGCGCCTTTCGGCGCACCTCCTCAGACTTGAAGCGATCCCCAGGGAAGAACGATCCGATTTTGGTAATGGCGTTCTGAAGGAGTCCGGACGGGTCGGAGTAATCGAAGCTGTACCGGCCTGAGCCATGGTTCACGCCCCAGTAGTTGCCTCGTTCATCTGTGCGCCACCACATCTCGCCTGCGATACGTGCGGCCTGCAGCCCCGTCATGCTCGGATGGCCCTGTTTGGGCTCCTTCAAATCTTCGGCTACGTAGAGGCTGCCTTCGCGACCGATCGCCCAGATCAGGTTCCTGGTCTGCGCACTTTCGATCACGCCTTGGAAGTGGACCGTCAGTGATTGGTCGTCCTGACGCGGATCGAAGCGATGGATCGTTGTATTGTTAGCGCCCTCGCCCTTGTCCGAGATCTCGGTTTTATCGACGTATTTCGGTGCCCGCAGGGCCCCGTAGGTCTTGTTGAGGTGACTTTCGTAGTCTTCATCCCTGCGAGCCAGGGTCTTGAGGAACGAGCTGAAGAAATGCTCCTCGTCGACGTAGCTGGCATTGGTTTTCTGGTCTTTGAGTGCTCGCAGGAAAAGCTCGGCGTATAGCAGGTCATAGATATAGATTGATCTTGCCCGGCCCCAGTGGACACCCCGTTAAGCGATAAACTGCAACGAGGTGAACCATGGCAAGGCAAGCAAGCTCGATGAAACAAACCCGTACCCGCCACTCTCAAGCCTACAAGGACGAAGCACTGGCCTTGGCCGAGCGGATTGGCGTCAGCAAGGCTGCCGAACAGCTTGGCCTCCATGCTTCCCAGCTCTATGGCTGGCGGAGCAAGCAGCAGCAGAACCAGACCAGCAGCGAGCGGGAGCAGTCGCTGGCTGACGAAAACGCCCGACTCAAGCGGCTCTTGGCCGAGCAAGCTGAGGAGCTGGCCATTGTAAAAAAAGCCGCCGCGTACTTTGCCAAGAGCCTCAAGTGAAGTACGCCTTCATGCGCACGCATGCCCTGCAGTTTCCGGTGAAGTCCATGTGCAGAGTGCTGGGCGTAGCCCGTAGCGGCTACTACGCATGGTGCTCGCGCAAACCGTCGGAGCGTCACCAGCGGCAAGCCAAACTGGATCGACAGGTGGCTCAGGCATACGGCGCACGCAAGGGCCGCAGCGGGGCGCCACGACTCTGTCTCGATCTTCGGGAAACGGGACTGCCCTGCAATCGAAAAACTGTCGCCGCTTCGATGCAGCGTCAGGGGCTACGAGCCAGAGCGGCCAGGAAGTTCAAGGCCACTACCAATTCCCGGCACTCGCTGCCGGTGGCGGAGAACCTGCTCAAACAGGACTTCACGGCAGCTGCGCCGAACCAGAAATGGGTGGGCGACATCACCTACCTGTACACGGAGGAAGGCTGGCTCTACCTGGCGGTGATCATCGACCTGTACTCACGGATGGTGATCGGCTGGGCCATGAGCGAGCGCATGACGGCTGATCTGGCCTGCGATGCTCTGCGGATGGCTCTATGGCGGCGCAAGCAGCCCAAGGACGTGATCGTGCATAGCGACCGGGGCAGCCAGTACTGTTCGTTGGTCTATCAGGAGCTGATCCGCACCCATCACCTGCGATGCAGCATGAGCGCCAAGGGCAACTGCTACGACAACGCCTGTGCGGAGAGCTTCTTCCACAGCCTGAAGGTCGAGTGCATTCACGGTGAGCGTTTCAGCACCCGCGCCCAGATACGTGAAACCGTGTTTGAATACATCGAAGTCGACTACAACCGCCAGCGGCGTCACAGCACGCTGGGACACATCAGCCCGGAAGCCTTCGAGGCTCGGATGAGTGCTTAAACCCGTGTCCACGGCTGCTGGGCAAGATCAGATCGCCGAGATGGCATCACCCAGCGGGATGTCCGTGGCATCCAGCAGCACTTTGAAGACCTTGCGATCACCCCAGTAAAGATCGATATCCCATTGCAGCCTCGCCATGGGGCTGGTCAGGAAGCTCAGCTTTTCACTTTCCCAGCGTTCGATCATGGCCTCAGTCGCCACTGGGGTGGCCTCACCGGCGGGTAGCTCATCTCCTGGTGCGTACCCTACGGGCCGTCCCAGTACGCTCTTGCGGATCTGGGCAATGGAGGAGAGCTTGATCGAAAATTCGAGTGGCTCCCGAGTGAGCTCGGAGTTGTTGCAGATGGCGTCCATCCAGACCTCAATCTGATCTGCGATAGAGATGGCCGTCCCGTAGGCATACTGGAAGGGCAAACGTGCTTTCTTGTCAGCGGGAACGATGCTGAGGTCGGGCACCAGGATCTCGTGCGGTGGTAGCCACGTGCCATCTTCATTTCGATGGCTGAAGGCCAAGGCCCAGCGAGGCCTCAATGACGCCTGAATGCTCGCAGAAGCTGGGCAGCCGTTTGCCGCCTGGGCATCCAGAAACGACTGGGCGTCGATCAGCTCAGCACGAGCGTAAGGCCCCAGCCGATCATCATGGACGTACAGCCACTGACTACCCTCTCGGAAGTCATAGCCGACGACGGTGATGGCATGCCCGCCTTTCAGGCACAACGATGTCAGGTCATCTTCACCCACCTGGGCAGCTTGGCCGGTCGCAGCAGCCGGAGCGTCTGGCTGTTCACCCTCCAGAGCAATCAGGCCTTCTTCGGCCATCAGTGCACGGATCTCAGCCTCCAGCTCCTCATCGTCCATTTCTATGGAGGGTGGCCCATAGACGGTGCCGGCCAGGATCAGGGGTAAGCCGCTGTCGGTATGTGCGCTGACCAGGCTTTGAAACCAGTCGCAAGTTTGCTTGGTGAGGGTGGTGGAGTGGTAGCGAAGCCCTTCGACATCCAGCGAGCGTTGAATCTGTTTGTGGCTCAGCTCCTTGTTCGGAAAGCCGTTGCTTGAGCCGTCCACGTAGTTCAGCGCTGCGATAGTGATCTCACTGCACGACGGGATTTGTTTGACGTCTCGGTCGGGCAGGGCATGCAGCGCTGTCCAGATGGCCGTGGTGGCGCATGCGGCTACCACTTTGTCTTGCTCTTGGAAGGCGATGGATGCCACATGGAGTTCTACGCCGAACAGGTTCACGTCATAGCGTTTGGAGATTTTCTTCTTGGTGCCCGGGCCCTCTCCTTGATCGCCGCCCACGCGCAGGCAGGTTTTGCCGATGAACGTTTTGCTCAGGGGTTTGATGACAACGAAGCCCAGGTAGTGTTCTTGGAGATGCTCGCGGGTCAGACTGCTGTCGCTGCCAAGCATCAGGTTGTCCAACGAGTTGTGATCGACTGGACAGCTGAAGAAATGCAGTCGGCCACATACCTGGCCATCGTTCTGGAACCGCTTCACGTAGTACCGGGAGTAGTCCTCCAGGAAGTCATGATCGGTATAGCGAGGTTCGAGCAGGATGCTCACCGCGCCGAGCGAATTCAGGTAGTTGTAGATGTACTTGACCTGATCCTTGTCGAAGATGTCCAGGAAGTCGTAGCCAAAGCACTCCCGGATCAAGGCGCTGAGCGTGGTGTCCTGGAATTTCGTGACGAGGTAGGGGGTCATTTTTTATTGTGCAAAAAAAAGCAGCCGGTGTCGGCTGCTTCAGGAATAGAGAGGGTTCAGAGGCTGCAGGTTTTAGCGAGCATCTCGGTAGTGACTGCTTGGGCCTTGAACTGATTGGCCAGGCGCTTGTTCAGCACCACGGTACGAGCACGAGCTTTTCGCAGGCGCTCTTCGTGTGTGGCCCCTAGCTGCTGACGGGCTTTCTCGTACAAGAGCTCAACACTCATCTCTATCCCCTTTGGATTCCTGTTCCTTGCATGCTCTCGTTAACGCTTTTGGACTGCTCGTTGCTTCCCACAACGTTAACGACGGCTTTGCACTGGGCGAAAGGTGGTCGAGTATACGGCCTCAGCTTCTCTTTCGAAAGATCAACGATGACCCGAGCGACAGAGGGCTTTCGCTGCTTGCGACGCGGCGAACGGCTTCGCCGTTCGGTATCACTACGCTCTCAATGAGCGGCTTCGATCACGGCTTTGGGCTGCGGCCTGGATCGCCGGTGTCGGTCTGCCATCCTAATGTAGCTTACGCGTTGGCAAGCGGCGAGCGCATTGGTTATTTGTTTGTCTTGGATTTTTGTTGTGTTTTCGCTCTGGATTTGGTATGGCAAGGCGATTTCGGCGGATGCGATCCTGTTTCTAGGGCATCTTTTTACGAATTCCTGTCGCGTTTCTCGAGCGTTTCGAGCGTGTTAAGCGAGGCGCAGCGGTGCGGATTTGTTGGCTCGGCAAGCGAAATCCGGCGATGAAGGGGGCGCGGAAAGAGCAGGCAAGCCTTGGGGGTTGGGGTAGCAAACTCCGGAGAGAGGCAAGCACGCTCTCCGGCAACTATTGAGTCACATTTCAGACGTTGGGCGGCAATCGAGGAGCCTTCACCGCTAAACGCACCACAACCCAGCCGGCAAGATTACCGGCTCCGGGTGAAAGGAAGAACGACCCCGGGTTCGTTTGCGGGCTTAGAGGCCAAACCACCGCTACTTTTCAGCTTGGCTAGGTGAACCACTGCAGCCCCCCCGCTGAGATAGTGCTCCGGCAAACCCGTCAACATCTCAATGTCATTGGCAGCCAGGCCGATGTAGGCGCTCACGGCGTCGACCGGCATGACCCCCGAGGATGCCAACAGCTCGATAGTGCGCTTGAGCAGACGAGTTTGCTCTGGAGCGCGGCCATCGTCGCCGGGCTCAGCCTTGACACCCCACCTGGCGGAGCGACGTTTGAAGAGCAACCCTTTGGCATCGTCATCGATCACTTTCAAAGCCCAAAGCCGCATCACCATGGCAGCCACGGAAACACCCCACCGTTGCTTCAAAAGCAGGAGGCTGTCCAGGGTGACTGGGCTTTTCACGTCCGCAGCGAAAGTCTCGGCAGGAAGCAGAAAAGCGCCTGCGAATCGGTGTGCTTGGTCCTCCATGAGCTTGTGTCGAGCGGGATCGGTCGAGCGATCGATGCCCTTGTGCAAGATCAGGTGACCGAGCTCATGGGCCAAGTCGAAGCGGCTGCGAAAGCCGTTTTGTTTATCAGCCGAAAGCAGGACGATAGGACGGTTCAAGGCCGGGCTCCACGCCGACAGACCTTCAATGCTCGCAGCGCCTGTTTCCTCCCGCACCAGAATTACGCCTGCGCCTTCGACCGCCATGGCAAGGTCAGGTATCGCACGCCGGCCAAGATTCCAGAGATCTCGACATTCGTCTGCTGCGTCCTCTATATCGGCGTTGGTGATCTGTTCCGGATCCGTGAAGGCACGTTTGGGTAGGTTTATTTCTGGGAAATCCACGAATTCACTCAGGGCCAGCGCGATGTCCTGAGTCCACTCGAGACGCGCTTCGAGCATCGCTCGGGCATTGGCATGCGCCGACGCATTGCTTCGGAAGAGGGGTAGCGAGCACTTTTCTGGCAAAGGCCGGGTAAACCATTCCGGGGTCACATTGATGACCTGGGAAAGGTTGACGAGGGTCTCGGCTTCGGGGGATTGCTGACCGCTTTTCCACTTGCTGATGGTGGCAGGCGATACGCCAACCATGCTGGCCAAGGCGACTTGAGAAAGGCCGCGAGCCGCGAGCGCCTGTATCAGCCGCCCCGGCTCAAACCCTTTGATTCCACGACTCATGATTCTGTGTGCTGTCCCGTTTCGAGTAGACCCGTTTTGAGCTTCGGCTTCGCCAAGTCGATCTGTTGTTGCGGTGCTTCGTCGTAGCGAGCCAAGAACCGGTAAAGGGGCTCGCGGAAGAGCCAGCCAGTCATTTGGGCATCGGGTACCGCAATGTGAATTTCCAGTGGTTTTTCCGGCTGGTTAGTCAGCGAGCCACTGAAGCAGGCTACGAAGAAGAATGTGCCTGTGGTGATGGGTTCCTGAGCAAACAGCGACGGTTGTACCAGCTGGGTCATCGACTGGTTCGCCTCTGAAAGCTGACGGCGAATAGCGCTGCGCCTGCAATTGTTCCACATGGCAGAAGACATGTTGACGCGACTGAATTTGAAGATTCCCGCCTTGCCAACCACCACGCTGTTCCCCCGGAGTGGGGTATGAACGGCGTCTGCGGCCTGCAGGGCTTCATCGAACATTTCATTCATGTGAAAAGCCCGCATTTGACCCAACGCATTCTTTCGATGCTTGTCGTCCATGTCCTTAGTGGCCAGGTGGGCACGGAGCGCGCCCGCCTCACAGGCATCCTCGACACCCATGACAAGGTTTCGCGGGACGTTTTGGATCAGCAAATCGGCGATGGAGGGTTTGCGGGTGCCGGTCATAGATGAGTGCTCTTGTTTCGGTTGGCGGGATTATACCTTCCAAAAATTTCGCGTGAAAGGAGGTATTGGCGTATTTTGCCAGCCTCGGGCTTCTGTGATGCCACTGGGTGATGGGGCTAAAGGAGCTGAACAACCTGCGGTTAAGGGCACACTGACCGGCCGTCTGGGGGCGGCGGCTGCCAGTAGCGAGAGGCAGCTACCGACCCAAGGCCGCCGGTGTGGCCGGCAGAAACCGGCCACTAGATGTCATTGGCCCTTGCTTCTGGAGGGCGCCAAACCAGCAGCGAGTACTTCCTTAACGATGGTGGTCCTCCTATCTCCTACGCTACCCTGAGCGAAGAAGAGACGGATTTGTGTCCGTTGCTGCATCGAGGATGGACCCTGTGCGTATCGAATCTGTCGTTCTGTCTGGCTTCCGCTGTTTTGGCCTCGATCCAATCACTGTGCCGATTTCGTCGAAGATCACGACTATCGTCGGGCCGAACGCAGCGGGAAAAACCGCGCTTCTGCACGCCTTATCGAAGCTATTCGGCGTGACGCGGGCGCAGCGCACGGTCCTCAGTTCAGATTTCCACCTGGGGCTAGACGACGATCCCGATGATCGCGAGCCTAAGAATCTGTACATCGATGTGCTGATCGGCTTGCCGGAGTTAACCGATGGCACCGCGACGCCGGAGACGATCGCACCGTCGTTCCGACACATGCTGATCGAACGTGAAGGTAAACCGCCAGTCTGCCGTCTTCGCCTCGAGGCACAATGGGAAGATGACGGTACGCTTGAGGGCGAAGTGTCTCAGGAGCTCTTCTGGGTCGATACCCTCGATGCTGCGCCAGCGCAGGACAAGTGCCACCCTGTCTCTGCGGCCGACCGCGGCCTGATCCAGCTCTATTACACGCCCGCCAGCCGGGATGCGGCCGCCCAGACCCGGGCGACTACAGGTGCGCTGGCCGCTCGCCTGCTACGCGCCATCGAGTGGTCTTCCGATACCGAGGAGGTGGTCCAGGAAGCCACAGATAATTTGGCCGCGGCTTTCGAAGGTGAATCGGCGATCGCCGCAATTACTAAAGCCTTGCAGGCTCGTTGGTCGGCCCTTCATGACGACGTCGTCGACACTAACCCCAGATTCAGCCTAGTGAGCCGCCGGTTCGAGGAAGTCGTCAACAAGATCGCAGTCATATTCGAACAGGGCCCCGACGGGCAGGAGCGCGGTATAGACGCGCTGAGTGATGGCCAGCAATCGCTTTTCTATTTTGCACTGGCTGCCGCGGTCTTCGACCTGGAGCGCGAGGTCGTCGCAGGCACGGTCGAGGGATTCCGCGACGATACCTTTCGCATTCCCGCGCTCACACTCTTTGCTCTGGAGGAGCCGGAAAACCATCTCTCTCCTTACTTCCTGGCGCGGATCATCCGCCAAGTCAGATCGCTAACCGATGACGGCGGTGCTCAGGCTCTCGTCACCAGTCATTCGCCGGCGGTGCTCAGCCGCGTCGAGCCGCGTGAGGTCCGCTATTGCCGCTGCGATCCGAAGACGCGCGTCTCTACGGTCAAGAAGATTAAGTTGCCGGTAGGCGATGTCGAGGCTAGCAAGTTCGTGCGTGGCGCGATGCTGGCCTATCCCGAGCTCTACTTCGCGCGCTTCGTCCTACTCGTGGAGGGGGACTCCGAAAGGATCGTCCTGCCGCGCCTCGCTGAGGCACTCGATCTCCTGATTGATCCTGCTTTTGTCGCGATCGTCCCGCTCGGTGGGCGCCATGTGCAGTATTTCTGGCGCCTGCTAAAGCACCTTGGCATTCCACACGCCACCCTCCTGGATCTCGATCTAGGCCGCGATGGCGGTGGCTTCGGTCGTGTGAAGACCACGATCGAGAAACTTATCGAATTTGGCACACCCCAAGACAAGCTGCTGACGATCACCACAGGTATGCTGACCAAGGCAGATCTAGTAGGCATGCACGCTTGGGACAACGCAGATGATCACGCCAATCTGCTGGCTTGGATCAACAAAAATCTGAAGCCGAACGGAGTCTTTTTTTCTGCGCCGCTGGACCTGGATCTCGCCATGCTCCAAGCTTTTCCCGAAGCCTACGCCGCGATAATTCCAAAGGGTGGCGGCCCGCGAATGGCTGCTGACAAGGCCGCTGAGGTCGTGCTGGGAACCGCAGGACCAGGGCTCACAGTCTATACGGGCCCGTATGAAGAGTATCCGGCACTGCTTCCGGCCTATCGCTACCACTTCCTCACGAACAGCAAGCCGGCCACGCACCTCGCAGCCCTGTCCCGCATCGATATGGAGGACCTCGCGCAGAAGATGCCGGCGGTGCTCGCCGAAGTGCTTCAGCACATCGCCACATCGTTGAGGCGGGACTAGCCATGGCATTGTTGGCGCGACGGGTTCGACCAGAGGACTGGAAACCTGTGGGCGTTAAGTCGCTCGAAACGAATGCGCTAAAGGTGGTCCGCTCGGCGGAGAACCGATCCGTCATTGCTGGCCCCGGTGCGGGCAAGACAGAGTTGCTTGCGCAACGCGCCGCTTATCTGCTGCAGACCGATATCGCTCCAGCGCCAAGGCGTATCCTCGCGATCAGTTTCAAGCGCGATGCCGCCTCCAATCTGGCCGCACGCGTGCGTCAGCGCTGTCATCGCAACCATGCCGGGCGCTTCGACTCCATGACATTCGACGCTTTTGCGAAGGGACTTGTCGATCGATTCGGTCAGGCTCTGCCCGAGCGTTGGAGGCCGCGGCCCGACTACGAAATCACCACCCACTATGAGCGTGACTACAAAGACTTTCTGTATGAGGATGTCGGAAGACCCCCAGTATCGGTCGGCACCGAAGCCGACCTTTATGCGATAGGGCCAAAGACCTTCGAACGACGCCACCTGCTGGGGGCGCCGCTGCCCTTAGATGGCTGGCCAGATTCGAACGTTGCCCAATGGGCGGCGAACCGCTTCTGGCAAAGGTCCCTCCACGGCGGCACGAAAACCGTATTGTCGTTCCCGATGATCGGGCGACTTGCTGAGCTCCTATTGCGGGTCAATCCGATGGCACGTGAGGCGCTTCGTCTGACCTACTCGCACCTCTTCATGGACGAGTTCCAAGATACGACGCAGGTCCAGTACGACCTGGTTCGCACCATCTTTCGAGGCACGGACACAGTGATAACCGCCGTCGGCGACAACAAACAGCAGATCATGCGCTGGGCGATGGCCATGGATGATCCGTTCTCTGAGTTCGACGCAGATTTTGGGGGCACGCGGACTCCCCTCTACAACAACTACCGCTCCTCTCCAGAACTGGTGCGCATCCAACACGTGCTTGCCCAGGCCTTGGACGCAAGAGCCGTAGCGCCCGTTTCCCAGGCCGAAGGTACGATGGACGGGGAGAGCTGCTCGATCCTCGATTTCCCGACGCCGAATATTGAGGCGCAACGTTTGGCTACCTACGTTGCGTCGGACATGACAGCCAAGAACTTGAGCCCCCGCGATTTCGTTCTCCTCGTTCGCCAGAAGGCTGGAGACTACGCCGCCGTTCTGGAGCCAGCCTTCGCAGCCAAAGGCTTGTCTCTGCGCAACGAGGCCGGTCTGGCTGGCACGATCATGCTGCAAGAGTTGTTGGCGGAGGAAGTGTCGACGCTTCTCATCTCGCTCCTTCGCCTTGCGATGACAACGCGAGCAGGCCGCTATTGGTCGGACAGTCAAGCATTACTCTCGTCGTTACGTGGTGTCACTTCTGAGGACGAGGCCGCACAGGCCAAACTTGCACATGAATTGGACGCCTACGCGATCACGCTGGGGGCAAACCATTCAAAACCACCAACAACCAAGGCAGCGGCACGGTCACTCGTGGACGATGTACTTGCGTTCGTGGGGCGTGAGCGACTGGTCAGCACTCATCCGGCATACGCACAGGGCGCTTGGCTTGAAAAGGTACTCGACGCATCCGCGACACATCTCTTGGCGTCATCGATCCAAAGCACCGATTGGTCCTCTGCACTCGATATGTACGAAGGCGTCAATGCTATCCCTTTGATGACCATCCATAAGAGCAAAGGACTGGAATACCACACGGTCATCTTCGTTGGCCTGGATGACGGCGCCTGGTGGAGCTTCTCGCAGGATGAGATTGAGGCGACAGCAGGATTCTTCGTGGCCTTCACCCGCGCCAAACAGCGCGTGATATTCACTTACTGCGCACGACGCGGTGCACGAACGAAAATTGCGACCCTGTATAACCTTCTTAGCAAAGCCGGAGTCCGGATTACGCCAGTTCCCTGAGCATGACGCTGTTCTTCATGGCGAAGGCGATTTCCAAGCTGTAACGGGAGCTCCTCCGTGCGCTGTTTATGCTTGTACGTCTTGTCAGTGAGACCGATACCTTGGCCGTAAGCGAGCGGGCATCACACCTTGCTGGTGGGGATCCAGTTGTGCGGCAGCAGCTCGCTGAGTTCACTGGCCTTCTGCGTCGGTAGCCGAGTCAGCACGTCCTTCAGGTAGGCATACGGATCATGCCCGTTCAGTCGCGCCGACTGGATCAGCGTCATCAGCGCAGCCGCACGCTTGCCGCTGCGTAGCGAGCCGGCGAACAGCCAGTTCGAGCGGCCGATGGCCCACGGGCGGATCTGGTTTTCGCACCAGTTGTTGTCGATGGCCACCATGCCGTCATCGAGATAGCGCACCAGGGCCGTCCAGCGCTTGAGGCTGTAGTCGAGCGCCTTGGCGATGGCCGTGCCTTCGTGCACCAACTGGCGCTGGGCGAGCATCCAGGTGTGCAGGGCGGCGGCGATGGGCTTGGCTTTTTCCTGGCGTATTCGCTGTCGCTCATCGGGCAGCAGATCGCGTACCTCGCGCTCGATGTCGTATAGCTGACCGATGTGGCGCAGGGCCTGTTCGGCCAGTTGGCTCTTGTTGGCGACATGCAGGTCGTAGAACTTGCGGCGGGCATGGGCCATGCAGCCGATTTCGGTCACGCCCTGCTCGAAGCAGGCCTTGTAGCCGGCGAAGTCGTCGCAGACCAGTTGGCCTTTCCAGTCGCCCAGGAAGGCGCGGGCATGCTCGCCGGCACGGCTGGGGCTGAAGTCGTAGACCGCCGCACGCAGATCAGCGAACGGGCTGGGAACGTAGGCCCAGACATAGGCGCGCTGGGTCTTTATCATCCCCGGAGCCAGCATCTGCACCGGGGTTTCGTCGGCATGGACGATGCGCTGTTCCAGCACGATGTCCCGCAGCGCATCGACCAGCGGTTGCAGCTGTACGCCACAGCCGCCGACCCACTGCGCCAGGGTCGAGCGCGGGATGGCCAGGCCAGCGCGGCCGAAGATCTTTTCCTGGCGGTACAGCGGCAGATGGTCGGCGTACTTGGCCACCATGACCTGGGCCAGCAGGCCGGCGGTCGGGATGCCCTTGTCGATCACCTGGGGCGGTACCGGTGCCTGGATCAGCGTTTCGCACTGCGCGCAGACCCATTTGCCGCGGATATGCCGCTCCACCGTGAAGACGCCCGGGGTGTAGTCGAGCTTTTCGCTGACATCCTCGCCGATGCGCTTGAGCTGACAGCCGCAGGCACACTGCGTGGTATCCGGCTCGTGATGGATCAGGGTGCGCGGAAACTGCGCCGGCAAGGCGGTGCGCTTGGGTTGCTGGCGGGGTTCGGCGGGTGCCGGCGCGGGATTCAGCGCCTTGAGTTCGGCCTCGATGGCCGCGATGTCGGTGTCGAGCAGATCGTCCAGCAGGCTGATCTGGTCAGGGCTGAGCTGCTCGCTGCGCCGGGCAAACTTGTGGCGTTTGAGGATGGCAATCTCGTGAGCCAGCTGCTCGTTGCGCGTCCGGTGATACTGGACTTGCTGGTCGAGGCTGGCGACACGCTCCGTCAACTGCGCCGCCAGTACGCGCAGTTGCTCGGGAGTGAGGTGGTCGAAAGCAGAAGAAGCCATGGCCGTGATTGTGCCGGCCTCGACGGCGACCGACGATAGGTCGTTCGGTCAATTGCGCAGCAAGCACCACCGCAGGACTCACTACAGAAGGCGGATTTCGGCTCCGGCACCGACCCGCTGCCACGGCAGTCCGACCACCAGCGCCTGAAGTTGCTCGGGATTCAACTCCATCTGTGTGCCCTGCCAGTTGCCCGGCCAGACAAAACGGCCCTGATTCAGCCGGCGCGAGGCCAGCCAGACGCCGAAGCCGTCATGCACCAGCACCTTCATGCGGTTGGCCCGCTTGTTGGCGAACAGATATGCGCAGTGCGGCTGCGCCGCACCGAAGACCGCCACCACCCTGGCCAGAGCCGTTTCCGTTCCGGCGCGCATGTCCAGAGGTTCGGTGGCCAGCCAGATGCGATCAATGCGGATCATTGCAAAAGCTCACGCATGAACCGGGCACAGCCTTCGGCATCTGCCGCCGGCCAGTGCATGGTCACGGTCGTGCGGCGATGGGGAATCTCAATGCGGATCTCTGCCTGATTGGAAACCACCGATTGAGCGGGCGGCTCCAGCATCACCGGGAGAAATGCGGGCAGTGTTTCGGTCGACGATGGGCAGGCCGCCGCCAGTCTTCGCCATCGATGAACCACGTTGGTGTTGATGCCGTGGCTCAGAGCCACGCTGGCAACCGAGTTGCCAGGCAGGCTGCACTCCTGCACGACTTGCGCCTTGAAGGCCTTGGAATAAGAACGTCGCTGCATGATTTCCCGCTTGAAAGCCTTGAGATGGTGTCCACGATAAATAGGTGGACACCATCTCTTAGCTTGGCGGGGTCAAACCAGACGGGATGCCCGGACGGTTACCCTTGGCCATTGAGGGCCAAGCTGAGCACGGGCGCGACGGAACCTTTACTAGGTAGTTGGACGCACCGACCACTTCGAATAGTGGGGCGATATGTGGACCACCTAGGAGCGTCAATGAAATAAATGGATGGAATCAGTACAGATGTTCACGCACGAATTGGCGAAACCCACAGACCAAATGCTCCTCACGGACATTCTCGACCTAGATAGGGGCGAGACGGTAGATCCACAAGCCTTTCTGAGTCGTGAATTGGCCTTGGTCATCCGAGACAGAAACGAGCTTGCCGGGCGCTACGCTCGTAACGCTGAGGTCCCTTGGCTCGTATGCCGAATTTGCGGCGCCGCCGTTATGCTCGTGCGCACTCAGCAACGGTGTTTCTATTTTCGCCATCACCCGGATGAAGAAGGTAAGCGAGACTGCCCGATTTCAACTCGCGGTGTTTTCAGTGCCAACCAAATCAACTGCATGAAGTACAACGCAGCAAAGGAAAGCCTGGCGCATCTACGGCTCAAAGGCATCATCAGAGATAGCCTAATAGCCGACGACCAATGCTCGGAACCTCTGGTCGAAAGGGTCTGGCGGGGTATGCCACTTGCAGAGCGAGCTACGTGGCGCAAGCCGGACGTTCAAGTTGCGCATGCGGGTCAACGCCTAGCGTTCGAGGTGCAGCTATCGACGACTTTCCTCACCGAAATTGTCGGTAGACGCGAGTTTTACCGGGAAAACGGAGGCGCAATAATATGGGTTTTCCAAAGCTTCGATCCGACTCAAACCCGAACATCGGAAGAAGACATCTACTATCTGAACAACCGCAACGTCTTCATCGTAAATGAGGCGTCCTTGGAGCGTTCACGAGAAGCCCGGCGCATGGCGTTGGATTGCTGGCATGCCATCCCTCACCTGAGGGGGCGAACGGTCATCGACGAGTGGGTGAGAAAAGAGGTTTTCCTCGACCAGTTGACCGTGAAAACAGATCATCAGCTCGTGTACTTCTACGACTACGAGGCGCGACGCACAGAGCTGGAGGAATCTCTGGATCTAAATATACTCCGCAAAGCCTTCTATGACTTTTGGCTAGAGCACGGAGCAACAGATACTCTGGAGGCTGATGTTGCCTGGCAGGAACTTCGGAGCCGTATGAGCATTGCAGTCCCGGGGGCTCATCTGCCGACATCGTTCAACAGTGGCAGGTTTCATGGGGCTGTCTCGATCGTCCTTAGTGCCCGATATGGCCGCCCTGTAGGCTACCGACTGCAGAGTCTGATCAATGTTACTAACACTGCATTCGATTACTACAAAGCCTACCTGCTTCCATTCGGTTGGACGCTCAAGTCATTCAAACAGGACGACCTACTAGCGGAGCAGGACACGAAAGGAACCTGGGCAAAGAGGCGAAGGATTATCCGGGAGAGCCTGCAGAACAAGGACGAGGCCTATCGACAGGACCTGCAGTACAGCCGCCTCTTTGCGTTTCTAATACCTGAGATCAAGGATGAGCTGGCAGAGGCACGACAGTGGTAAGCAGGGGGGCTCGCGGAGGGATCGGTATCGAAGCGGCTTTGGACTCTATTGTTAGCAACCAACGCCTGGGTTATCTCCCAGAGGTAGCTGTTATCCGAGGTCAAGCTCTAGACCACTAGGTGATCGGGGCAAATGTCCCGCTCTGGACGGTTGCTGTCCGTTATGACCGGTCGCTTTGGGGCGACTGCTGTCGGTCACGAGAGCCTGCTACCGACCCGAATCGATACAGTTCAAGACTGATGAATCTTCTGGGGGGAGGAGCAGGGAGCTGATCTCTGCATGGTGGTTTTGGGTTCAAATCCAGCATGTGGGCCTGAGGGGCGGTTGCCCTGCATGCTGCTCTTCAATCGGCAGCTATAAAATTGTTATCGAAAGCTCTCGGCGAGAGTGGAAAGGTTCCTATACTGAATCCGTAGCTGTGAGACTTCCAACAAATCAGAGGTGAGCGCCGAAAGCGCGAAAAGCCTTGATTTGACTGGGGTTTTGAGTCTTAGGACTCAAATCAGTTAGATGAACCAACATCGGCCAGCGCGGGTCGCTGAGAGCTGGAAAAGCTCGAACGTTCAATCTGTCTTTGGGGGTTGCAAAGGTTAGGCGAAAACACTAAGTGGTGGGCTTTGGTGGTTACAGTTGAGCCCCGTCATGATGCGTCCGGAGGCTAAGATCAACGCCGTCTGCCGTTATCTGCAGTCGGTAGTCTTCAGGAGGTCCATTCCACCGACCAGACAGGCTTTTAGTTTATATCTTGGTCAGCGTGAGAATTTTTGGCAAGGCCGTTCCACATCCAAGCCAGAAATTATTTCCTGAAGAACCTACAATGGCGAATAGGTGAGAGGTCGGCAGTAATTCTGTCAGCTTTTCCCATTCTGAGTAATCTTTTGGTGAGGGATTCGGCATCTGTTGTGGGTGGGTGTGCCAGTCTCCTACATAGTCAATGGTGCCCCCGCTATCAGTCCAGGCATCGTATGCAATTTGCTGATGCCCAGCATCCAAGCGATCAAAGCTAAGTCTTGCTCTCCTGTCATTTGGGAGAGGGCCAGTTGCAGAGGTTACGTGGATATGGTGGCCGGCTCTGTGGCCCAACAGAATGCCTCCAGCTTCAGTCGCATTGGATGTTGTCTGGGCATGCGAGAATAGAAACTCCCAGACGGACTTCTCGATCAAGACATACCACTCGGATCCATCTGGCCATGAAAAAACTATTTCTTTACACATGCAGGACAGCCATCTAGGGGCCTTATGTTTTGATTTTTAACCTTGTAGACGTCGGCTGTTTCGACAGATCTGGTTCTGAATCTTGGGCTTGGATCGTCAGTCCTCAACCAATCGACGACCAGATCAGTTGCCAGTGCCACCGCAGAAATAGGGGCAGAGACTGCGTACGGTGTATAATGTTGACAGGCCCTGTATGACTTCTCAATATCCCCTTTGAGAACAGGAAATCGCTCCTGCATACGGTCCTCCTCCGCGTTAAGTCTAAGGCATCTGAAGCACCCAAATTCCTGGCTATCAGTCCACAGAGCTTGGACGGTTTCTCCATTACCTTTGATCCAGACATGGAGGATCGGTGGAAAGCTGGTACCTGCATTGATTTGGGCTTCGTTTAGCATCTCGGCAACGGTTTCCTCGCCCGTCGCGTTCACAATGAGATCAAAGTCCTTCAAGGTGTTTGGCGAGCGCATCTCGAGAGCATGCGCCTCGACGTTGATGCCAGGCAGTTGCAGGTTGGCCTCGTCTTTAAGAGCCTCAGCTTTGTTTTTGAAAAGATACTTAAAGCCGAGTGCATGCCTGCCTAGGTTTTCAGGCATGAGGATCTGCGGGTCGAAAAGCTCTAGTCTTCCGCCTTCGTGGCCGGCTCCCAAGCGTGATAGCGCCTGTGTCAAATAGCCGCCTATGGCGCCGCAGCCAATCAGCGCCACTTTTCGCCCAGACAAAGCGGTTCCCAGCGATGATGTTAGGTTTCTTGAGGCGATGAAACTGTGGCTGAGATCCTGTACATGCAGCCGGCTGATTTTTTCGCCTCCGCCATACATGTGCAGAAACTGAAAAAGTGCGCGACCGCGGTATTTTCCTCTACGTGACAAGGCCAGCTTCTTTCGCATCGTTGCGTTGATAGCGAAGCCGAATCCCACCCAGCCGGCTGGGCAGTCAATCAAGAATTAGGCATAGCCAATGTCTAGGAGCTTCGAGTCGGCTTCTAGGGCTGCCTGGTATCTCTTGTAAAGAGCGGGATCCCATTCCTTAAGCCACTGCAGTGTTTTTTTGATTGTCCAGGGGAGGGCGCTAGTGACCGGTGGTTGGATGCTGCTACGAAAGACCCAGCAGTGGCTATTGCTTTCCTCGTTGGCTTGCTCTCCCCACGCCTCAGCCATCTTGGATGTGGAGTCAGCATCGGTGGAAATAACCCTCTTGAGTCTTTCCCCTGGTGCAAATGAGAAGATGTGGGCGGATTGGGCTGAGTCGGTTATATTGCCGACGCCAACACGCAGGACGGTGCCCTTGCTTGAGGCGGTCCAGTACGCCAGAAATTCCGACTGGATGTCCCTCAGGTTTCTTGTCGGGTTGGTAATCAGGTCATTCAGCAGCCCGGTGGCCTGATTCAAGCAAAGTAGGATGGAGCCAGCCGGGTCATAGCGGTCGAGAACGACGTCACCTTTGGCGAAATAGCAAAATGAGCCATCGGTGACATGGTGGGCCATCCCCTTCGGTAGGAATTCCGGCTGCCCCAAGATACTGATCTTGGGGTACTCAATGAAGTCCCAATCGGAAATGCTGAGTTCAATGGGGACATCCCCTGGTTTGCAGGAGAGTTCTCCGACAAAGCGCCGACAGCCGCCTTTGGTGGGCAATGCACGAAACTTCAGATCGTGCATTAACCGGAGAACCTCTCCAACCCTTTTGGCGTCCATGTCAGCCCGCAGATGTGTTAGGGACATAGGGCGCTGCGACGATGGTCGGCGCTGAGTTACGCACGATGTTCGCAGGGCTTTCCTCCTGGATCAGCTCCGGAGAGAATGGGATCCGCTCCCCGAGCACAGTACGCAGGGTGTTTAAGACGCTCAGACCCTGGTGGGAAGCGGCGCTTCTAGAGCTGCGCAGGTTGCTTACAAGGCGATCCGCAGCCAGCCCGGCTTCGATGCGTTTATCCTGAGTGAGTATGTTGAAGTCTTCTGTGCCGTTATCTATGCCATGTTCGTAGATGTCGTCCCGCACAGCTTGGGCAACGACGGTGGCAGCCTGCTCCAAGGCAATGTCGTCCCGTCCTTTCTTGCCTTCGAAGCCCTGCGCTATGGCAATCATCAACGAGACAGAAGTGGGTCCCCCAGTCTTCCAATTGAAGTCCCGCCATGCCTTCACATAGCGGCAGACCCGGAGGAATTGCTCGCCCAGCTCGCCAAAGCGTGCGATTTGATCTCGGAACCACTTCGCGACGGTTTCAGGATCGGAGGCGATCCATTTCCCCGTTCTCGATGCCATCATGATCTGATCGAGATCATCCCAGGTTTGGGCCTTGGCATAGAGCAACTCCGCCGAATCCAAACCCATGCGGTAATTCAGCGAGTTCATAGCGCCAGCTTGCGCTTTGAGCATGGCGGTCTTTTCCACCACCTTCTCAAAATCGTCGGCCGGAGCTGCATACAGAGGAATATCGATGTGTGCCCAGCTTGCGACATCGATGCGGATGCAGGTGTCTTTCGCGTCATCACCCGTGACCAGCGTCCATTTTTCCTGGACGCAGAGTATCTGTAGCAGAGACTCGACCAGATCAAAGTAGGCTTTTGCCATCTCTGCCGGCGGGCCGTTCTCCTGCCAGACATCAACCGGGAGATAGACACCGTAGTCAAGGTCCATCTCTTGGTCGAACTTATGAGCAGGTTGGATGCAGGTGTTGTAAGCCCAAGACCCTTGAGTGCGGAATCGGGGCTGCACCTGTTTCCGCATGCCCAGCACGCTGACCGTGGCCTCAGCAATGGCAGGCTTCAGGTAGTCCTTAATCTTCGTCCTGCAGGACCGCAGAAATGCCTTTTGCTCCTCCTCAGGCATGAGCGCGCCGTGCAGGTGCTCGGTGTCCGCGTAGGAGGCATAGAAGAGCTTGGTCAGGTTAAGCATGGCACTCCTCCTGAGGCTGGGCGTGTGCGCCGTAGTAGAACTTCGGTTCTGCTGCTTGGTGAGCAAACAGGCTCATGAATTTTGGATCGCCAAGGCAGCTTTTGGCTTTCTCCAGACCTGCCCCTCGCAGCACCTCCTGTGCATTCTTGTCGGCCTTGTCGAGTGCGACGGCCTTCGAACGGTCGTCTGTCAGGTCTTCATCGATGTGCGTGTACCGATCACCCAGCCGGTGCATCAGCATGAAGTCACACAAGGATTCCTGGACCGAGATCGACAGACCAAAGAGCCGTTGGGCCGCCTTGGCTGGGTTCCCGCTGCCCCAGTCGATAGCACCGCCGTCCCTGTTGCTCTTGGGATTCACTGTAAACTTGGAGGACATCGTGCCGATGGAGAGCAGCTTTAACTGGGAGACGTCCGCGCCAAGGAACGTTTCGGCCTCATGAACAGCCAGCAGGCCTGGCGCGTTCGCGAAGAGCCCACCATCGACGTACTGGTTGTGCTGAAAGAAATGGCGGGGAAAATAGGTGGGGGCGGCGCTGGTTGCAAGCCCGACATCGACCATCTTGTGGAGATGGTCGAATCTGAAGCTCTCGTTGTGAGGTGTCTTGAAAAGAACAGGTTTTCCTGTTGAGTAGTTGATGGCAGGAATGATGACGGGGTGCAGGCATTCGCCCAGCAAGCGCTCCCCCAGCATATCCGTTGCCGAGATGACCTTCTTCAGTTCGTCACTGCTGAAAGTTGACTTGAAAAGGGGAAGGCGGGTCCGGGGCTTGAAGATGTCCGTGCCCTTCTTAACGAACATTTTCACCAGGTTGCTGGCAGGAATCTCGTTGGCAATGGCAAGGGCTAGGATCCCTCCGATAGAGGTGCCGGCAATGAGGTCGAAATGGCGGGCTATAGGTCCACCCAGCTCGCGCTCAAGCTCAGCCAAGATAGTTGCAGTATAAAGTCCGCGATATCCCCCGCCGGACAGCGCGAGAATTTGAAAGCTTCCACTGGTCATGCACAATTCCTTCTGGTGACTATGAGTCAGGAGCGGCTTGCGCCGCTCCTGAGCGGGCTATTGCTTCACGAAGAAACAGAAGGGGCGTCCATCTTTGCGACGCACCTCTTTACCGCTCCGCCAGTGCTTGAAGGACATGCAGAACACAGCCTTGAAGCCGGGCGGTGGAGTGGGGGTTCCGCTCATCGCGTGTACCTCTCATCCGAGAAGCCGTTGACACCGCCCGATCCTTGACCATAATCACCCAGCGCATTTCCCCAAATGCCAAAGCGATTGACGTCAAATCTCAGTCGCGGCCCGTGTTGGTAGGCTTCCACCACCAGCACGGTAAAGTCCCCCCAGCAACCGTTGCAGCGGTTGTGTGGGGGAGCTTTTACTTCTCTTGTTGGCAATCTCTCGATAGCCAGCGCATCCTTGCGATTCCCTTTTCCCTTCCTTCTCGTTACTCCTGTGCCCCGAGTCTCTGGAGCCCAACAGTCTTACCTTTACTGTTAGAGCGACTCTTGCCGGGGCTAACGCCGCTACCCCTAGGACAGCGGCGTTGCACCGAGCCGCTGCATCCGTTTCGACACTTGGTGAAAAGGTTTCAGCATGTGTTGAAAAACTACGCCGACGGCATCTGTAAAAAATAATCTACAGTGAGGTGGTGGGTTACAGAGCTGCACCGAACTGGTGCGGTTTTTTCAAGGTTCTGCGAATGTTTCGGATCTGGGTGAGAAACACCGGCCGCCCGGAATCAATCCCAGGCCAACGCCCCACCGGTCTGGTACTCGGTGACGCGAGTCTCGAAGAAGTTCTTCTCCTTCTTCAGGTCCATGATCTCGCTCATCCACGGGAACGGGTTGGTGGTGCCCGGGTACTGTTCCGGCAGGCCGATCTGGGTCAGGCGGCGGTTGGCTATGAACTTGAGGTAGTCCTCCATCATCGCCGCGTTCATGCCCAGCACGCCGCGGGGCATGGTGTCGCGGGCGTATTCGATTTCCAGCTGGGTGCCCTGCAGGATCATCTGGGTCGCCTCGTCCTTCATCTCGGCGTCCCACAGGTGCGGGTTCTCGATCTTGATCTGGTTGATCATGTCGATGCCGAAGTTCAGGTGCATGGACTCGTCGCGCAGGATGTACTGGAACTGCTCGGCGGTGCCGGTCATCTTGTTGCGGCGGCCCATGGAGAGGATCTGGGTGAAGCCGCAGTAGAAGAAGATGCCTTCCAGTACGCAGTAGTAGGCGATCAGGTTCTTGAGGAACTGCTTGTCGGTCTCGACGGTGCCGGTGTTGAACTGCGGGTCGGAGATCGAGCGGGTGTACTTGAGGCCCCAGGACGCCTTCTTCGCGACGCTCGGGATCTCGTGGTACATGTTGAAGATCTCGCCCTCGTCCATGCCCAGCGACTCGATGCAGTACTGGTAGGCGTGGGTGTGGATCGCTTCCTCGAATGCCTGGCGCAGGATGTACTGGCGGCACTCGGGGTTGGTGATCAGGCGGTAGACGGCCAGGGCCAGGTTGTTGGCGACCAGCGAGTCGGCGGTGGAGAAGAAGCCGAGGTTGCGCATGACGATGCGGCGCTCGTCCTCGGTGAGGCCGTCCTGGCTCTTCCACAGGGCGATGTCCGCGTTCATGTTGACCTCTTGCGGCATCCAGTGGTTGGCGCAGCCGTCGAGGTACTTCTGCCAGGCCCAGTCGTACTTGAACGGCACGAGCTGGTTGAGGTCGGCGCGGCAGTTGATCATGCGCTTCTCGTCGACGCGCACGCGGGCGGCGGCGCCTTCGAGGTCTTCCAGGCCTTCGCGGATGTCCAGCTCGTTGAGCGCGGCCTTGGCGCGGGCCACGGCGGCGGAGTCGTCGGCGGTGACGGCGCGGGCGTCGTGGGCGGCGGCGTCGCCGGCGCTGTCCAGCTTGTCGAGGGTCATCGGCGCAGCGGTCTCGCTGGCGGCAGCGGCCGGCTTGGCGGCTACGGTTTCCTCGGTATCGAATTCATCCCAGCTCAGCATGATGCTTCTCCTGCCTGGTTGAGCGGGCCGCAGCCTGCGGCCTGTATGGATAGACAGTAAATCTTGATTCTAAAGCGTTGCGTGCGGCACGCAAGGCAAAAAGGAGTCGCGGGCGGGGGCTGCGCATGAGGCCAATTTCCCGCTCCGTAGGGGCGAATTCATTCGCCTTGGCGGGGGTAGGTTGGCGAATGAATTCGCCCCTACAGGGATTGGCCAGCGCTTGCCCTCGCTCCGGCCCCTCTCCCGCGGGCGGGAGAGGGGCGCGCAGCCTTTACTGGCAGGCTTCGCAGTCCGGGTTGTCGATCGAGCACGCCTGCGGCACCGGGGCCGGCTTCGGCTCGGCGCTCGGCAGGGTTTCGTCGATGGCCGAGCTGACCGCGTTGAGCTTGCCGGTGGTGATGGTCGACTTCTCGGTGCTGGTGGCGGCCAGCGCGCGGAGGTAGTAGGTGGTCTTCAGGCCGCGGAACCAGGCCATGCGGTAGGTCACGTCGAGCTTCTTGCCCGAGGCGCCGGCGATGTACAGGTTGAGCGACTGGGCCTGGTCGATCCACTTCTGGCGGCGGCTGGCGGCCTCGACGATCCACTTGGTCTCGACTTCGAAGGCGGTGGCGTACATCGCCTTGAGGTCGGCCGGGATGCGTTCGATCTGCTGCACGGAGCCGTCGTAGTACTTGAGGTCGTTGACCATCACCGGGTCCCACAGGCCGCGGGCCTTGAGGTCGTGGACCAGGTAGGGGTTGATCACGGTGAACTCGCCGGACAGGTTCGACTTCACGTACAGGTTCTGGTAGGTCGGCTCGATCGACTGCGACACGCCAACGATGTTGGAGATGGTCGCGGTCGGCGCGATGGCCATGATGTTCGAGTTGCGCATGCCCTTCTGCACACGGGCGCGGATCGGCGCCCAGTCCAGGGTGCTGGAGCGGTCGACCTCGATGTACTTGGCGCCACGCTGCTCGGCGAGGATGTCCAGCGAGTCGATCGGCAGGATGCCCTGGCTCCACAGCGAGCCGTCGAAGCTGGAGTAGGCGCCGCGCTCGTCGGCCAGGTCGCAGGAGGCCTGGATGGCGAAGTAGCTGATGGCTTCCATCGACTGGTCGGCGAAGGCGATGGCGTCTTCGGAACCGTAGGCGATGTGCTGCAGGTACAGGGCGTCCTGGAAGCCCATGATGCCCAGGCCCACCGGACGGTGCTTGAAGTTGGCGTTCTGTGCCTGCTGCACGCTGTAGTAGTTGATGTCGATGACGTTATCCAGCATGCGCACGGCGGTCTTCACGGTGCGCTCGAGCTTGGCGGTGTCCAGCTTGCCATCGACGATGTGGTTGACCAGGTTGATCGAACCCAGGTTGCACACCGCGATCTCGTCGGCGTTGGTGTTGAGGGTGATCTCGGTGCACAGGTTGGAGCTGTGCACGACACCGACGTGCTGCTGCGGGCTGCGCAGGTTGCACGGGTCCTTGAAGGTCAGCCACGGGTGGCCGGTCTCGAACAGCATCGACAGCATCTTGCGCCACAGGTCCTTGGCCTTGATGGTCTTGTGCAGCTTGAGCTTGCCGTACTGGGTCAGGGCTTCGTAGTACTCGTAGCGCTCCTCGAAGGCCTTGCCGGTCAGGTCGTGCAGGTCCGGCACGTCGGACGGAGAGAACAGGGTCCAGTCGCCGTCCTCGAACACGCGCTTCATGAACAGGTCGGGAATCCAGTTCGCGGTGTTCATGTCGTGGGTGCGGCGGCGGTCGTCACCGGTGTTCTTGCGCAGCTCGAGGAATTCCTCGATGTCCAGGTGCCAGGTTTCCAGGTAGGCGCACACCGCGCCCTTGCGCTTGCCGCCCTGGTTGACCGCCACGGCGGTGTCGTTGACCACCTTGAGGAAGGGCACGACGCCCTGGCTCTTGCCGTTGGTGCCCTTGATGTAGGAGCCCAGCGCGCGCACCGGGGTCCAGTCGTTGCCCAGGCCGCCGGCGAATTTCGACAGCATGGCGTTGTCGTGGATGGCGTTGTAGATGCCCGACAGGTCGTCCGGAACGGTGGTCAGGTAGCAGCTGGACAGCTGCGGACGCAGGGTGCCGGCGTTGAACAGGGTCGGGGTGGACGCCATGTAGTCGAACGACGACAGCAGGTTGTAGAACTCGATGGCGCGCGCCTCGCGGTCCTGCTCCTCGATGGCCAGGCCCATGGCCACGCGCATGAAGAACACCTGCGGCAGCTCGAAGCGGATGTCGTTCTTGTGCAGGAAGTAGCGGTCGTAGAGGGTCTGCAGGCCGAGGTAGGTGAACTGCTGGTCGCGCTCGTGATCCAGCGCGGCGCCCAGCTTGGCCAGGTCGAATTCCTTCAGCTTGGGATCGAGCAGCTCGAACTCGACGCCCTTGTCGACGTAGACGGCCAGCGCCTTGCCGTAGAAGTCGGCCATCTCGTGGTGGGTGGCGCGCTCGGCGATGCCGAGGAAGCCCAGCGCTTCGGCGCGCAGGGTGTCCATGAGCAGGCGGGCGGTGACGTAGCTGTAGTTCGGTTCGCGCTCGACCAGGGTGCGCGCGGTCATCACCAGGGCGGTGTTGACGTCCTTCTCGGACACGCCGTCGTAGAGGTTCTTCAGGGTCTCGCGCTGGATCAGCGCGCCGTCCACTTCGGCCAGGCCTTCGCAGGCCTCGGCGATGATGGTCTGCAGGCGGCCGAGGTCGAGCGGGGTCTTCTCGCCGTTGGCCAGGGTGACGCGGATGCTCGGGTGCGGCTGGGCCACTTCGCCGGCGGCGGCGGCGCGCTTGCGCTCCTGGGCGCGGGCTTCGCGGTAGATCACGTAGTCGCGGGCGACCTTGTGCTCGCCGGCGCGCATCAGGGCCAGTTCGACCTGGTCCTGGATCTCCTCGATGTGGATGGTGCCGCCGGACGGCATGCGGCGCTTGAAGGTGGCGCTGACCTGCTCGGTCAGGCGCGCCACGGTGTCGTGGATGCGCGACGAGTCGGCAGCGGCGCTGCCTTCCACGGCGAGGAAGGCCTTGGTGATGGCCACGGTGATCTTGTCGTCGGTGTAGGGCACGACGGTGCCGTTACGCTTGATCACGCGCAGCTGGCCAGGGGCAGTGGCGGCCAGATCCTGGCTGGCGTCGACGGCCTGGTTCTCGCGAGTGGTGTCGGTGTGCATCGGAGTCTCCACGATCTCGTTGATTCAGTATGAGCACCCAAGGTGCCCGCCGTTCCAAAAGAGCGACCGTCGCGCCTGGGCGCGTCCGGGGGTAGCAAAAAGAACAGGGCGGGCGGCTCGGGCGCCGGCATGGCCCTTGGTCAGCGGGGCGTGTGCCGCATGCTGGCCAAACACAATATGTAGGGGTGGCATGTATGGCGTCGTGCCACCCGCAGCTCCCAGGCGATGCAGGCATCGGCGTGGGATTCAAACACCGCGCAACTCCCGCGGCGAGCAGGCTGTCGCGTCTCGACTACCCTGTCGGCGGTGCGGGCGTCGACCTGTGAGCGGTCGCCCCGAGGTAGTGTGTCCGCTGTCGCAAAAACCCAATATCTAGTGCGTCATTGGCAATGCACTACAAGATAGTGCGCTCCTTTTCAGGATGCAAATGACTGCTGTGGATAATCTTGTGGGTAATTTGTGGGTGGCCTGTGCGTCTTTGTGGCTACCCTGGCGCGAGCCGCAATCCTGGGGCGTTTTTACCGTTCGTCGCCTGCCCGGCGGTGCTCCCGAAGGGGCTCCTGGCTGCGAAGGGCGCGCAAACTAACACAATATGTTGTGTCTTGGCAGGCTTGAAAAACGCGCGCGGATTGTGCGTGGCGGCTCAGTGCGCGGGGATGGCGACCAGGCTCAGCAGGCGTTCTTCGTGGCGGGCGAACTGGCCTTCCAGGCAGGTGCCGGGGGTCCATTCGCCACCCAGTTCCTCGCGCAGTTGCAGGCGAACCCGGCCGTTGCCGTCCTGTTCGACCAGTGCCGCGGCCTGGAACCAGAAGCGCCGCTGCACCAGCGGATAGAGCGCCTTGAACAGGCTTTCCTTGAGCGAGAAGCACAGGGTGAGGTAGCGGCCGCGCTCTTCCGTGGGGAGGTGGAGGAACTGCGCCAGTTCGTCGGCGGTGAGGATCTCGCCGGCCAGGCGTTCAGCGCGGCTGGCGGGGATGAGGGGCTCGGCATCCAGGCCGAGGCCGCGCCAGGCGCTCTGTGCGCCGACCAGGGCGGCGGCCCAGCCATGGCTGTGGGTGATGCTGCCCAGGCTCCCTGCGGGCCAGCAGGGGGCGTTGTCGGCGCCCCGTGCGGGGTAGGCGGGGCGGCCATGCAGGTCGAGCAGGGCGCTGGCGGCGCACAGGCGCCCGGCGAGGAACTCGCTGCGCCGCTTGGCGGCCGCGCCGGCGATGGCGGGCGGCGGGATCAGACCGCAGCGGGCGAAGTCGTCGTCGGCGAGCTGCGCGGGGTCGAAGCGGCAGCTGTGCAGGATCAGGCCGGGCAGGGGCAGCGGCAGCGGCCAGGCGGCCGCGGGTGCGCTGCAGAACGGGGGCGTGTGGAACGGTGGCGCGCTCATGCCGACAGTATGCGCCAACGGGCGGTCAGTAGATGACCTTGTCGCGCAGCTTCTCGGCGGCCTGCTGCAGGGCGAGGATGACCCGTTCCTTGTCGTAGTTCTGGATGCCGTTGGTATCCAGGTACATGGAGAAGCCCGGCAGTTCGTGTTCGAGGTAGCTGGAGCTGGCGCCGAGGTCGCGGCGGAAGTCGACCACCTGGTAGATCTGCACCGGACGCGAGAAGCCCTTGACGCTGATCTGGCCCTTGTCGCGGCACATGATCACGTCCTTGACCAGCGAGTAGGTCTCGTGGGAGATGAGGATCTCGCCGGAGTCGGAGGCGCTCTCCAGGCGGCTGGCGAGGTTCACCTCGCGGCCGATGATGGTGTAGTCCATGCGTGTGTCGGCGCCGAAGTTGCCGACGGTGCAGTAGCCGGTGTTGATGCCCATGCGGATTTCCAGCGGCTTGGTGATGCCCTGGCTGCGCCACTGCTGGCGCAGCACCTTCATGTGCTTGCGCATGGCGATGGCCATCGACACCGCGGCCACGGCGTCCTTCTTGGCGCCCTGGGTGGTCGGGTCGCCGAAGAAGATCATCACCGCGTCGCCGATGAACTTGTCGATGGTGCCGCCGTACTTGAGGGCAATCTTCGACATGTCGTTGAGGTAGGTGTTGAGGACGTCGGTCAGCGCCTCGGCCTCCAGCTCCTCGGACAGTTCGGTGAAGCCCTTGATGTCGGAGAAGAACACGGTGAGCTTCTTGCGCTGGGTTTCCAGGCGCACGCTCTTCTTGCCGCTGAAGATCGACTCCCACACCTGCGGCGACAGGTACTTGGCGAGGTTGCGCGCCAGGCTGGCGGCCTTTTCCTGCTCCGCCTTGATCTCCTCGCGCGCCTGGGCCAGACGCAGGCTCTGCTGGTGGACGAGGAAGGCGGCGATGCACAGGTAGAGCAGGGTGAACACGATGCTGACCGACGCCGTCAGCGCCGGCGTGGCGAGGTTGAGCGGCGGGGTGACCGCCACGAAGCTGAGCACGGCGCCGCACAGTGCGGCGAGCAGGATGATGGTGAGCAGGCGCAACCCGCCGAGCATCAGCGAACTGAAGCTCAGGGTGAGGATGAACATCAGGCTCGGCACCAGCGAGTAGCCGAGCAGGGTC
Organism: Pseudomonas oryzae; assembly: GCF_900104805.1. NCBI lineage: Bacteria > Pseudomonadati > Pseudomonadota > Gammaproteobacteria > Pseudomonadales > Pseudomonadaceae > Pseudomonas > Pseudomonas oryzae. The sequence continues at coordinate 2,384,554 of NZ_LT629751.1, read as the reverse complement.
ATGCCGATGCCGGCGTGCAGGGCGTCGATCAGCAGCAGGGCCAGGTCGGTGCGCTGCGGGTGGGTGATCTTGAAGCGCTGGCTCAGATGATGGGCCAGGTGCGGGTAGAGCAGCGCGTAGGGCACCATCCACAGGATGTCGTAGCCGAAGTGCTGGCTGTAGGTGCCGGCGGCGATGCTCGCCGCGGCAGCCAGATAGCCGAGGATGCGCGAGTGGTATTCGCGCCGGCGGGGATCGGGCAGTCGTGCGACCGGGCGCTCGCGGCTGGTGAGTTTCATCGGGTCGTCGACTTCCCTGAACTGGTGACCGCCCCGTGGCCGGCCACGGGTGCTGCGGGTGGTACGGGCCACCGGGCTGGCGGTGGCGGACGCTGGATCTTATCCGAGCCGTCGGTGGGGCGCAAAGCCGGCCACCGGCGGGTGTGGCAGGTTGTCGCGGGGTCAGTGGCGCCAGAACGCCGGGGTCAGCAGGACCAGGACGGTGATGATCTCCAGGCGGCCGAGCAGCATGCCGACCGACAGCAGCCACTTGGCGCTGTCCGGCAGGCTGGCGAAGTTGCCGGCCGGGCCGATGATCGGGCCGAGTCCGGGGCCGACGTTGCACACCGCGGTGGCGGCGCCGGTCAGCGCGGTGATCCAGTCCAGGCCGAGCAGGGCGAGGCCGAGGGCGATCACGCCGATGGTGATGGTGAAGAAGAAGGACAGGGTGATCAGCGAGCGGACGATTTCTTCGTCGATCGGGTGGTTGTTGTACTGCTGCTTGATCACCGCACGCGGGTGGATCATCTGCTGCAGGTTGGCCTTGAGCATCACGTAGGCCACCTGGAAGCGGAAGATCTTCAGGCCGCCGGCGGTGGAGCCGGAGCAGCCGCCGATGAAGGTCAGGTAGAAGAACAGCAGCACCGCGAAGCCGCCCCACAGGGTGTAGTCGCCGAGGGCGAAGCCGGTGGTGGTGACCACCGAGGTGACGTTGACCGCGACGATGCGCACGGCATCGAGCCAGGCGTGCTCGGAGTTGAGCCACAGCCAGGTGCCGAACACCAGCCAGGTGATCAGCAGGAAGCCGACGAAGCCGCGCACCTGCTGGTCGCGGATGATCGCCTTGCGATGGCCGCGCAGGAAGGCCACGTAGAGGGTGAACGGCAGGCTGCCGAGCATCATGAACACCACGGCGACCCAGTGCACCGCCGGCTGCTCCCAGTGCGCCAGGGAGCTGTCGGAGGTGGAGTAGCCGCCGGTGGAGATGGTGGCCATGGCATGGTTGATCGCCTCGAACGCGCTCATGCCGCTCAGCCAGTAGCCGAGGCCGCAGAGCAGCGACAGGCCCAGATAGACCGCCAGGATGTACTTGGCCACCATGTGCGAACGCGGCATGACCTTCTCCGACCAGTCGGAGGACTCGGTCTGGAACAGGCGCATGCCACCGACGCGCAGCAGCGGCAGGATCGCCACCGCCATGCCGATGAAGCCCAGGCCGCCCAGCCACTGCAGCATGGAGCGCCAGATCAGCAGCGCCGGCGAGGCCTGGTCGAGGCCGCTGAGCACCGTCGAGCCGGTGGTGGTGATGCCCGACATGGTCTCGAAGAAGGCGTCGGTGTAGCTGATGTGCTGGATGAACACCATCGGCAGGGCGGCGAAGGTGCACACCACCACCCAGCTGGAGGTGGTCAGCATGTACATGTCGCGCGGGCGCAGCTGCACGTGCTTGGGATGACCGGGAAGAACCATGGCCAGGCCGCAACCGAAGGTGATCAGGGTCGGCCAGAGGAAGTCCGACAGCCGATCCTCGCCGCCCATGGTCAGCAGGGTGAGGATCGGGATGATCATGCTGACAGCCAGGGTGATCAGGAAGATGCCCAGAAGAAAGGCGATCAGGCGCAAGGTCGGCAGGGCCATGGCAGAGGGGGCTCGCGGCTTGGAAGGGCGGCATTCTGCATCGCGGGGGCGGGGGCTGTAAACGCGGCGAATAATCGCTCGGGAGAATCTTCCGGGGCGCTCGGCGACTGGCTAGAATCCGGCCCGCTTCCGCCGGCAGTGCCGGTTTTTCCTTCAGTCTCGCACCTATGTCCGACAATAATATTTGCCTGACGTGTGGCGCCTGCTGCGCGCACTTTCGTGTGTCTTTCTACTGGGGCGAATGCCGCTCCGCCGGTGGCGTCGTTCCCGACGAGCTGGTCGAACGGATCAGTACCCACCATGTCGCCATGCGCGGCACCACCAGCAAGCCGGTGCGCTGCATCTGCCTGCTCGGCGAGGTCGGCCGCGGCGTGCGCTGCAGCGCCTACGCGCAGCGCTCCTCGACCTGCCGCAGTTTCACCGCTTCGTGGCTGGAGGGGGAGCGCAACCCCGACTGTGACGCAGCGCGTGTCGCCTGCGGTCTGCCGCCGTTGACCCCGCCGCTGCAACCCGATCTGTCGCCCGACCGCGCCGCCTGAGAGCCCTGCTAGAATGCCGGCTTTGCCAGCCGACAGGATGAAGCACCTATGGAAGCTCTCGACGCTCTGATCAACCGTGTCTCGGTGGCCCGTCTGGGCGAACCGGCGCCGACGCCGGAGCAGCGCGAGCTGCTGTTCCGTGCTGCGCTGCGTGCGCCGGATCATGGCCAGCTGCGGCCATGGCGCTTCCTCACGGTGGAGGGCGCGGCCCGCGAGGAGCTCGGCGAGCTGTTCGCGCGCGCCCAGCTGGCGCGCGATCCGCAGGCCCCGGCCGCGGTGCTGGACAAGGCGCGCGGCATGCCGCTGCGTGCGCCGCTGCTGGTGGTGGTGATCGCCACCCTCAAGCCGCATCCCAAGGTTCCCGAGGGCGAGCAGCTGCTGGCTGCCGGCTGCGCCGCGCACGGCATCCTGCTGGCGGCGCATGCACAGGGCATCGGTGCGATCTGGCGTACCGGCGAGCTGTCCCACGACGCCACTGTACAGGCCGGCCTCGGGCTGGCCGCCCACGAGCGCATCGTCGGCTTCCTCTATCTGGGCACGCCGCAGGGCGAGCTGCGCAAGCCGCAGCCGCTGGAGCTGACCGAGTTCGTTGCCAGCTGGTCGTCAGACCTCGCCGTCGCCGACTGACGGCAGTTCCAGGCGGGCGACGAAGCCGCCGTCCGGGTGGTTGGCCAGCACCAGCTGGCCGCCATGACGCTGGGCGGCGCGGCGGGCGATGGCCAGGCCGAGGCCGTGCCCGGGGCTGGCCTGGCCGGGGGCGCGGAAGAACGGCTCGCCCAGCTGCGCCAGATGTTCGGCGGCCACCCCGGGGCCGTGATCGCGGACTTCCAGCAGCACGCGCTCGCCGTCACGGCGCGCGCTGACTTGCAGCGGCTGGCCGGGCGGATTGAAGCGCAGGGCGTTGCGCAGCAGGTTGTCGAGGGCGCGCTCGACGAGTTCCGGCCAGCCCGACAGCTGCAGTCCCGGCGCCAGTTCAAGGCGGATCTCCTGCTGCGGCGCCAGCAGCCGCGCGTCCTCGCGCAGCTTGCCGAGCAGGGCCGGCAGGTCCACCGGCTGCGGCTTGCTGCTCTCGGCATCCACGCGCGCCAGCACCAGGATCTCGCTGATCAACGCCTCCAGGCGGTCGCACTCCTGCACCAGGCGCGGCCACAGGCGCGTGCGCTCGGCGGCGTCGGCGCGCTCGGCCAGCGCCAGCGCCACGCGCAGGCGAGCCAGCGGCGAGCGCAGTTCGTGGGAGACGTCGCGCAGCAGCTGGCGCTGGCTGCTGATCAGGTCCTGCAGGCGCGAGCCCATGCGGTTGAAGTCGCGCGCGAGGGTGCCCAGCTCGTCGCGGCGGCTGGCCAGGCGGGCCAGGCTGTTCTGCTGGTAGGCGGTCTGGCCGAGGTCGTGCACCGCGCTGCGCAGGCGGTTGAGCGGGCGGGTGATCGACAGGGTGAGCAGGATGCTGGACAGGGTCAGGACCAGCAGGGCGATGGCCAGCGCGCTGAGCGGCCAGAGCAGGCTGTCGCGATGCCATTCGGCCAGCTCGCCGTGGGGGATTCGGTAGATGAACAGGTAGGTCTGGCCGCTGCGTTCGCTGGTGTAGTCCTCGGTCAGCCGCCGCCAGGGCAGGCGTCGCTCGCCGCGCCGGGCCTCGAAGGCGGCCGCGCGCGGGGGGAATGTGCCGGGCACCACCAGTTGGCCGGTTTCGTCGAGCACCTGCACGTCGACGTGGCGCCTGTGCTTGTGGCGCTCGAGAAACTCCTGTGCTGCCGCTGGGCCCTGGGTTTCGTAGCGTGCGGTCCAGCTGGCGGCCAGGTCGCGGACCCCGGGGTGGCGGGCGAGAATCCAGGTGTCCTGGTTGAGGACGTGGCCCAGCAGCATCGACAGGCCGGCCGCCAGGGCGATGGCCAGCCAGAAGGTGGCGAAGATTCGCCAGAACAGGGTGCGCATGCTGGACGGTGGCTCGCGGGCTGGTAAATGAGGAAGGGGCGCCGCCGGGGCGCCCCTGTCGGGATTACTGGGCCGCCTTCTTGTCGCGTTCGGCTTTCCAGGTTTCGAACTCTTCGCGTTCGGCGCGGCGTTTGTCCATCTCGGCCTGCATCTCGTCGAACTTCTTCTGCTGCTCGGGGCTCAGGGTATCGCGGATCGCCTTCTGCTGCTCGGCGCGGCTGGCCTCCTGCTCCTTGGCCATGGCGGCCTTGTCGGCAGCCGGCAGCTTGTCCAGGTAGCGCTGGGTGATCTCGCGCTGGGTCTGCATGTTCTCGCGCATGGCTGCGCCGACCTTCTGGCGCTGTTCGCGGCTGAGGTCGAGGTCGCGCATCATGTGGCCGTGGTAGCCGTCGCCGCGCTTGTGATGGGCGGCACCGTCGCCCATGCCGGGGGCGGCGATGGCCAGGGCGGGCAGGGCAGCGGCGAGGAGCAGGGCGGTGAGGGTCTTGCGCATGACGTGTTTCCTTCTCTATAGCGGCTGGGTCGCCGGATGAGTTCAGTCTATGGCGCGCAAGGTCAACCGCAGTCAGGGGAAGGTAAAGGTCGGGTAAAGCGCCTCAGGGGGCGTAATAGTAGCCGCGCCCGCGGCTGGCGAGGATGCGCGGACGGCCGTCGGCGTGCGGGCCGAGCTTCTTGCGCAGGTTGCTGACGTGCATGTCCAGGCTGCGGTCGTAGAGGGTCAGCTTGCGGCCGAGGGCGAGCTGGGCGAGGGCCTGCTTGTCCAGCGGTTCGCCGGGTTGCTTGAGCAGGGCTTCGAGGATGTGGCTCTCGGAGACGGTCAGGGCGATCTCCTGCTCGCCGAGCATGGCCACGCCACGGCTCGGGCTGTAGCCGAGATCGCCCAGCTCCAGGCGGGTGTTGGCGCCGGCCTGGCTGCCGCTGCCGCCCGGCTGCACGCGGCGCAGCACGGCGCGCAGGCGGGCGGTCAGCTCGCGCGGATCGCATGGCTTGGCCAGGTAGTCGTCGGCGCCGAGCTCGAGGCCGAGGATGCGGTCGAGCGGCTCGCCGCGCGCCGAGAGCATCAGCACCGGCAACTCGGGATGCTCGCTGCGCAGGCGCTTGAGCAGTTCCAGGCCGCTGCCGTCGGGGAGCATCACGTCGAGCACCACGGCGTCCGGCGTCTGTTCGGCCAGGGCAGCGCGGGCGCTGCCGCCGTCGTGGCAGGCGCGCACGCGAAAGCCCTCATGGCCGAGCCAGGTGGCCAGCAGGTCGGTGAGCTCGCGGTCGTCGTCGATCAGCAGCAGGTCGCTCATCACTGGCTCGCGGGGCTGGTCAGGGCAGGGTCTGGCGGAACGGCTTGACCACCACCTCGGCATACACCCCGGCGGCGCAGAACGGATCGGCGTCGGCCCAGGCGCGCGCCGCTTCCAGCGAGTCGAACTCGGCGACGATCAGGCTGCCGGTGAAGCCGGCCGGCCCCGGGTCGTTGCTGTCGATGGCCGGGTGCGGACCGGCGAGGACCAGGCGGCCGGCGTCCTTGAGGGCGTTGAGGCGTTCGAGGTGGGCCGGGCGGTTGGCCAGGCGGGCGTCGAGGGTGTTGGGGGCGTCGCTGGCGATGATGGCGTAGAGCATGTCAGTCCTTGCAGGCGGGTTGGTCGGCGGTGGCGTCTTGTATGTGGCGGGCGAGGAACACGCCCTGGCCGAGCATGAACAGCAGGGTCAGGCCGAGGCTGCCGAATACTTTGAAGTCGACCCAGAACTCGTGGAAGGTGAAGGCCACGTAGAGGTTGGCCAGGCCGCAGAATACGAAGAACAGCACCCAGGCCAGGTTGAGGCGGCCCCACAGGGGCGCCGGCAGCTGCACCGCATGGCCCATGATGCGCTGGATCAGCGGTCGGTCGCCGATGAAGTGGCTGGCGGCGAAGCCCGCGGCGAACAGCCAGTTGACCACCGGCGCTTTCCATTTCAGGAAGGTCTCGCTGTGGAAGGCGAGGGTCATGCCGCCGAACAGCAGGCAGGCGAGCAGGGTGATCCACTGGCCTTTCTCGAGGCGTCGCCGGGTGGCGAAGAGCAGGCCGTAGATCAGCAGCGAGGCGCCGATCAGCACGGCGGTGGCGCTGAACACGCCGCCGAGGGTCAGGCTGTAGCCGGTAAGCTCGAAGGTGCGCGGCGCCATCTTGTAGACGATGAAGAACAGGATCAGCGGGATGAAATCGATGAATTGTTTCACTGCGCGCGCCAGCAGGCCGGGGGAGCGCGCATAATAACAGACCACCAATGAGGGAAAAGCATCGCCCATGTACGTTGATCTGCACTGTCACACCACCGCCTCCGACGGCCTGCTGACGCCCACCGGAGTGGTGGAGCGGGCGCACGAACGGGGCGTGGGCGTGCTCGCCATCACCGATCACGACACCCTCGACGGTCTGGCCGAGGCCCGGGTCGCCGCCGAGCGCGTGGGCATCGAGCTGATCAGCGGGATCGAGCTGTCCTGCACCTGGGCGGGCGCCACCATCCATGTGCTGGGCTACGGCTTCGCCAGCGATGCGCCGGCCCTGCAGCGTGCGATCGACGAGCTGCATCAGGGGCGCTGGGCGCGCGCCGAGGAGATCGGCCGGCGCCTGGCCGCCAAGGGCATGCCCGGCTGCTTCGAGGGCGCCCGCGAGGTCCAGCAGGAGCGCGGCGAGAGCGGCAATGCTCCGTCGCGTCCGCACTTCGCCGAGTTCATGACCCGCGCCGGCTACGTCAAGGATCATTCGCAGGCCTTCCAGCGCTGGCTGGGCGCCGGCAAGCTGGGTGATGTCAAGCAGCACTGGCCGGAGATGGAGAGCGTTCTGGAGACGCTGCGTGCCGCCGGAGCGTGGATCAGCCTGGCTCATCCGTGCCATTACGACTTTACTCGAACCAAGCGGCGCAAGCTGGTGGCGGCCTTCGTCGAGGGTGGCGGTCACGCGCTGGAGGTTTCCAACGGCGCGCAGGTCGACAGCCAGGTCGGCATGCTGGCCAACACCGTGCGCGAGTTCGGCCTGCTGGCCAGCGCCGGCAGCGACTTTCACGGACCGCGGCAGTGGTCCGAACTGGGCAGCTACCGGGCGCCGCCCGCCGACCTGCCGGTGCTCTGGCGCCGGCTGACCAGGATGGAACACCCGACCGCTTAAGGAACAGCCATGGGCCAATTCTTTCAGATTCATGCGGAAAACCCGCAGCTGCGGCTGGTCAAGCAGGCCGTGGACATCATTCGCCAGGGTGGGGTGGCGGTCTATCCGACCGACTCCTCCTACGCGCTGGGTTGCCAGCTCGGCAACAAGGCGGCGGTCGATCGCATCCGCCTGTTGCGCCGTCTGGACGACAAGCACAACTTCACCCTGGTGTGTCGCGACCTGTCGCAGCTCGGCGAGTACGCCAAGGTCGACACCAGCGCCTTCCGCCTGCTCAAGGCGCACACCCCCGGGCCGTACACCTTCATCCTTGACGCTACCCGCGAGGTGCCGCGCATGCTGCTGCATCCCAAGCGCCGCACCATCGGCCTGCGCGTACCGGACAACCCGATCGCCCAGGCGCTGCTGGCCGAGCTGGGCGAGCCGCTGATGAGCGTCAGCCTGATCCTGCCCGGCGACGAGCATCCGATGAGCGATCCCTACGAGATCCGCGATCGTCTGGAGAAGCTGGTCGACCTGATCATCGACGGCGGCTACGGCAGTCTCGAGGCCTCCACGGTGATCAGCCTGGTCGGTGGCGAGCCGGAGGTGCTGCGCGTCGGCTGCGGCGACCCCGAGCCCTTCATGGAGCCGGCCTGATGGCGGACGGTACGCGGTGAGCGACGTGCAGCACGAGCAGGGCGTCGCGGACTCGGCGGGCATCCCGGAGCAGCTGCCGCTGGCGCTGGTCTATGGCGAAGCCTTCACCGAGCTGCCGCAGGATCTGTACATTCCGCCGGATGCCCTGGAGGTGTTCCTCGAGGCCTTCGAGGGGCCGCTCGACCTGCTGCTGTACCTGATCCGCAAGCAGAACATCGACATCCTCGACATCCCGGTGGCGGAGATCACCCGCCAGTACATGGGCTACGTCGAGCTGATGAAGGCGGTGCGCCTGGAGCTGGCCGCCGAGTACCTGGTGATGGCGGCGATGCTCGCCGAGATCAAGTCGCGCATGCTGCTGCCGCGCTCCAGCGAGGCCGAGGCCGAGGAGGACGATCCGCGTGCCGAGCTGATCCGTCGCCTGCAGGAATACGAGCGCTTCAAGCAGGCCGCCGAGGAGCTGGACGCGCTGCCGCGAGTCGGTCGCGACCTGCAGGTGGCATTGCTGCCGGCGCCGGAAGCGCGGGCGCGCACCCTGCTGCCGGAGGTGAGCCTCGACGAGGTGCTGCTGGCGATGGCCGAGGTGATGCGCCGCGCCGAGCTGTTCGAGAGCCATCAGGTCACCCGCGAGCTGCTGTCCACCCGCGAGCGCATGAGCGACGTGCTCGAGCGCCTGCAGGGCGGCGCCTTCGTGCCCTTCATCGAGCTGTTCGCCGCCGAGGAGGGCAAGCTGGGTGTGGTGGTGACCTTCATGGCCATCCTCGAGCTGGTCAAGGAGGCGCTGATCGAGCTGGTGCAGAACGAGCCGTTCACCCCCATCCACGTCCGTCTGCGCGGCGAGGCGCAGGAAGATAGTCCGTTTGTCGAGGAAGTCGATCGATGAATCTTGCCGATCCGCGCCAGCTGGCGACGGTGCTCGAAGCCATCCTGCTGGCGGCTGGCAAGCCGCTGGCGCTGGAGCGCCTGGCCGAGCTGTTCGATGAGCACGAGCGGCCGTCGCCGAAGCTGTTGCGCGAGGCGCTGGGCGTGCTGGGCGGCTCCTGCCTGGGGCGTGGCTTCGAGCTGAGCGAGGTGGCCTCGGGCTACCGCCTGCAGGTGCGCGAACGCTTCTCGCCATGGGTGAGCCGGTTGTGGGAGGAGCGCCCGCAGCGCTATTCGCGCGCCCTGCTGGAAACCCTGGCGCTGATCGCCTACCGCCAGCCGATCACCCGCGGCGAGATCGAGGAGGTGCGCGGCGTGGCGGTCAACAGCAACATCATCAGGACCCTGCAGGAGCGCGACTGGATCCGTGTGGTCGGCTACCGCGAGGTGCCGGGGCGGCCGGCGATGTTCGCCACCACCCGTGCCTTTCTCGATCACTTCGACCTCCAGAGCCTCGACGAGCTGCCGCCGCTGGCTGCGCTGCGCGAGCTGGAGCCGCAGCTGCCGGTCGAGGATCTCGACCCCGAGGTCCCCGCCGATCTGCAGGCGCGCGCCGACCTGGCCCTGGCCGAGGACGAAGAGGATGTCGCGGAGCCGCGCAGCGAGACCAACTTCCGTACCCTGCTGGCCGAGCTGGATGCCATGGAGCAGGGCCTGAAGAGCGACTTCGACGACCTGCCGCTGGCGCTGGAGCTGGCCGACGCGGTGGACGAGCCGAGCGCCGCGGATGTCGTCGAAAGCGCCGGGCGCCCTGAATGATCGGGCCCTGCGGCCGTCTGCCCGGTGCGCGCGGGCGGGGATGGGCGTATGATGCGCGCCCCTTGATTCATCGATTCACTTCATAGCGTCCGGTTCCACCGGGAGGTGCCCAGCATGACCGAAGCCCATATTCACGAAGAACACCGCCCCGTCGGCGAAAAACTGCAGAAGGTGCTGGCGCGCATGGGCGTCGGCTCTCGGCGCGACGTCGAGGAGTGGATCACCCAGGGACGCGTCAAGGTCAACGGCGTGGAGGCCACCCTCGGCCAGCGCGTCGGCCCGAGCGACGCCATCGCCCTCGACGGCCGCCTGCTGCGCCGCGAGGAGGACGAGGTGGTGCGCCGCGTGCTGATCTACAACAAGCCCGAAGGCGAGGTGTGCACCCGCTCCGACCCGGAAGGCCGGCCGACCGTGTTCGACCGCCTGCCGCGCCCGAAGAGCGGCCGCTGGATCAACATCGGCCGTCTCGACATCAACACCACCGGCCTGCTGCTGTTCACCACCGACGGCGAGCTGGCCAACCGCCTGATGCATCCCTCCTACGAGATGGACCGCGAGTACGCCGTGCGCGTGCGTGGCGAGGTCACCGAGGAGATGATCGAGACGCTGAAGAACGGCGTGATGCTCGAGGACGGTCCGGCGCGCTTCACCGATATCAAGGAAGCGCCCCAGGGCGACGGCTTCAACCGCTGGTTCCACTGCGTGGTGATGGAAGGCCGCAACCGCGAGGTGCGCCGCCTGTGGGAGTCCCAGGGGCTGGTGGTCAGCCGCTTGAAGCGCGTGCGCTTCGGGCCGGTGTTTCTCACTGCTGACCTGTCGGTGGGTCGCTGGCGCGAGATGGAGCAGGGCGAGGTGGACATCCTCGCCGCCGAGGTCGGCCTCAAGCCGGTCGCCCTGCCGGGCATGAAGGGCAAGCTGCGCGAGAAGCTCGACCGCCTGCAGCGCAAGTCGGCCAAGCCGGTGCCCGAGCGTGGCCGCGCGCCGCGTGGCGAACGCGCCGAAGGTCGTCCGGGGCGTGGCGAAGGCCGCGGCCGCGAGCAGCAGGGCTCGGTGATCGCCGAGCGCCCGGCCGACGTGCGCGGCAAGCGTCCGGCCAAGCCGCGCGACGAGCGCAGCGCGCCGAACCTGAGCGAGCGTCCCTCGCGCAAGCCGGCGGCACCGCAGCCGGCCAAGCGTCGTCCGCAGCCCGCGGGCGAGGGCCAGCGCCCCGGTTTCCGGCGCGGCAAGTAAGCGGCGGCCAAAGAAAAGGCGACCCGAGGGTCGCCTTTTTGGTGCCTGGCGTTTCAGCCGGCCAGCTTGAGACCGGCCAGGCCGCTTGCGATCAGCAGGATGCTGAGCAGGCGCAGCGGTGTCAGCACTTCGCCGAACAGCAGGGCGCCGGCGATCAGCGTGCCGAGCGCGCCGATGCCGGTCCACACCGCATAGGCGGTGCCCAGCGGTAGCGACTTCATCGCCAGGCCGAGCAGGGCGATGCTGGTGAGCATGGCGGCGATGGTCAGGACGGTGGGCAGCGGACGGCTGAAGCCGTCGCTGTATTTCAGGCCGATGGCCCAGCCGACCTCGAACAGGCCGGCGAGCAGCAGGATGAGCCAGGACAAGGGACCTTCCTCCGGATGCAGATGGAGGGGCCGTCCCCGGGGGCTCACTCGACGAGTGGTGAGGTCGTCCTCACAGGCCCGACATTATGCCTGTGCACCGCCATGGTGCAAGGTCGCCGCCGGCTATCCCGACAGGCGTCAGATGCCCTGGGGAATCTCCTCGCCGCCGAGGGCCTCGATCAGCTGCGGCAGGAACTCGGCGAAGGTCAGCATCATCAGGGTGAAGCTGGCGTCCTGCTGGGCCAGGGCATCGTCGCCGCCGTCCTGTTCGGCCTGTTCCTGCAGCAGGTCCTCGAAGCGCAGGCGCTTGAGGGCGAGCTTGTCGTCGATCAGCAGCGACAGCTTGTCCGACCAGGCCAGGCTCAGTTTGGTCACCAGCTTGCCGGCGGCCAGGTGGTTCTGCACCTCGTCGCTGCCCAGGTCCTGGCGCTTGCAGCGCACGATGCCGCCATCCTCGTGGGTGTCGCGCAACTCGCACTCGTCGAGCAGCACCAGGCCGTTGCTGGCGTGCTGGTCCTTCATCCAGGCGGTGAAGGTGGCAGTGGGGGCGATCTTCACCGACAGCGGACGCACCGGTAGCGAGCCGAGGACTTCGCGCAGGGTGGACAGCAAGTCCTCGGCCTTCTTCGGGCTGGCCGCGTCGACCAGGATCAGCCCCTGCTGCGGGGCGATGGCCGCGCGGGTCGTCGAGCGGCGGATGAAGGCGCGCGGCAGGAAGGCCTGCACGATCTCGTCCTTGAGCTGGTCGCGCTCCTTCTTGTAGACCTTGCGCATCTGCTGGGTCTCGATCTCGTCGATCTTCTCCTGCAGCGCGTCGCGCACCACGCTGCCGGGGAGGATGCGCTCCTCCTTGCGTGCGGCGACCAGGAAGAAGTCCTGGCTGGCATGCACCAGCGGCGCATCGCCACCCTTGCCCAACGGGGCGACGAAGCCGTAGGTGAACAGCTCCTGGCTGGCGCAGGGGCGTGCCGGCTTGCCGGCCAGCGCGGCCTCGAGCTTCTCGGCGTCCAGTTGCAGGTCCTGGGTCAGGCGATAAACGAGCAGGTTGCGGAACCACATGGCGACGAAGTTCTCCTCGGGCAAAGAGGGCATTATTCCTGCTGGCGCCTTCGCCGGCCACAGACGATTGCGCCAAGTGTTTGGTTTGCCTCGAAATTTTTTTTGAAAAAAGACTTGCCAAGGGGGAGGGGCATCCCTAGAATGCGCATCACTTCGAGAGCAAACGCAAACATGCGAATGCAACTGAATGGGTGATTAGCTCAGCTGGGAGAGCATCTGCCTTACAAGCAGAGGGTCGGCGGTTCGATCCCGTCATCACCCACCACTCTCGAGGTTACGCGCAGCGGTAGTTCAGTCGGTTAGAATACCGGCCTGTCACGCCGGGGGTCGCGGGTTCGAGTCCCGTCCGCTGCGCCACTTTCCCTCCCCAAAGTGACAAATCAAGACTTTATTTCATATCAAGTTCAAGGCGAATTGTGCGCTTTGAACTTTTCGTCGTTTCTGCTTTCCAATATTCCTAATCGTGGCAGTGGCATCGGCAGCCTGCTAAGCTCGCGGTTCTCCGAGTATGCCGCTGTGGCACCCATCACTAAGGAACAAGCATGAAACATCATCGGTTGGCCGCTGCGGTGGCTCTGGTCGGTCTGGTTCTCGCTGGCTGCGACAAGCAGGCCGCGGAGAAGGAGCTGGAGCTCAAGACCCCCGCGCAGAAGGCTTCCTATGGCATCGGTCTGAACATGGGGCGCAGCCTGGCTCAGGAAGGCATGGACGACCTCGATTCCAAGGCCGTGGCCCTGGGTATCGAGGACGCCCTGGCGAAGAAGGAGCAGCGTCTGACCGACGACCAGCTCATGGAGGCCTTCGGTTTCCTGCAGAAGCGCGCGGAAGAGCGCATGACCGCCCTTGCCGACGAAAACGCCAAGGCCGGCAAGAAGTTCCTCGAGGACAACGGCAAGCGCGAAGGCGTGACCACCACCGCCTCCGGCCTGCAGTACGAAGTGCTGAAGAAGGCCGATGGTGCCCAGCCCAAGGCCGACGACGTGGTCAGCGTCCACTACGAGGGCAAGCTGATCGACGGTACCGTATTCGATAGCTCCATCCAGCGCGGCGCGCCGATCGACCTGCCGGTCGGCGGCGTGATCCCGGGCTGGGTCGAGGGTCTGCAGCTCATGCACGTCGGTGAGAAGTACAAGCTGTACATTCCCAGCGAGCTGGCCTACGGCGCGCAGAGCCCGAGCCCGATGATTCCGGCCAACTCGGTGCTGGTGTTCGAGCTGGAGCTGCTGGGCATCCAGGAAAAGGCCCAGTAACCCAGCCACTGGTTCGTGATCGCAGACGCCCCGCTTGTCGGGGCGTTTGTGTTTCTGTGGATAACACCCTTGACGAAGGGAGCCGAAACCAGGGTCGAAAGTCGCGCGTCATGGGGCGGGCGAGCTGTCGCTAGAGGGCAGTCGGCCTGCTGTCAAGAGGCTCTGCGCGTGCCTGACAGAATTTTTAAGAGACTGATTTTTAAGGTATTTTTACGTTGAACAAAAAATACCCGATCTGTCTGGAAGCCTCGGTTCATGGGGGTTGAGGGGAGTCTTCCAGTTATTGTTCACAAGGTTATCCACAGCTTTTGTGGGTAACGCCACCAAGCCCAGTAACCATGGGCCTCGCCGGGGTTTTCGCCCGTTTCGGGAGGCCTGCTGCGACAGGCGGTCGCGCCGGATGGCCTGTGATGCGGGTCACTGTCGGTGGCGGCAGCCGGTTTGCTTGGGGCTGTTAGAATTAAAACAGTATTCGCCATGAGTGATGAAAGCATGAACGTACAGGTAATCGAGCGTGACGGCCAGGCGGAATACGCCGTGCTGCCCTGGGCGGAGTTTCAGGAGCTGCTGCGGGCGGCGGGACGCGAGCCGTTGGCTTCCAGGCAGGTCGAGACGCAACCGCAGTCGCAACCCTTCGTGCTGGAGCGGTTGCGCGAGCTGCGTGAGGCCCGCAACCTGAGTCAGGAGCAACTGGCGCGCTCCGTCGGCATCAGCCCCCACTATCTGGCCATGATCGAGAGTGGCGAACGCCAGCCCGATCAGGCCATCCAGCACGCGTTGGCCCGCGTGTTCGCCGCAGCGGTCGCGGGGCAACCGGGTTGACCCTGCGCATCAGCCGCCTGCACTGGCAGGGCCTGCTGGATGCCCTGGCCGAGGCGCAGCGTCAGCGCCACCTGCTGACCTACCGCTCGCTGATCGAGCGGTTGCAGTTGCCGGCGCCGGCCATGGCCACCCTGACCGCCGCCCTCGAGCATCTGGCGATGCTCGACGCGCGCGCCGGACAGCCGCTGCGCAGCGCCCTGGTCATCAGCCAGGGGGCCAGCCGCCTGCCGCGCCCAGGCTTCTTCGAGCATGCCAGCCGCCTCGGCTGTTTCAGCGGTGCGCCGGATGGCGCTGCGGCGGCGGCCTGGCACGCGGCCGAGGTGGCGCGCGTGTTCGCCTTCGAGTTCATCAGGTCCGACGCATGAAGATGCTCTACTGGCGCCTGCGGGCGCGTGCAGGCTACATGGCGGCGCGTCTGCTGCTGCGCAGCGATGCCCTGGTCAGGCAGCCACGCGCCTGGCGCTGGATGGAGGGTCAGTTCGCGCGCATGGCTGGCCTGGGCGATGCGCGGGCTCAGGACTTCTACGGCCATCTGCTGCTGTTCCGTGGCCAGGGGCTGGGCGCGCGCGAGGAGGGGCTGCGCCTGCTGCGTCTGGCGGCGGCGCAGGGGCAGGCCAAGGCGGCCTTCCAGCTCGGCGTGCAGGCCTTCAAGGGTGGCCCGCAGCGGGCGCCTGACGCGGCCGAGGCGCTGCGCTGGTGGCAACAGGCGGCCGACGCCGGGCACCCGCTGGCGGCGTTGCGGCTGGCCGAGCTGCTGCGCGAAGGCGCCCCCGGCGTGCCGGCCGATCCCGCAGCCGCCGAGCGGCTGCAGGCGCGGGCCCGAGCGCTGGGGTTGTAGGACTCAGGCGCTGGCCTGCCAGCCCGGCAGGATGTGCTCGGCCGGCCGCTCCTGGGGGCGGCCGAGCAGGTAGCCCTGCACCAGATCCACGCCCATCCGCGCCAGCTGCTGCAGTTCGCCGGGCTGCTCGACGCCCTCGGCGATCACCCGCGCCCGCGCCGTCCTGGCGACCTGCAGGATGGAGCCGACGAACTCGCGCTTGAGCGGGTCGAGGTGGATGCCGTCGATGAAGTGGCGGTCGATCTTGACGATGTCCGGGCGCAGCTCCGACCACAGGCGCAGGCTGGAATAGCCGGCCCCCAGGTCGTCGAGGGCGATCGAGAAGCCCATGGCGCGATAGTGGTGCAGGGCCCGGTCGAGCAGGTCGAAGTCCTCGATGGGCGTCTGTTCGGTCAGCTCGATCACCACCTGCGAGGGCTCCAGACCGAACGACCTGAGCAGGCGCAGGGTGAGTCCGGACTGGTGGCCAGGCTCGACCAGCGACTCCGGGGAGACGTTGAGGTAGAGCATGCTGTGCCGTGCATACTGGCTGAAGCGCGCGCAGGCGCGGGTGCGGCAGGCCATTTCCAGCTCGTTGAGCCGGCCGGCGCGGCGGGCTACGGAGAACAGCGCCAGAGGGGAGTGCAGCGGGCTGTTGGACGGGCCGCGACTGAGTGCCTCGTAGCCCTGGATGCGCCGAGCGGTGAGCGAGAAGATCGGCTGGAACAGGGTGTTGAGCTGGTTGTCGGCAAGGATCCGTTGCAGTTCGCTCAACTGTTCGATGGTGGTCATGCAGTGCTCGGCAGTCTATGAAGAACGCCCCGACTTCTGTCGGGGCGTGCAGATTTCACGACTAAATTGTGACTGCCTGATGACGACGGCCGGCTTCGATGCCAATTAGTGGCGGGCGATCGCCGAATTGAGATTGAGGTAGTCCAGCAGGATGCGTCCCGACTCGGCGAGGTAGGCGTCCTTCTCCGGCGGCAGCTTTTCATCTTCGCGGGCGGCCAGTTCTTCCTCTTCGTCCTTGAGTTCCTTGAGCAGGGCCTCGCCCTTGGCGCTGCGCCGAGCGTTCTCCAGGGACAACTGGCGGCTCTCGATGCTGCTGTGCTGAGCGCGGCGTTTCTTCTCGTTGAGGCTGACCACGGTGTCCTGCATCAGCTGCTGGCCGAGGGCCAGGCGCTGGCGGGTGAACACGAAGTCCGGATCGCGCGCGGTGCGCGCTTCGTGACGGGCCTGCAGCTCGCTGAGGAACGGGCGGAACGGATCGCCTTCGGGCTGGATCGCAGGGGCTATGCGGTCCCAGGGCATGGCCGCAGGCAGCGAGCTTTCGCCGATTTGCTTCACGTCCACCATCGCCGGGTAGGGGATGTCCGGCAGCACGCCCTGGTGCTGGGTGCTCTGTCCGGAAACCCGGTAGAACTTGGCCAGGGTCAGCTTCAGTTCGCCATGGTTGAGCGGCTGGATGGTCTGCACGGTGCCCTTGCCGAAGGTCTGCCCGCCGAGAATCAGGGCGCGGTGGTAGTCCTGCATGGCACCGGCGAAGATCTCCGAGGCGGAGGCCGACAGGCGGTTGACCAGCACGGCCAGCGGGCCGTTGTAGTAGGTGCCGCTGTCCTCGTCGGCCAGCACGTCGACGCGGCCGTCGCTGTTGCGCACCAGCACGGTGGGGCCCTTGTCGATGAACAGGCCGGTCAGCTCGGTGGCTTCCTGCAGCGAGCCACCGCCGTTGTCGCGCAGGTCGATGACGATGCCGTCGACCTGCTCCTGCTTCAGTTCGTTGAGCAGGCGGCGCACGTCGCGGGTGGTACTCTTGTAATCCGGATCGCCGCTGCGGTAGGCCTTGAAGTCGAGGTAGAAGGCGGGGATCTCGATCACCCCGAGCTTGTAGTCGCGGCCCTCGTGCTTGAGCTTGAGCACCGATTTCTGCGCGGCCTGCTCCTCGAGCTTGACCGCCTCGCGGGTGATCGACACCACCTTGCTGGTCTGGTCGTTGGGGCCGTTGCTGGCTGGGATGACCTCCAGGCGCACCACCGAGCCCTTCGGTCCGCGGATCAGCTTGACCACCTCGTCCAGGCGCCAGCCGATCACGTCGACCATTTCCTTGTCGCCCTGGGCGACGCCGATGATGCGGTCGGCCGGTTGCAGCAGCTTGCTCTTCTCCGCCGGGCCGGCGGGGACCAGGCGGACGATCTTGACGTGCTCGTTGTCGCTCTGCAGCACCGCGCCGATGCCTTCCAGCGACAGACTCATGTTGATGTCGAAGTTTTCCGCGTTTTCCGGCGACAGGTAGTTGGTGTGCGGGTCGTAGGTCTGCGCGAAGGCGTTGATGTAGGCTTGGAAGATGTCCTCGCTGCGAGTCTGAGCCAGGCGCTTGAGCTGGTTGCCGTAGCGCTTGGTGAGCAGGTCCTGGATGGCCTTGGGCTCCTTGCCGGCGATCTTCAGGCGCAGCACCTCGTCCTTCACCCGCTTGCGCCACAGTTCGTCGAGCGCCTTGCTGTCGGCCTCCCACGGGGCCTTCTCGCGGTCGGTCTGCAGGCTCTCGTCGACGCTGAAGTCGAACTTGTCGACGCCCTGCTCCAGCAGGCCGAGGGCGTAGGTGTAGCGCTCCTGGGCGCGCTCCAGGTAACGCTTGTAGATGACGAAGCCCGGCTGCAGCTCGCCGCTCTTCAGGTAGTCGTCCAGGCGATTGCGCCAGGCTTCGAAGTCGCGGATGTCGCCGGCGGTGAAGAAGCTGCGCGCCGGGTCGAGGCTTTTCAGGTAGTCGTCGAAGATCTGCGACGAACGCGCATCGTCCAGTGGCGGCTTGTTGTAGTGGTGCCGCTTGAGCAGTTCGACCACGTTGAGACTGGCGATGGTCTGCTCGCGGTCGGGCTGCAGCTCGTCCCAGGGGTTGCTGGACACGGCCAGGGCCGACAGCGGCAGGGCGCTGACAGCCAGGGCAAGGGCGAGGGCGGTGCAGGGCAGGATGCGTTTCATGGCTTGTATGCGTCGCAGAAGGTTACGCCCGTTAGGCAGCGTAAAGGGCACCTGGTTCCATGGTGCCATCATGAGCAAGCGCCCGGAGGGAAGGGGAGGCTGACGCGGGGACAGATTCCGGGTCACAATCCGGGCGGATTCCGGCGGCCAAAGGGCGTCGGGCTTTTGACAATATGGAGGTAGCGTGAACGCATTGCAAGGTATCGACGGACAGCTTGAATGGGGCCCGCAGCCGAATCCGGCGTGCGATGTCGGCCAGATCCGCATCCGCGTGGCCGCCGCCGGTCTGAATCGCGCCGATCTGCTGCAGCGCAATGGCCTGTATCCGCCGCCGCCGGGTGTCACCGAGGTGCTCGGTCTGGAGTGCGCCGGGGTGGTCAGCGAGGTCGGCCCGGGCAGCCGCTGGCGGGTCGGCGACCGGGTCTGCGCGCTGCTGGCCGGTGGTGGCATGGCCGAGGAAGTGGTGGTCGATGGCTGTCACGCCCTGCCGGTACCCGAGGGCCTGAGCCTGCAGGAGGCCGCCGCGCTGCCGGAAGTCTACGCAACCGCCTGGCTCAACCTGTTCCAGCTCGCCCGCCTGCAGCCGGGCGAGAAGGTGTTGCTGCACGCCGGGGCCAGCGGCGTGGGGTCGGCCGGCATCCAACTGTGCAAGGCGTTCGGCAACCCGGTGTGGGTCAGCGTCGGTTCGGCCGAGCGCCTGGCCTACTGCGAGAGCCTGGGCGCCCAGGGCGGTGTGCTGCGCGGCGACGGTCTCGACGGGCTGCGCGACTTCGGCCCCTTCGATGTGATCCTCGATCCGGTCGGCGCCAGCTATGCCGGCCACAACCTCAAGCTGCTCGCCCAGGACGGTCGCTGGGTGATCATCGGCCTGATGGGCGGGCGCAAGGCCGAGCTGGACCTGGCCCTGCTGCTTGGCAAACGCATCCAGATGATCGGCTCGACCTTGCGCAGCCGCGATGCCGATTCCAAGGCCCTACTGCTCGCCGAGCTGGAGCAGCAGGTATGGCCGCTGTTCGCCGAGGGGCGCCTGAAGCCGCAGCTGGAGCGCCGCTACCCGATCGCCGAGGCCGAAGCCGCCTTCGCCGATCTGGCCAGCAACCAGGTGCAGGGCAAGGTGGTGCTGGTGATCGATCCGGACCTAGACTGAGTGGCACGGCGCCCGGGTGCGTCGGGCGCCGTCAGTTCCAGTGCAGGATGTCCCAGCCGTGGCGCTCGGCATGTTCGCGCAGCGCCGCGTCCGGGTTGACCGCGTGCGGATGCTCGACGTGACGGAGCAGCGGCAGGTCGTTGCACGAGTCGGAATAGAAGTGGGCACCGGCCAGGCTTTCGCCCTGCGCCGCACGCCACAGCTCCAGGCGGCGGATCTTGCCCTCACGAGCGCAGGGGATGCCGCTCAGGGCGCCGCTGTAGTGGTCGTGCTGCAGCTCCAGCTCGGTGGCCAGCAGCTCGTCGATGCCCAAGCGCGCGGCGATCGCCTCGACCAGGAAGCTCGGCGAGGCCGAGACGATCAGGATGCGATCGCCTTCGCCGCGATGGTCGGCGACGGTGCGCATGGCGTCGGAGTGGATCAGCGGCTCGATGACCTCCTCGACGAAGGCGGCGGCGACGTGGTCGACCTCCGCGCGCGAACGGCCGACCAGCGGCTGCACGCTGAAGGCGAAGTACTCCTCCAGGCCGATCTGCAGCGCCGCGTACTGCGCCACCAGCGCCTGCTCGCGGGCCAGGAAGTATTCGCGGTCGACCCAGCCGAGGTCGGCCAGGTGCGCCGTCCACAGGCTGGGGCTGTTGCCGCCGATCAGGGTGTCGTCGAGATCGAAGATCGCCAGGGCCAAGGTCCGCTCCTCAGACCAGCTCGGCGCTGCGGTAGAAGGCGCCGAGCACCCGCACCAGATGGGCGAGGTCATGGCTGCCGGCCAGCTCGCGGATCGAGTGCATGGCGAAGGTCGGCAGGCCGATGTCGACGGTGCGCACGCCCAGCTGGCTGGCGGTGATCGGGCCGATGGTCGAGCCGCAGCCGAGGTCGCTGCGGGTCACGAAGCACTGCACCGGCACCTCGTGCTGCGCGCACAGGTGGCGGAAGAAGCCGGCGGTCTCGCTGTTGCTGGCGTAGCGCTGGTTGCTGTTGCTCTTGATCACCGGGCCGCCATTGAGCCGCGGGCCGTGGTTGCCGTCGTGCTTGTCGGCGTAGTTAGGGTGCACCGCGTGGGCGTTGTCGGCGGAGACCAGCAGCGACTGCTGGATGGCGCGGACGAAGTCCTCGCCGTCGCCGAGCAGGCGGCGCAGGGTCTGCTCGAGGAACGGGCCGTCGGCGCCGCAGGCCGAGCAGGAGCCGATCTCCTCGTGGTCGGTGCACACCAGCACGCAGTTCTCGTCCTCGCCGGAGGTCAGCAGCGCCTCCAGGCCGGCGTAGCAGGACAGCAGGTTGTCCAGGCGTGCGCCGGCGATGAAGTCCTGCTCCAGGCCGATCACAGCGGCGGCCTGGGTGTCGTAGAAGCTCAGCTCGAAGTCCAGCACGCGCTCGGCATGGATGCCGTGCTCGCGTGCCAGCTGTTCGGCCAGCAGGGCGCGGAAGTCGCGGTTGGCGTCCACCGGCAGTTGGGCGAGCAGCGGCGGCAGCTCGATCTGGCGGTTGATCTCCCAGCCCTTGTTGGCTTCGCGGTTGAGGTGGATGGCCAGGTTGGGGATCACCGCGATGGGCGCGCGAAAGTCGATCAGACGGCTTTCCAGGCGGCCGTTGCGGCTGAAGGTGACGCGGCCGGCCAGCGACAGGTCGCGGTCGAACCAGGGGGCGAGCAGGGCGCCGCCGTAGACCTCGACGCCCAGTTGCCAGAAACCGTTGCGCACCAGCTCCGGCTGCGGCTTGACGCGCAGGCAGGGGCTGTCGGTATGCGCGCCGACCAGACGCAGGCCGCTGTCCTGCGGGGCGCGGCGGCCGAGGCGCACGGCGATCAGCGAGGAGTCGTTGCGGGTGACGTAGTAGCGCCCGCCGGGCTGGGCCTGCCACGGCTCGCGCTCGTCGAGACGACGGTAGCCGGCGGCCTCGAGGCGGCGCGCCAGGCTGGCGGTGGCGTGGAAGGGGGTCGGCGAGGCCTGCAGGAAGTCGATCAGGCCCTGGTTGAGTTCTTCGCGCATGACAGCTCCGGAGGCGGTGATGCGCGAAGTTTACCGGAATCGCCCGTCCAAGTGCCGCAATCGCCGGGCGGGCGCCCTCAGAACGGCGCCGGACTCTCGAAGCGCAGGCGCTCGCCGCTGTGCGGATGGGTCAGGCACAGCAGGCTGGCGTGCAGGCACAGTCGATCGAAGGCGGCCAGCGCCTGCTCGTGGGCATACAGGCGGTCGCCGAGCAGCGGGTGGCCGATGGCCAGCATGTGCACGCGCAACTGGTGCGAGCGGCCGGTGATCGGCGTCAGCTCGACCCGGCACCAGTCGCCGCGGCGCTCGACCACGCGCCAGAAGGTCAGGGCGTGCTTGCCCTGCTCGTGGTCGACAATGTGCCGCGGCTTGTTCGGCGGGTCGTAGCGCAGCGGCAGCTCGATGCGCCCGCTGTCGGTTTCCGGCTGGCCCCAGCACAGCGCGGTGTAGGCCTTCTCGGTCTCGCGATCGTGGAACTGGCGCGACAGCTCGCGGTGGCTGTCGGCGTCGCGCGCCAGCACGATCAGGCCGGAGGTTTCCCAGTCCAGGCGGTGGACGATGCGCGCCTCGGGATAGCCGTTGTCCTGCAGGCGGGTGACCAGACAGTCGCGGTTGTCCTCGGCGCGGCCGGGGACCGAGAGCAGCAGGGTCGGCTTGTTGATGACCAGCAGGGCGGCATCCTGATGGACGATTTCGATGTTCGACAGCGGCATGGCGGTTCCACAAATGACAGCGGCGGCCCGCAGGCCGCCGCATGGTGCTTCCGGGCCCGATCAGCGTTCGGGCAGGGTGACGTTCAGCTCGAGGATCGAGCAGGTGCCCTGGTTTTCCAGCGCGACCTGCACCTGGTCCTGTTCGATGTGCACGTACTTGCGGATCACCGCGATCAACTCCTCCTGCAGGGCCGGCAGATAGTCGGGCTGGCCGCGACTCCCGCGCTCATGGGCGACGATGATCTGCAGGCGTTCCTTGGCGATCGAGGCAGAGGTGGTCTTCTTGCGCGAGAGGAGGAAGTCGAAGAGGCTCATTCACGACCTCCGAACAGACGTTGCAGCAGTCCCTTCTTCTGCACTTCGAGGAAGCGGTGCGGCACGTCCTTGCCCAGCAGGCGATCGACCGCGTCGCCGTAGGCCTGGCCGGCATCGCTCTGTTCGTCGAGGATCACCGGGATGCCCTGGTTGGAGGCCTTGAGCACCGCCTGGGATTCCGGAATCACGCCGATCAGACCGATGGAGAGGATCTCCTCGACGTCGTCGACGCTGAGCATCTCACCCTTGGACACCCGCTCGGGGTTGTAGCGGGTCAGCAGCAGGTGCTCCTTGATCGGCTCCTCGCCTTTTTCCGCGCGCTGCGACTTGCTGGCCAGCAGGCCGAGGATGCGGTCGGAGTCGCGTACCGAGGAGACTTCCGGGTTGGTCACCACGATGGCGATGTCGGCGAAGTACATCGCCAGGTGCGCACCGGTTTCGATGCCGGCCGGCGAGTCGCAGATGATGTACTCGAAGTCCTTCTTCAGCTCTTCCAGGACCCGCTCCACGCCGTCCTTGGTCAGCGCTTCCTTGTCGCGGGTCTGACTGGCGGCCAGCACGTAGAGGTTCTCCAGGCGCTTGTCCTTGATCAGCGCCTGACCCAGGGTCGCCTCTTTGTGGATCACGTTGATGAAGTCGTATACCACGCGCCGCTCGCAACCCATGATCAGGTCGAGGTTGCGCAGGCCGACGTCGAAGTCGACGATCACGGTCTTGTGCCCACGCAGGGCGAGGCCGGTGCCGATGGCAGCGCTGGAGGTCGTTTTGCCCACGCCACCCTTGCCGGAAGTGACAACAATGATTTTGGCCAAGGTGTTTACCCCAGATGAAATAGGTTCAGGTCCCTGAAATTGGCGCGAGTATCCGTTAAAGGCGGGTGATGTTCAACACACCGCCCGACAGGCTGACATGCACCGGTTTCCCCCATTGCGGACTGCGCCGCAAGTCTTCGGCAACCTTGTATTGGCCGGCGATGGACAGCAGTTCGGCGGTGAGTTGCTGGCAGAAGATCCGGGCGTTGGTGTCGCCCTTGGCGCCCGCCATGACTCGCCCGCGCAACAGGCCATACACGTGGATATTGCCATCGGCGATAAGTTCCGCCCCCGGACTGACTGCCGACAGCACTACAAGATCCCCCCCACGAGCATAGACCTGTTGGCCGCCACGTACAGGACGGGTGATGACCATGGTCGGCCGGCACTCGGGCTCGCTGGGCGCCTGTTCCTGTTCAGCGCTCTGCTCCGTGCCTTCGACCTGTGCCGGCGCATCGCTCGCCGGCGTGCTGGCGGGCTCCGACTGCGCCGCCGGTTCGCTCGGCGGTCGCTCGCGACCGCTGGCTGGCGGCAGCAGCGGCAGCCCCAGTTCCTCGGCTGCCGCAATGTCGAGCGGGCGGCTGGCGCGAGCGCCCAAGGCGATCAGGCCGTGACGCTGGCAGATGTCCAGCAGCGCGCCGAGGTCCAGCGCGGCGTCGTCCTCGGCCAGGTGCTCGAGGCCGAGCACCACCGGGGTGCCGGTGAAGAAGTTGGGCGCCTGGGCGACCTTCTCGCCCAGTTGCCGGTCCAGGCGCGAGAGATCGTTGCGGGCGAGCTCCAGCACGGTGACGGCGAGCATGTTGCCCTTGAGCCGGAACACGGGTTCTTGGTCGGTCGGATCAGCGTGAGTCATGTCGATTGCAGCCAGGGATATGCGATGGACTTATAACGACAAGCCTTGATGCTCGCAAGTTGCACCCATGGCTGATTCGTCGGCATGTGATGGGTAGAATGTTCCGCTCGTTTTCCTCGTCCGCCCAACCGACTGGATGTATTGATGGATCGTCCCCGCTTCCGTGCCGCCTTTCTCCATCCGCGCTTCTGGCCTTTGTGGCTGGGGCTCGGGCTGCTGTGGCTGGTGGTACAGCTGCCGTATCCGCTGCTGCTGAGGCTGGGCCGCGGCCTGGGCGCGCTGATGCTGCTGGGCGCCAGGTCGCGCCGGCAGATCGCCGCGCGCAACCTCGAGCTGTGCTTTCCCGAGCTGTCCGCCGCCGAACGGGCGCGTCTGCTGCGCGAGAACTTCGCCTCCAGCGGCATCGCCTTCTTCGAGATGGCGATGAGCTGGTGGTGGCCGCGCGCGCGCCTGGCGCGCCTGGCGCACATCGAGGGGCTCGAGCAGCTGCAGGCAGCGCAGCGCGAGGGGCAGGGGGTGATCCTCATGTCGCTGCATTTCACCACCCTGGAGATCGGCGCCGCGCTGCTCGGCCAGCGCCACACCATCGACGGCATGTACCGCGAGCACAAGAATCCGCTGTTCGACTTCATCCAGCGCCGCGGTCGCGAGCGGCACAACCGCGATGCCACCGCCATCGAGCGCGAGGACGTGCGTGCCATGCTCAAGGTGCTGCGCGCCGGGCGCGCCATCTGGTACGCGCCGGATCAGGACTACGGGCGCAAGCAGAGCATCTTCGTGCCGCTGTTCGGCATCCCCGCCGCCACCGTCACCGCCACCAGCAAGTTCGCCCGCCTCGGCAAGGCGCGGGTGGTGCCCTTCACCCAGCAGCGTCTGGCCGACGGCTCCGGCTATCGCCTGGTGGTGCATCCGCCGCTGACGGACTTCCCCGGCGAGAGCGAGGAGGCCGACTGCCTGCGCATCAACCAGTGGGTCGAGCAGGTGGTGCGCGAATGTCCCGAGCAGTACCTGTGGGCGCACCGCCGCTTCAAGACGCGCCCGGAGGGCGCCGGGAACCTGTATCGCCAGGAGGGCTGAGCATGGCAGATGGCGCGGCGCCGGCGCTGGCCGACACGGCCCTGATCCTCTCCGGGGGCGGGGCGCGGGCGGCCTATCAGGTCGGTGTGCTGAGCGCCATCCGCGACCTTATGGAGGAGGACGCCGACAATCCCTTCCCGGTGATCGTCGGCACCTCGGCCGGCGCCATCAACGCGGTGGCGCTGGCCTGCGGCGCGCAGCGCATGCGCGCCAGCATCGACCAGCTGACCCGCATCTGGCGCGGCTTCAGCACCGATCGCATCTACCGCAGCGACCTGCCCGGCGTGGCGCGCCAGGCCGCCAGCTTCGTCGCCAACAGCCTGCTCGGTCTGGGCCGCGAAGTGCCGGCGGCGCTGCTCGACAACCGTCCGCTCGGCCAGCTGCTGCGCGCCGAGATCGACCTCGGCGGGCTCCCCGCCGCCCTGGCCAGCGGCCAGCTGCGCGCCGTGGCGGTGACCGCCTTCGGCTACAGCTCGGGGCAGGCGGTGACCTTCTATCAGTCCGCCACGCCGATCGCGCCCTGGCGTCGGCATCGCCGGCTGGGCGTGCCGGCACAGCTGGGCCACGAGCACCTGCTGGCCAGTGCGGCGATTCCCCTGTTGTTCCCGCCGGTGCGGGTGGGCCGTGAGTTCTTCGGCGACGGCGCGGTGCGCCAGCATGCGCCGATCAGTCCGGCCCTGCACCTCGGCGCGCGGCGCGTCCTGGTGATCGGCGTCAGCGGCAACCCGCTGTCGGGCGCCAATCATTGCGTAGCCAGCGAGCCAGCGCCGTCGCACTGCCCGCCGAGTCTGGCGCAGATGGGCGGCCATCTGCTCAACAGCACCTTCATCGACAGCCTGGAGGCGGACATCGAGCTGCTCGAGCGCCTCAATCAGGTCAGCCGGCTGCTGGCGCCGGAGCAGCGCGGCAGCTACCTGCAGCCGGTGGACGTGCTGGTGATCGCGCCGAGCCGGCCGCTGGAGGAGATCGCCAGTCGTCACCGCCAGCTGCTGCCGCGGGCGCTGCGCCTGTTCCTCAGCGGTCCCGGTGCGACCCGCGCCAGCGGCGCCACCGTGCTCAGCTACCTGCTGTTCGAGGCCGGTTACTGCAACGAACTGATCGAGCTCGGTTACCAGGACGCGATGAACCGCCGCGCCGAACTTGAGCGCTTCCTCGGCCTGCCGACCCTGCAGGGCAGCCTGGCGACCGGCTGAGCCGTCAGGCGAAGCTGCCGCTGCGGAAGTCGGCCAGCGCCTGCTCGATCTCCTCGCGACTGTTCATCACGAACGGCCCGTACTGCACGATCGGCTCACCCAGCGGCCGGCCGGCGATCAGCAGGGCGCGCGCGCCGGTGGGGCTGGTCAGGTGCAGGCTGTCGCCTTCGCCCAGGCGCGCCAGCTGACCGGCGCGCACACTCTGATCGCGCTGGCCGCGCACGGTCAGCTCGCCGTCGAACACATGCACCAGCACGTTGTGCCCGCGCGGCAGATCCGGCATCAGGCAGGCGCCGGGGGGGAAGGTCAGGTCGAACAGCTGCGGCTCGCTGTGCGGGCGCTGCACGGCACCGGCGAGCTCCCGTTCGCCCTCGCGGAAGCTGCCGGCGATCACCCGTACGCCCACACCGCGGCACGTGGTCAGCTGCGGAATCTCGCCGGGAGTGAAGTCGCGGTAGCTGGCCGGGCCCATCTTCGCCGTCGCCGGCAGGTTCAGCCACAGCTGGAAGCCGAACAGGCGGCCGTGTTCCTGCTCGGGCATCTCGCTGTGCACGATACCGCGCGCGGCGGTCATCCACTGCACCCCGCCGGCCTCCAGCAGGCCGCGATTGCCCAGGTGGTCCTCGTGACGCATGCGGCCCTCGAGCATCACGGTCACCGTCTCGAAGCCGCGATGCGGGTGGGCCGGGAAGCCGCCGATGTAGTCTCGGGTATCGAAGGAGTCGAAGGCATCCAGCATCAGGAACGGATCGAAGCGCTCCAGGCCCGCACCGCCGATGATGCGGGTCAGACGCACGCCGTCGCCGTCGGAAGTGGCGCGGCCCTGGTGCAGGTCAAGCACGTCGCGGTAGTGGGGATAGCTCATGGCGCAGCTCCTCGGGTCGGGGTTGCAGCCATTCTGGTTCAAGTCGGCGGATGGATGGGTGCTGATTTTGCACCTTATCCATCAGTCGAATCGATGGGATGCGCCGGCATCACTCGGCGATCTGCAGGCGCCGCGCCTCGGTATACACGTAGCGCACCTTCTCGTACTCGAACGGCGAGTTGAGCTGACCGTAGCGGAAGGCGTTGATGTAGCGGCGATCGACGGCCATCAGGCCGTAGTAGGGCGTGGCCTGTGCGCTCAGGCCGGTTGCGCCGGCGGGGTCGAAGGTGTTGCCGAGGGCGGTGTCGAACGCCAGGCCGCCGGTGTCGCGCAGGTTGGACGGCCCCAGCAGCGGCAGCACCAGGTAGGGACCTTCCTCGACGCCCCAGTAGCCGAGGGTCTGACCGAAGTCCTCGCTGCGCCGCGCGAGGCCCATGCGGCTGGCCGGATCCCACAGGCCGCCGAGGCCGAGGGTGGTGTTGAGCAGCAGGCGCGCGGTGGTGTGCAGGGCGTCGCGCCCCTGCAGCTGCAGCAGGTGGTTGGCCAGGCTGGGGATCTCGCCGAGGTTGGCGAAGAAGTGGCTGACCCCACTGCGCACCGCACGCGGGGTGACGAAGCGGTAGGCGTCGACCACCGGCAGGTAGACCCACTCGTCGAAGCGCTGGTTGAAGTGGTAGACGCGGCGGTTCCACTCCTCCCACGGGTCGTTGTTGACCAGGGCGACCAGGGTGGCGCGTTCGAATTCGCGCTGGTTGAGCTGCGGATTGAAGCGCAGCCGCTCCATTGGCCGGGTGAAGCCGTCGGCATCGGGGACAGCGGTCTGCGCGGCGGCGCCGTGGCTGGCGAAGGCGAGCAGGGTGGCCAGCAGCATGGGCGGGATGCGTTCAGTCACGGAAGAACTCCAGCATGGCCTCGGTGTTGACGCGGTAGAGCAGGTTGCCGCAGTGGCCGCCGTGCGGAAACAGCGTCAGCCGCTCGCCGAAGGTCTGGCGCAGGAAACCGAGATCGCCGGGGCCGAGGATCATGTCGTCGCGGTTGTGCAGCACGGCGATCTTGGCGCTGGCGGCCAGGTAGCCGCGCAGCGAGTACAGGCTGATCTGGTCGATCAGCTGCAGCACGCTGCCACCGTCGGTCTGCCTGCGCCAGAAGGGCAGCACCTGTTCGCGCAGGTAGCACTGGAAGTCGCAGAGCAGGGCGCGCCTGAAGAACGGCGTCAGACTGGTGCCCTCGTCCATCGGGTAGGTCGGCGGCACGATGGCGCCGCGCTTGTTGATCAGGTCCGAGGTGAAGGCGATGTCGGCGGCGGCGAAGCGGAACACCGCGCCGATCAGCATGGCCATTTCCTCGTCGGACAGGCGCTGCTTCGAGCGCTGGAAGTCGTAGAGCAGCGCATCGTCGATCTGCGCCGAGCCGTGCTCCTCGAAGTAGCGGGTCAGCTTGGCGAGGATCAGGTCGTAGAAGGTACGGCTGTTGCTGATGCCCTCGACCTCGGTCTGCACCAGGCGGTCGAGGTTGCTGACCGAGGTGACCAGGTTGACCGGCGGGTTGATCAGCAGCACGCGGCGGAAGCCGAAGGCGCCCTCGCGTTCGTCGAGATGGCTGACGAAGGCCGCGTGCAGGCCGCCCAGGCTGTAGCCGGTGAGGTGCCAGGCGGTCACCGGCAGATCCTGCTGCTGCTCGCGGATCCTGCGCATCACCCGGTACAGGTCGATGGCGTCGAGGTCGGAGATGCCCGGCGTGGCGTAGCGCGAGGCCGCGGCCATGAAGTCCTGGCTGCTCGGCGAGGATAGCTGCACCACATGGTAGCCGGCGCCATAGAACAGGCGCTTGAGGTCCTCGGTCTTGCCGTTGGTGTAGTGCGCACCCGTACCGGAGATGATGAACACCAGTGGCGCCGGGCCGGCCTGGCGGGCCAGGCGATACTTGAAGGTCTTCACCGCCCAGAAGTTGTCCGGCAGTTCGCGGCGCGGTCGCAGGCGCAGGCTGTAGTCGGCCTGGTCGATGTCCTCGCTGTCCGGCAGTGGCGGGCGCAGCGGCGCCGGGGTGCCGGCGATGGTCGCCTCGAAGGGGTTGGCCAGCGGGAAGCCGTAATCCTGCGCGCTGACCTCGCGGGCAGCCGCCTGTGCGCCGGCGAGCCAGAGGCCGGCGAGGAGGACGAGGAGACGGGGAACGAGCGACATGCGGTCACCTTCCGTGGGGGCGGGCAATATCAGACCCGCGCTGTGGCGTCGAGTTGCCGGCGGCCGGCGCTGGCCGACCGGCGTGCCGGGACGTTGCCATTGTGCCCTGACGTGCCCGCGCTGGCAGCCTGTGCGGTGTCGAAAGCGTCGGCCACGACCACTGGCCGGGGCGGCCATGTCCGGCCCGGCGACAATCCCGCAAGGGACTCTTTCTCAACGTGCCGCGCGGTACGAACAGGGCCTGCGTCCGGGCCGCCGTGCGTACCGAGCCGTCAGCACTCGTCAGCTGAAGTCGTCGTTATCGTCGCTCTGGCTCAATACCTCCATGTGCTTGCGCGACAGGGCAAGGAAGCGCGGGGTCAGGCCGGCGTCCTCGTATACCGGGTCGCCCTGCTCGTCGGTGGCAACCACCTTCTGGCCCTTGACGTAGGGGAAGCTGGCTTCCAGTTCCTGCAGGGCGGCACCGACCAGTTCGCCGAGGATCTCCTCGGGGTGGCGCCTGGGATACATTTCGCAGAGCGCCGCCAGGCGGGCGGCCGACTCCAGGTCGAGGGGGATGTGGTAGGTGGTCTTGCTCAGCCGACCCTTGGCGCTGACTTCCCACTCCTTCACCAGATCGCGGATTTTCATGCGTGCCTCCCGGCCTTGGGCTGCCGCCCATGGGGTTCCGTCACAGGGGTGTCCAATAAAAAGCCTAGACTGCCGGTAAGATCTTGCCGCACCGGTGGCAACGGCCAAGCAGAAGGAGAGTCGCCATGGCTGAGATAGATCCGCGCTTGCGCGAGGACGTGCACCTGCTCGGCGAGTTGCTGGGCGATACCTTCCGCGCCGAACGCGGCGCCGAGTTCCTCGCCAAGATCGAGCGCATCCGCAAGGGCGCCAAGGCGGCGCGGCGCGGCTCCGAGGAGGGCGCGCGCCAGCTCGCCGAGACCCTCGACGCCCTCGCCGAGGACGAACTGCTGCCGGTGGCGCGCGCCTTCAACCAGTTCCTCAATCTGGCCAACATCGCCGAACAGTACCACCGCATCCGCCGCCGCCGGCCGCACGAGGCGCTGCCGTTCGAAGAGCGCGTGCTCGGCGATCTGCTGGTGCGTCTGCAGGCGGCCGGCCACGCGCCGGCGGAGCTGGCCCGGCAGATCGCCGCGCTGGACATCGAGCTGGTGCTCACCGCCCACCCCACCGAGGTGACCCGGCGCACCCTGATCCAGAAGTACGACGAGATCACCGCCTGCCTGGCGGCGCGCGACCATGCCGACCTGTCGGCACGCGAAAAGGCGGCCAGCCGCCGCGAGCTGTGTCGCCTGCTCGCCGAGGTCTGGCATACCGACGAGATCCGTCGCCGCCGGCCGACCCCGCAGGACGAGGCGCGCTGGGGCTTCGCGGTGGTCGAGCACTCGCTGTGGCGGGCGCTGCCGGACTTCCTGCGCGGCGTCGACGAGCTGCTGGCCGGCTGCTGCGGCACGCGCCTGCCGCTGGACGCCGCGCCGCTGCGCTTCGCCTCGTGGATGGGCGGCGATCGCGACGGCAATCCCAACGTCACCGCCGAGATCACCGCCCAGGTGCTGCTGCAGGCCCGCCAGCTGGCCGCCGAACTGCACCTGCGCGACGTCGAGGCGCTGATCACCGAGCTGTCCATGCACCGGGCCAGCCCGTCGCTGCGTGAGCGGGTCGGCGAGGCGCCGGAGCCTTACCGCGCCCTGCTGCGCCAGTTGCGCACGCGGCTGGTCGCCACCCGCGACTGGGCGGTGGCCGCCCAGCGCGACGGTCGCGCGGCGGATGCCCTGGTGCTGCACGACAACGCCGAGCTGATCGAGCCGCTGCTGCTCTGCCATGATTCGCTGACCAGCTGCGGCATGGGCAGCATCGCCGACGGGCCGCTGCTCGACTGTCTGCGCCGTGCTCACTGCTTCGGCCTGTACCTGGTGCGCCTGGACATCCGCCAGGACGCCGGCCGCCACGCCGCCGCGCTCGACGAGATCACCGCTTACCTGGGC
The DNA here is from genome assembly GCF_900104805.1 of Pseudomonas oryzae. NCBI lineage: Bacteria > Pseudomonadati > Pseudomonadota > Gammaproteobacteria > Pseudomonadales > Pseudomonadaceae > Pseudomonas > Pseudomonas oryzae. Next base: position 2,353,073 of record NZ_LT629751.1, on the reverse strand, counting down.
CTCGGCCACTACGCGCAGTGGGACGAGGGGCAACGCCTCGACTTCCTGCAGCGCGAGCTGACCAGCCCGCGCCCGCTGTTGCCGCAGCACTATCGGCCCTCGGCCGACACCGCCGAGGTGCTGGCGACCTGCCGTGTAGCGGCCGCGGCGCCGGTGGCGGCGCTCGGTTCCTACGTGATCTCCATGGCCGGCGCGCCGAGCGACGTGCTCGCCGTGCAGCTGCTGCTCAAGGAGGCCGGCCTGCAGCGGGCGATCCGTGTGGTGCCGCTGTTCGAGACGCTGGACGACCTCGAGCACGCCGGCGCGGTGATCGACTGCCTGCTGGCGCTGCCGGTGTACCGCGCCAGCCTGGCCGGGCCGCAGGAGGTGATGATCGGCTACTCCGACTCGGCCAAGGACGCCGGCACCGTGGCGGCGGCCTGGGCGCAGTACCGTGCCCAGGAGACCCTGGTCGAGGTGTGCGCGCGGCATGGCGTCGAGCTGCTGCTGTTCCACGGTCGCGGTGGCACCGTCGGCCGCGGCGGCGGCCCGGCCCACGCCGCCATCCTCTCGCAGCCGCCAGGCTCGGTGACCGGACGCTTCCGCGTCACCGAGCAGGGCGAGATGATCCGCTTCAAGTTCGGCCTGCCCGGGGTGGCCGAGCAGAACCTCAATCTCTACCTGGCCGCGGTGCTGGAGGCTACCCTGCTGCCGCCGCCGGCGCCGACCGCGGCGTGGCGGGCGCTGATGGTGCGCCTGGCCGCCGACGGCGTGGCCGCCTACCGCGACGTGGTGCGCGAGCATCCGCAGTTTGTCGACTACTTCCGTCAGGCCACGCCCGAGCAGGAGCTCGGTCGTCTGCCGCTGGGCAGCCGGCCACCGCGCCGGCGCAGCGGCGGGGTGGACAGCCTGCGGGCGATCCCGTGGATCTTCGCCTGGACGCAGATGCGCCTGATGCTGCCGGCCTGGCTGGGCTGGGAAACCGCCCTGGCCCGCGCCGTCGAGCGCGGCGAGGCGGTGCTGCTGCACGAGATGCGCGCGCACTGGCCGTTCTTCCGCACCCGCATCGACATGCTGGAGATGGTGCTGGTCAAGGCCGACGCCGGCATCGCCCGTCTGTACGACCAGCGCCTGGTGGGGGAGGAGCTGCGCGGATTGGGTGAGCAGCTGCGCGACCTGTTGTCGCAGGCGGTGCGCATGGTGCTGGCCCTGACCGGGCAGGCGCAACTGCTGGAAAGCGACCCGGTGCTGCGCGAGTCGATCAACGTGCGCGACACCTACCTCGACCCTCTGCATCTGCTGCAGGTCGAGCTTCTCGCCCGCTCGCGGCGGCTGGCCGAGCAGGAGGGCAGCCAGCTGGAGCGGGCGCTGCTGGTGACGGTCGCCGGCATCGCCGCGGGGCTGCGCAACACGGGGTGAACCATCAATCATGGTGGATCCCCCATCTTGTGTCAGGCAGGGTAGCTGTGTATTTTGGTCTGCTTTTTCACCGTCCCGTTTTGTGCTACGGGCGGCCTGCGAATTTCCGGTCCGGCCCCACGAGGGCCGGATGAAGACGTGACACATGCAGCGCGACAGCCTGCCCCGGCGGTGCTTCACCCACAGGTGAGCCGCCGAGTGGCGACGAACTGCCGCCTGCGGCCATGGATGGACCACTGAATTCCCCCGGCCTGCCAAGGCGTATCCGGGATTATTTTCATACTGTTCCAGGAGCAACAAATCGATGCGCGTGATTCTGCTGGGGGCACCGGGTGCCGGCAAAGGTACTCAGGCTCGCTTCATCACCGAGAAGTTCGGTATTCCGCAGATCTCCACCGGTGACATGCTGCGCGCCGCGGTCAAGGCCGAAAGCCCGCTGGGCCTGCAGGTCAAGGAAGTGATGGCCAGCGGTGGCCTGGTGTCCGACGAGATCATCATCGGCCTGATCAAGGAGCGCATCGTCGCTGCCGACTGCGTCAACGGCTTCCTGTTCGACGGCTTCCCGCGCACCATCCCGCAGGCCGAAGCCCTGCGCGATGCCGGCGTCGAGATCGACCACGTGCTGGAAATCGCCGTGGAAGACCAGGAGATCATCAACCGCATGTCCGGTCGCCGCGTGCACCCGGCCTCCGGTCGCACCTACCACGTCCAGTACAACCCGCCGAAGGTGGCAGGCAAGGACGACGATACCGGCGAAGATCTGATCCAGCGCGAGGACGACCAGGAAGAAACCGTGCGCAAGCGCCTGGACGTGTACCACGCCCAGACCCTGCCGCTGGTCGGCTTCTACCAGGACCTGGCGCAGACCGCCGGCAAGCCGAAGTACTCCCGCGTCGAGGGTGTCGGCAGCGTCGACGAGATCACCGCCAAGGTGCTCGCCGCGCTGAGCTGATCCGCTCTCCGCGTCAGCAACGGCCCGCCCTGTGCGGGCCGTTTGCATTTACAATGCCCACCCTCGTTCGTCACCACACCGGATACCCGTCATGACCACCCTGCTGGCCCTGGATACCGCCACCGAAGCCTGTTCCGTCGCCCTGCTGCACGAGGGCCGCGTGCTCAGCCGCTACGAGGTGATCCCGCGCCTGCATGCCCAGCGCGTGCTGCCGATGGTGCAGGAACTGCTCGCCGAGGCCGGCATCACCCTCGCCGCGCTGGACGCCATCGCCTTCGGCCGCGGTCCGGGCGCCTTCACCGGCGTGCGCATCGCCGTCGGCGTGGTCCAGGGCCTGGCCTTCGCCCTCGGCCGGCCGGTGCTGCCGATCTCCAATCTCGCGGTGCTCGCCCAGCGCGCCCATCGCGAGCAGGGCGTCAGCCAGGTGGCTGCGGCGATCGATGCGCGCATGGACGAGGTCTACTGGGGCTGCTACCGCCTGGCAGAGGGCGAGATGCGCCTGGCCGGGGTCGAGGCGGTGCTGCCGCCGGAGCGCGCCGCGCTGCCGCGCGATGCCGACGGCGACTGGTTCGGCGCCGGCACCGGCTGGGGCTACGCCGCGCGCATGCCGGTCGCGGTGCACCGGATGGACGCCGGCCTGCTGCCGCATGCCGAGGATCTGCTGACCTTGGCGCGCGCTGCCTGGGCGCGCGGAGAGGCGCTGGACGCCGAGCAGGCGCAGCCGGTCTACCTGCGCGACAACGTGGCCACGCCGAAGAAGGGCTGAAGCGTGGGGCTGCCGTACTTCCTCGGCTGCCCGTCGTGGAACGAGCCGGCCTGGCGCGGTGGCCTGTATGCCGCCGGGCTGAACAGCCGCGAGTTCCTGCCCGCCTACTGCCGGGTGTTCAACACGGTGGAGGGCAACACCACCTTCTACGCTCGCCCCGCGCCGGCCACCCTGGCGCGCTGGGCGCAGGCGATGCCGGAAGGCTTCCACTTCTGCGCCAAGCTGCCGCGCGACGTCAGCCACGAGGGCGATCTGCGCGGCAATCTCGCCGCCGCCCGCGACTTCCTCGACCTGCTGACACCGCTCGGCGCGCGGGTGGCGCCGCTATGGCTGCAGCTGCCGGCCAGTTTCGGGCCGCCGCGTCTCGCCGAGCTGGCGGCCTTCGTCGAGGAGCTGGCTGCGCCCCATGGTCTGGCCGTGGAGGTGCGTCATCCGGCGTTCTTCGCCCGTGGCGACGAGGAGAAGCTGCTCAACCGTCTGCTGCGTGACCGCGGCGTGGAGCGCATCGGCCTCGATTCGCGGGCGCTGTTCAGCTGCACCGCACGCGATCCGGCGGTGCTCCACGCGCAGAGCAAGAAACCGCGCGTGCCGCCACGCCCGGCGGCCTTTACCGGCTTTCCCCAGGTGCGCTTTATCGGCCACCCCGCGCTGGAGGCCAACGATGCGTTTCTCGCGCCCTGGCTGGACAAGGTCGCCGGCTGGATCGAGGAGGGGCGCCGGCCGCACGTGTTCCTGCACACCCCCGACAATCACCGCGCCCCCGAGCTGGCGCGACGCTTCCACGCCCAGCTGATGGCGCGCCTGCCCGGGCTGCCGGCACTGGCGGAGAGCAGCGGCAGCGAACAGCTCGGTCTGCTTTAGAGGGCGCCGCGCGCACCGATGTCTCACGGTGCCGGGCGATGGTGCGCCTGGCGCACCCTGCCGACGCCAGGCGTGCCGAAGTCGCTGCACGTAAGCTCGTCTTTCGCGCTACCCTCGGCGCACCACCACGGACCGGAACGTCTGCCATGCCCCTGCCGCGCCTCGCGCTGCTCACCACCCTGGCCATGCTGGCCTTCGCCGCCAACTCCCTGCTGTGCCGTATCGCCCTGCGCGACGGCCATATCGACGCCGCCAGCTTCACCGCCATCCGCCTGTTCGGCGGCGCCCTGGCGCTATGGCTGATCGTCCGCCTGCAACGCCGCGCAACGGCGGCGCTACTGGCTGGCAATCTGCCCTCGGCGCTGGCGCTGTTCCTCTACGCGGCGGGTTTCTCCTGGGCGTACCTGCAGCTGTCTGCCGCCACCGGCGCCCTGCTGCTGTTCGGCGCGGTGCAGGCCAGCATGATCCTCTGGGGTCTGTGGCGCGGCGAGCGGCTGTCGGCGGGGCAGGTGTGCGGGCTGCTGCTGGCCGGCGCCGGCCTCGCCGTGCTGCTGTTGCCCGGTGCCAGCGCGCCGGCGCTGCTGCCGGCGCTGGCCATGCTGCTGGCCGGGGTGGCCTGGGGCGTCTACTCGCTGCGCGGGCGCGGCGTCGGCGAGGCCACCGCGCATACCGCCGGCAATTTCATCCGCTGCCTGCCGCTGGCCGTGCTGCTCGGCCTCGGCGGCCTGCCCTGGGCGCATCTGGACGCCGCCGGCGTGCTCTATGCGCTGCTTTCCGGCGCCCTGGCCTCCGGGGTCGGCTACGCGCTGTGGTACACGGTGCTGCCGGCGCTGCGCGCCACCCAGGCCGCCACCGTGCAGCTCAGCGTGCCGCTGATCACCGCGCTGCTCGCCGTCATTCTGCTTGGCGAGCCGTTCAGCGCGCGCCTGCTGCTGGCCTCGGCGCTGCTGCTCGGCGGAGTGGCCTGGGTGCTGCTCGGTCGCCGGAGCGCGGCGCGATAGGGCGGACGGGCGCATTCTTTGGCAGAATGGCGCCCCCTCTCCTCCCAGCCCGGAAGTCCCGATGTCCGCTTCTCCCGTTCGCGTCCGCGTCGAAGCCCTGAGTCCCGCCCATGCCGCCGCCGCCCATCAGTGGGCCGAGCGCCTGGGGCTGGGCGAGGCGGGCGCGGCCGAGTTCGCCCTGCAGCTCGGTGACGCCGGCCTGCAGCTGGTCGACCTCGGCCCGGAGGCGCCGGGGCCGGTGCGCGTCGACTTCGTCGAAGGCGCGGCCGCCCACCGCCGCCTGTTCGGCGGCGGCAGCGGACAGATGATCGCCAAGGCGGTGGGCGTCCAGAGCGGCGTGCGGCCGCGCATCCTAGATGCCACCGCCGGCCTGGGTCGCGACGCCTTCGTGCTCGCCACGCTGAGCTGCCCGGTCACCCTGATCGAGCGCCAGCCGCTGGTCGCCGCGCTGCTCGAGGACGGCCTGGCGCGTGCCGCGCGCGATCCCGAGGTGGCGCCGATCGTCGCGCGCATGCAGCTGCTGACCGGCAACGCGGTGGAGCTGATGCGCGCCTGGCAGGGCGAGCCGCCGCAGGTGATCTACCTCGACCCGATGTTTCCGCACCGCGACAAGAGCGCGTTGGTGAAGAAGGAGATGCGCCTGTTCCGCCCGCTGGTCGGTGACGACCTCGACGCCCCGGCGCTGCTCGAGGCGGCGCTGGCGCTGGCCAGCCACCGCGTGGTGGTCAAGCGCCCGCGCAAGGCGCCGTGTATCGACGGCCCGAAGCCTTCCCACCAGCTGGAAGGCAAGTCGAGCCGCTACGACATCTATCCGAAGAAGGCACTCAAGGGCTAGGCTTCGAAAAATGACAAGGAGGTTTAATGACCGCTCAAAATCTCAGAGTTGCACTGTTTATCGATGCAGATAATGCGCCGAGTCGGAAGGTTGGAGACATTCTTGCTGAACTTGCCGTTATCGGGGCTGTTTCAATTCGCCGGGCCTACGGAAACTGGAAGAGTCCGAATCTCGAATCGTGGGTAAGAGTGCTCCATGAGCACGCTATCCAGCCGATCCAGCAATTCGATCTAGTCAAGGGCAAGAATGCCACCGACATGGCCATGGCCGTTGACGCCATGGACGTCCTATTCAACAAGCCAGTTGAAGTGTTTTGCTTGGTCTCTTCGGACTGTGATTTCACGCCATTGGTTACCCGTCTGCGTGCCGAAGGCAAGCAGGTGATTGGTTTCGGGGAGCGAAAAGCGCCTGAGCCTTTCGTCAATGCATGCTCCCGATTTCTTTATCTGGATGAGCCGGTCCTTAGCTCTGAGCAGACGGAACTACTCATCGCCCATTTGGAAAAATCATTGATTCCAACAGGGGATGTTGGCGGTCCTGCTGCGCCAGCCAAAAAAACGGGAAAAGAGCTCAAAGGCGATACCAAACTCATGAATCTATTGAGGCATGCTGTGGCATATGCTGAGCATGAAGATGGTTGGGCCCCTTTGAGTGTAGTAGGCAGCCGGATTGGGAACCAAGCGTCCTTCGACTCGCGCAATTATGGCTATGCAAAGCTAGTCGACCTTTTTGCTGCCATCGATTTATTCGAGATCAAGCGTGTGGGCAATCATCCGCAAGTGCGTAGCAAGCGGCGCAGTGCAGTTCCCGCATAAATGAGGGGCCGGCTGGGCAAGATATCCATGTAGGGCTTCCCTGCAAGGGCTAGGCTGGATTTATCCATCCAGCCTGGAGGACATGCCCGTGTCTAATGTTCGGGTAGCGCTGTTCATCGATGCCGACAACTCGCCGAGCCGCAAGATCGAGGCGATCCTCGCCGAACTGGCGGTACTCGGCGTGGTTTCCATTCGCCGTGCCTACGGCAACTGGAAGAGTCCGCGTCTGGAGTCCTGGGTGCAGGTGCTGCACGAGCACGCCATCCAGCCTATCCAGCAGTTCGATCTGGTCAAGGGCAAGAACGCCACCGACATGGCCATGGCCATCGACGCCATGGACGTGCTGCACGGCAAGCCGGTCGAGGTGTTCTGCCTGGTGTCCTCCGACTGCGACTTCACCCCGCTGGTCACCCGCCTGCGCGCCGAGGGCAAGCAGGTGATCGGCTTCGGCGAGCGCAAGTCGCCCGAGCCCTACGTCAACGCCTGCTCGCGCTTCGTCTACCTCGACGACATGCCGGTGGAGGTGACGATCCAGCCGCTCGGTACCAGCGCCACTCCGGCGGAGGCCGAGGCGCAGGGGACGGTCTGCGTGCCGCCGGCGGTGGCGCTGGTCGGCCGGCGCAGCGGACCCGAACTCAAGGGCGACAGCAAGCTGATGAACCTGCTGCGCAACGCGGTGATCTACGCCGCCGACGACGAGGGCTGGGCACCGCTCAGCCTGGTCGGCTCGCGGATCGCCAACCAGGCCTCCTTCGAGCCGCGCAACTACGGCTATTCGCGTCTGTTCGACCTGTTCGCCGCCATCGACCTGTTCGAGGTCCGCCGTGTCGGCAGCCACCCACAGGTGCGCTACAGGCGGCGCGGCGCGCCGGCCGCCTGAGCGCGGCTGCCTGCGCTATTCCGGCTGGCCTGGTTGCAGCGGGCCGATGCGGAAGGGACGCATCATCTCGTTGTCCTCGTGCTCGACCAGGTGGCAGTGCCAGACGAACTGCCCGGGGGTGGGGAACCGCATGCGCAGCCGGGTGACCTGGCCGGGGAAGGCGATCACGGTGTCCTTGAGGCCGATTTCCCACGGTTCGGCCGGTGCGGGCGCGGAGCCGGGTAGCACCTGCACGGTGTGGTTCTCCTCGTCGACCAGGATGTCCTGGCGGTTGATGACCTCGAATACGATCTCGTGGATATGGATCGGGTGGGCGTCACCTGTGGTGTTGTAGAGCTCCCAGACTTCGGTGCTCCCCGTTGCCGGATTTTCGGTCACCGGCTCCTCCCACATCAGCCCGTTCCACACCACCGGATCGGTGTTGGGATCACCGTCGAGGGGGCCCAGGCGCGCTTCCGCCGGCGCATCCTCGAAGAACTCCGACATCATCTCGACCAGCGCCAGGTGGCGGGTGACGCTTGCCTCCGGCAGCGGAGCGAGGGCCGGTAGCTGCAGGAACGCCGGCGGCGTGCTCGGGTCTGGAGCCAGCGCCAGCACCACACGAAACTCCATGACCTGACCAGTGGAGGCCGGATCGGCCGGCGGGAAGTCCAGGTCGGGCTGGCCGCCGCCGAACGGCTCGTCCGGACCGAGGTTACCGAGGATGTAGTTACCGACCGGCACATTGCTGAAGTCGACGATCAGGTCGGCGCGTTCGGCCGGCGCCATCAGCAGGCGGTTGCCATGGTCGGCGCTGAGGTTCACCGGCGCGACGAGGAAGCCGCCCTCGTTACCGATCTGCCACACCTCGACGCCGGGAATCTGGCTGAAGTCGAGGATCAGGAAGCGCGACAGACAGCCGTTGAGCAGGCGCAGGCGGTAACGGGCCTGCTCGACGGTGTGGAAGGGCCAGGTATTGCCGTTGACCATGATGGTGTTGCCGAAGAATTCCGGGTTCCACATCGGCGAGATGTCGGTGGTGGGGATGTACGGACCCTCTACGTCGTCGAAGAAGGACCTGCTGTCCGGATAGAACAGCGAACCATCGGCGTTGAACGAGCGGTCCTGGATGGCAATGGGGATCTCGCGGTAGGTCTTGTTCGGCGGGAAGCGGTCGCCTTCCCTGGGCGCGGGCCCGGGCAGCACGGCGATGCTGCCGTAGCGGCTGTCGAGCACCGCCTTGTCGCCTGCCGGTCCGCCGCGGAGGAGGTAGAAACCCGCCGGGCCGGCGTACACGTTGAGGCGGGTCATGCCCAGGGTGTGGTCGTGGTACCAGATAGTCGAGGCGCGGTTGAGGTTTGGGTACTGGAAGGTGGCGAATCCCGGGCCCCAGTTGACGCCAAAGGCAGCCTGCGCCTTGCTGGCGAAAAACGCGTACCAGGTGCCCTGGCTGGCGTAGCCGGCCGGGATGTCGTTCGCCTCCGGCAGGTACCAGGCTTCGGCGTAGCCATCGCTCTCGTCACCCACACCCACCGCGCCGTGCACGTGGGTGATCATCGGTACCGGCCCGGTGTAGGGTGTGGGGGTACTGGCGAAGTTCGGTCGGGTGTCGCGGCCGCTTTCACCACCGGGCGGGTTGGCCCAGTGCAACGTGGGGTCCACCGGCAGCAGGTGCGGCAGGTAGTTGCCGGCGCTGTCCTTGAGGTTGTTGATCCACTTCACCCGTACCGGCGTGTTCCAGCTGGCTTCGATGGTCAGCGACGGCGCGTTGTGCAGCAGCAGGCCCTGCTTGTTTAGCGAGGTCACCGCGCCGTAACCCCACACCGTGGTCGCCGGCAGGCCGGCAGGGAGAATCTGCTGGGCGAACTGCTTCATCGAGATCTCGTAGTAGTCCACCTGCTTGCCGCCGCGCTGGGTGATGCGCCCGGCCTTGGGCATCACCGGTGGGATCAGCAGCGGTGTCTGGTACTTGGGGATCGCCAGGGGATCGAGGCTGCCGCCGGGGATCTGGGCGAGGGCGACGGACACGCCGAGCTTGTTCAGCGCGAACAGGGTGAGAGTGGTGCCGCCGGTGTACTTGAGAAAGGTACGTCGAGTGAGCATGGACGCGAACCTCCGCTGCTTCCGGTAACCAGGTATGGCCGGGATCGCGGTAGGGGCGTGTCCGGCCTGTCGCGGCAAGGCCGTTGCAGGTCCGGTGCATCGAGAGGGCGCCGTCGTGGTGCCATGAGTTGTTGCGCGTTGCCGTGCAGATCAGCGTAGCTCAGGCGGAACGACGCGTGCGGTGGCTCCGCAGAGCGATCAAACCCGGGCGACGAACAGCGCGGCGCAGCCGACCACCTCCAGGCGGACGTCACTGAAGCGGCGTTCCAGCGCCTGGCGCAGGCCATCCAGGTCGTCCGCGCGGTTGGCGAAGATGCCCTTGCGGTTGTACAGCGCCATCAGGCCGCGGGCGGCGGCGCTGCGCGGCACGCCACCGTGCAGCAGGGTGGCGCCGAACAGGCAGGCGCCCGGTTTCAGCAACGGCTTGAGGTGATCGAACACCACGGCCTTGTCGGCGATGCTGCCCGGCAGGCAGTGCAGCAGGTAGTTGATGCCGATGGAGTCGAAGGACGCGGCGGGGAGATCGATGGGCTCCAGCACGTTGCACCGCCAGGTGTCCGGCCGGTAGCGGGCGATGCGTCGCGCCGCATGGTCCAGCGAGGCCGGATTGAGATCCATCAGCGCCACGCGCGGCCGCGCGAGCGGAAAGCGGCAGCGATCGAGGAAGTAGCCGGTGCCGACTCCGACGTCCAAGTGGTTGGCCGACACGTGGCGGTCGTAGTGCGTGACCAGGCGCGGCGTCGGGCACTTCCAGACGAAGCGGTTGGAGACGCCCAGTACCACGAAGTCGTATAGGGGCAGTGTGCGCCGGCTGTAGACCGCCTGGCCGGCGCGGACCTGTTCGTGGTTGGGACTCATGGCCGGATCAGTCTCGTGTTTCGGCGTTATGCTGGCGCAGGTTGTCGAGTTCCCGGGCGAACACTTCGTCTTGCACGCTGCTCTTCTTGCGCCATGGGCGCTTTTCTGGCGCCAGTTGCGCTGCGTAAAGGGTGATTTCGCCCTGTTGTTCGCTCTGGAATTGTTCGACCGCCTGGGCCAGTTGTGCGCGCAGCAAGTCTTTCGGGTTGTGCATAAACGGTGATGCGGACTGTGGTGATGGTTGCAGAGTTGCGCGGCGGATTCTGCCAGCAGCCGGCTGCGGCGCGCAAATGTCGACTGGATCAATATATGAGTATTTCCATGTTTTTTACATGGACTTGCGATTGACTTTGCGCGGCCCTGATTTAGTTTCGTCTGGCCGCCCGGAAGTTGCGGCGGCCCCGTCAACCGACACAAGGAATTGTCGATCATGCCGAAACTGCGTCTTTGTGCAGTGCTGTTTGCCCTGCTTTCCGGTTTTTCCCTGACTGCTGCCGCCGCCGAACCCGCCAGCGCCTCCCAGCCGGCGGCAGTAACAGCGCCGGCCGCGGTATCGCCAGCAAGAGTCGATCTGAACAGCGCCGATGCCGAAACCCTGGCACGTGAGCTCGACGGCATCGGCGAGGCCAAGGCGCGCGCTATCGTCGAATACCGTCAGGCGAATGGTGCATTCACCTCGGTGGATGAGTTGCTGGAAGTGAAGGGGATCGGCGCCGCCACGCTGGAGAAGAACCGCGCGCGACTGAGCGTCAACTGATCGGAAGTGCGTGCCAGGAGCCGGCCGTATGCCGGCCCTGGTCTTGCCGGGCGCTCAGCCGAAGAACTTGCCCAGCATGCGCGAGATGAAGCCGCCCTCGATGTTGCGCTTGACGAACGAGACATAGTGCTTGTCGTCGCGCTTGATGTGGTTGGTCAGCCACAGGCCGATATCGGTGCGCACTTCGCGGGCCACGCGGAAGGTGTCCTCGCCGCTGTTGAGGCGCTCGTGATAGGAGTGGGCGCGGGCCTTGAAGGCTTCGTGGACCTGATGGTGCGCCTCCAGCATCGGATAACCCGCCCGCTCCATCAGACTCTCCTCGAAGGTGTTGTGGGAGATCGCATAGTCGATCAGCGACTTGATCACGTGCTCGACTTCCTCGACATTCTGGGTCTTGATGGCGTGGTCGATCTCTTCCAGATACTCGAAGATGCGCCTGTGTTGGTCGTCGATGATGTCGATGCCTGTTTCGAACTCGGCAGTCCAGGTGATGACATAGCTCATGCGTCGATTCCTTGTTCCTTGAACGGTTGAATCAGACTGGCGTGGCGCTGGAGTTGCATTGCGAACCTGCCCCGTTCCGGGGCGCAAGACGTGCGAATGCTCAGGCGCTGAGCGCCAGCTGTGCTGGCTGTATGACAATCAGTAGCTCAACTGCAACGCAAAGCGATTTCTTGCGGGGTGTCTCCCGGGGAGGATACGGCGGAGACGGCGGGAATAGACCTACGGCAGGTAAAGTTCATCGGATTGTTCTCTCTTGTTGTTCTGTTTGTTTTCAAGGGAATCACCCCGGCACTCTCGCGGTGCCTTGTTTTTGCTGGCGCACCGGCTGGGTGCGCCGTATTCGGCTCGCTGACAGGCGCATCCCGCGCCGGCGACGGCTCAGCCGAAGAACTTGCCTAGCATCCGGGAAACGAAACCGCCGTCAAGGCTCTTCTTGACGAAGGGCACATAGTGCTTGTCGTCGCGCTTGATGTGGTTGGTCAGCCACAGGCCGATATCGGTACGCACCTCGCGGGCCAGGCGGAAGTGGTCCTCGCCGGCAGCCAGGCGCTTGACGTAGTCCTGGGCGCGATTCTTGAAGGCTTCATGCACCTGGTGGTGGGCTTCCAGCATGGGATAGCCGGCCTTCTCCATCAGGCTTTCCTCGAAGGTGTTGTGGGACACCGCATAATCCAGCAGGGCCTTGAGCACATACTCGACTTCGCTGGTCGACTTGGCCTTGATCGCGTGGTCGATTTCGGACAAATACTCAAAAATCCGCTTGTGCTGTTCATCGATGATGTCGATGCCGGTGGCGAATTCGGCTGACCAGGATATGACAAACCCCATGTGGATTTTCCTCTGTATGAACTTCGCTATAGACCTGCGGGCAGGACCGCGGCGATCCCGTCCCCAGGCGTAGGTCTCAGCTTCAGGTCCGCAGACTTTGCTGCGCCTCTGCGGGATGGTTCGGAAGATCTCGGCCGTCGACTGCACGGAACCTGTCTGGCATCACGGTTCCGGGAAAAACCATGGCCACGGCATGGACTTTATTGCAGGACGCTGGGGTTGTGAAGATGTTGCCGATATTTTTCTGCCATTATCGGCGACGTTTATTTGACGTTCCCTTTCTCACCCTCTAACCTTCCCGCCCTGCTTCAGGTGCCCCCCAGTCACGGCTCGGGAGGGTGAAACAGGGAAGCCGGTGCGCATATATCCCTGCAGTTTATATGCCAATCCGGCGCTGCCCCCGCAACGGTAGGCGAGTGGAGAAACCGCTCGGCCGCTGACGAGAAGCGCGAACGCTTTTCGCCAGCAGCCAGCCACTGTGTCCGGTAAGGACATGGGAAGGCGCGGCTTCGGGAACCCCCAGGGTTCCACTCGCGAGCCCGGAGACCGGCCTGTCGCATCCACGGTATCGCGGAGGGCGCTACCCGTCGGGTGGGCGGCCTCTCCCTGTGGTTGTCGTCCGCTCGTCGTCACGTCCTCTGCATGCCTCCCGCAATCCTGGCCGCGCGGGTGAGCGCGATGCAGAGAGTGAGCGATGAGCAAAGCCCTTCTGGCGCCGGCAGCGATCCCGCTGTGCGGTGCAATTCCCCTTTCCCGGGCGGTCGACCGCCAGCTCGAACTGCAGTTGGCCTGCCTGCTCGGCTCGAGCGGCGTCTGCCTCCTGCTGGCCGCCGGTCAGTTCAGGGCGCAGGGCCGTGGCGCGGAGGCGAGCCGATGAGCAGCGCGGAGCTGGAGCGCGACGCGCGGCACAAGGCGCGCATGCAGCGCAAGAAGGCGGTGGTCGACGCGAAGATCGCCGAGGCGAGCGACGAGCGCGGCCTGTTGCTGGTCAACACCGGCAACGGCAAGGGCAAGAGCAGCGCCGCCTTCGGCATGCTGGCGCGCACCCTCGGCCATGGCCTCAGGGCCGGAGTGGTGCAGTTCATCAAGGGCGCGGCGAGTACCGGCGAGGAAGCCTTCTTCCGTCGCTTCCCCGACGAGGTGCGCTATCACGTGATGGGCGAGGGCTTCACCTGGGAGACCCAGGACCGCCAGCGCGACATGGACAGGGCCGAACAGGCCTGGGCGGTGGCCCGCGAGCTGCTGCAGGATCCGCAGATCGCCCTGGTGGTGCTCGACGAGCTGAACATCGCCCTCAAGTACGGCTACCTGCAGCTGGACCGCGTGCTGGCCGACATCGCCGCGCGGCCGCCGCTGCAGCACGTGGTGGTCACCGGGCGCGGTGCGCCGGCGGGGCTGATCGAGGCAGCCGACACGGTCAGCGAGATCGGTCTGGTCAAGCACGCCTTCCGGGCCGGGGTGAAGGCGCAGCGAGGGGTGGAATTCTGATGCGCACGCTTGTCGCGGCAGCAGGGGCGAATTTTTTCCCGACCAGCGGGTCAGTCAAGGCAATCCGCGCGCAACTGAATGCGTGCCTGTCCGTGTCCGTATGGAGTCACCCATGAACAATTCCCGCCAGTGCCCCGCCCTGCTGATCGCCGCTTCCGCCTCGGGGCAAGGCAAGACTACCGTCACCGCCGCCCTGGCCCGCCACCATGTCAACCAGGGCCGCCGCGTGCGGGTGTTCAAGTGCGGGCCGGACTTTCTCGACCCGATGATTCTCGCCCGTGCTTGCGGCGCGCCGGTGGATGCGCTGGACCTGTGGCTGGTCGGCGAGGAGGAGTGCCGTCGCCGCCTGTGGCAGGCGGCGGGGGAGGCCGACCTGATCCTCATCGAGGGGGTGATGGGGCTGTTCGACGGTACGCCCTCGGCCGCCGACCTGGCGCGACGCTTCGGCGTGCCGGTGCTGGCGGTGATCGACGGCTCGGCCATGGCGCAGACCTTCGCCGCCATCGCCCACGGTCTGGCCAGCTACCAGCGCGACCTGCCGTTCGCCGGCGTGCTGGCCAACCGGGTCGGCAGCGCCCGCCACGGCGAGATCCTGCGCGACTGCCTGCCGGCGCATCTCGCCTGGTACGGCGCCTTGCCGCGCGATGCCGCCATCGAACTGCCCAGCCGCCACCTGGGGCTGGTGCAGGCCGCCGAGCTGGCCGACCTCGACGCCCGCCTGGATGCCGCGGCCAGCGCCCTGGCGGCCAGCGCCGGGCTCGATCTGCCGGCGCCGGTCGAGTTCGCCGCGCCGGAGCCGGTCAGCCACTCGCCGTTGCTGCGCGGCGTGCGCATCGGCGTGGCCCGCGATGCCGCCTTCGCCTTCGTCTACCCGGCCAACCTCGACCTGCTGCGCGCGCTGGGGGCCGAGCTGGTATTCTTCTCGCCGCTCGAAGACCGCCAGTTGCCGGCGGTCGACAGCCTGTACCTGCCGGGGGGCTATCCGGAGCTGCACCTGGAGCAACTGGCCGGCAACGTGGCGATGCACGTGGCGATCCGCGCCCACCACGCCGCCGGCAAGCCGATCCTCGCCGAGTGCGGCGGCATGCTTTACCTGCTCGACGGCCTGACCGGCCTTGACGGCCAGCGCGGCGAGCTGCTTGGCCTGCTGCCGGGTGAAGCGCAGATGCAGCCCAGGCGGGTGACCCTGGCCATGCAGGAGGTCGAGCTGGACGGCGAGCGTCTGCGCGGGCACAGCTACCACCACTCCAGCATGGAGTGCACGCTGGAGCCCATCGCCCACGGCGAATGCCCCAACTACCGGCGCGTGCGCGAGCCGCTGTACCGCAGTGGCCGGCTGACCGCCAGCTACATCCACTTCTACCTGCCCTCGGCGCCGCGCGCCGCCGCCGCGCTGTTGCGCCCGTGACTCCCGGAGACCCCGCAGGTCCCGCGCCTGCCCCATCTGCCCATGACCGACCAGATCCCCCCTGAGCCTGCCGCCAATGCCCACGCCTTCAGCGCGGTGGAGCGCGCCGCGGTGTACCGCGCCATCGCCGAGCGCCGCGACATGCGCCACTTCAGTGGCGGCAGCGTGGCGCCCGAGCTGCTCGCCCGCCTGCTCGACGCCGCGCACCACGCGCCCAGCGTCGGCCTGATGCAGCCGTGGCGGTTCATCCGCATCAGCGACCGCGCGCTGCGCCGGCGGATCCGCGCGCTGGTCGAGGCCGAGCGGCTGCGCACCGCCGAGGCGCTCGGCGAGCGCGGCGAGGAGTTCATGCGGCTCAAGGTCGAGGGCGTCGAGGACAGCGCCGAGCTGCTGGTGGCCTGCCTGATGGACGGCCGCGAGCGCTTCATCTTCGGCCGGCGCACCCTGCCGCAGATGGATCTGGCCTCGCTGTCCTGCGCGATCCAGAACCTCTGGCTGGCCGCCCGTGCCGAGGGTCTCGGCATGGGCTGGGTGTCGTTGTTCGACCCCATCGCCCTGGCCGAGCTGCTCGGCCTGCCGGAGGGCGCCGAACCGCTGGCGCTGCTCTGCCTCGGCCCGGTCGCCGAGTTCTACCCGCGGCCGATGCTGGTCGAGGAGGGCTGGGCCGAGGCACGGCCGCTGGTCGACATGCTGTTCGAGAACCGCTGGGGGGCGCAGCCGTGAGCCTGGGCCTGTCCCTGCTCGCCGGGGTGGCGCTGGATGTCGCTCTCGGCGAGCCGCACCGCTGGCATCCGCTGGTGGCCTTCGGCCGTCTGGCCGAGCGCCTCGAGGCGCGCTTCAACGCCCATGGCGGTGGCTGGCGCAGCCACGGCGTCAGCGCCTGGTGCCTGGCGGTGCTGCCGCTGACCTTCCTGACCTGGCTGCTGGCGCAGCTGCCGCTGCTCGGCGGCCTGCTGGAGATCCTCGCCCTGTACGCCGCGCTCGGCCTGCGCAGCCTGCACGAGCATGCGCTGCCGGTGCTCGACGCCCTGCGCCGTGGCGACCTGTCGGCGGCGCGCGAGGGCGTGGCGCGGGTGGTCAGCCGCGACACCTCGGCGCTGGATGCGAGCGGCGTGGCCCGCGCCGCCACCGAGTCGGTGCTGGAGAACGGCAGCGACGCGGTGTTCGCCGCGCTGTTCTGGTTCGCCGTGGCCGGCGCTCCGGGCGTGGTGCTCTACCGGCTGAGCAACACCCTCGACGCCATGTGGGGCTACCGCACGCCGCGTTTCGAGCGCTTCGGCTGGGCGGCGGCGCGCATCGACGATCTGCTCAACTTCGTGCCGGCGCGCCTCACCGCGCTGACCTACGCGCTGCTCGGCCAGACCCGCCGCGCGCTGGCCTGCTGGCGCCGCCAGGCGCCGCAGTGGGACAGCCCCAACGCCGGCCCGGTGATGGCCGCCGGTGCCGGCGCGCTGGGGGTCGAGCTGGGCGGCGCCGCGGTCTACCACGGCGAGCCGCATCAGCGCCCGGTGCTCGGCGAGGGCGTCCCGGCCGACGCCGAGAGCATCGCTGGCGCGCTCAGCCTGCTGCGCCGCGGCGTGGTGCTGTGGCTGGCGCTGATCCTGCTGGGAGGCTGGCTGCATGCTTGAACACGGAGGCCGCCTGCGCGCCGCCGCGCAGCGCTACGGCATTCCCCAGGCCGACTGGCTGGACCTGTCCACCGGCATCGCCCCCGAGCCCTGGCCGCTGCCGGCCATCCCGCTCGCGGCCTGGGCGCGTCTGCCCGAGGACGACGACGGTCTGGAACAGGCCGCGGGCGTGGCCTACGGCGCCCGTCATGCGCTGGCGGTGGCCGGCAGTCAGGCGGCGATCCAGGCGTTGCCGGCATTGCTGCCCGCCGGCCGGGTCGGCCTGCTGTGTCCGAGCTACGCCGAGCACGCCCACGCCTGGCGGCGTGCCGGTCATCGCCTGCTGCGTCTGTCGGCCGAAGCGATCGAGGCGCAGATCGATTCGCTCGATGCCCTGGTGCTGGTCAACCCCAACAATCCCACCGGCGCGCGCTTCGCCCCGGCCCAGCTGCTCGTCTGGCATGCCCGCCTGGCCGCGCGCGGCGGTCATCTGCTGGTCGACGAGGCGTTCATCGACTGTACCCCCGAGCACAGCCTGGCGGCCCATGCCCACCGGCCGGGGCTGATCGTGCTGCGCTCGTTCGGCAAGTTCTTCGGCCTGGCCGGCGTGCGCCTGGGCTTCGTGCTGGCCGAGGCCGGCCTGCTCGCCAGCCTGCGCGAGCGTCTCGGCCCCTGGAGCGTCGGCGGCCCGGCACGCGCGCTGGGCCTGGCGGCGCTGGACAGCGCCAGCGCGACGGCGCGCCGTCAGCGTGGCGAGGCTCTGCAGGCGGCCGGCCAGCGCCTGGCCGAACTGTTGCGTGCGCACGGGTTGCCGCCGGCCGGCGGCTGCGCCCTGTTCCAGTGGCTGCCGCTGCTGCAGGCCGCCGCGCTGCACGACTTCCTCGCCCGCCGCGGCATCCTCGTGCGCCTGTTCAGCGAGCCGGCCAGCCTGCGCTTCGGCCTGCCCGCCGACGAGGCCGGCTGGCACCGCCTGGCCCGCGCCCTGGTCGACTATCAGAAGGAATCCCCATGACCACCCTGATGGTGCAGGGCACCACCTCAGACGCCGGCAAGAGCACCCTGGTGACCGCGCTGTGCCGCTGGCTGGCGCGCCAGGGTGTCGCCGTGGCGCCGTTCAAGCCGCAGAACATGGCGCTCAACAGCGCGGTCACCGCCGACGGCGGCGAGATCGGCCGCGCCCAGGCGGTGCAGGCCCAGGCCGCCAATCTGGCCCCGCACACCGACATGAACCCGGTGCTGCTCAAGCCGAGCAGCGACATCGGCGCCCAGGTGATCATCCACGGCCGTGCCGTCACCAGCATGAGCGCGGCCGCCTATCACGACTACAAGCGCGTGGCCATGCAGGCGGTGCTCGAGTCGCACCGACGCCTCGACGCGCAGTACGCGGTGGTGATGGTCGAGGGCGCCGGCTCGCCGGCGGAGATCAACCTGCGCGACCGCGACATCGCCAACATGGGCTTCGCCGAGGCGGTCGACTGCCCGGTGCTGCTGATCGCCGACATCGACAAGGGAGGGGTGTTCGCTCATCTGGTCGGCACCCTCGAGCTGCTGTCGCCGTCCGAGCAGGCGCGCGTGCAGGGCTTCGTGATCAACCGCTTCCGCGGCGATCTCGCCCTGCTGCAGCCCGGCCTCGACTGGCTGGAGCAGCGCACCGGCAAGCCGGTGCTCGGCGTGCTGCCCTACCTGCACGACCTGCACCTGGAGGCCGAGGATGCCATCGACCAGCGCCAGGTGGCCGGCAGCGGTGAGCGCCTGCAGGTGGCGGTGCCGGTGCTGCCGCGGATCAGCAACCACACCGACTTCGACCCGCTGCGTCTGCATCCGCAGGTGGAGCTGACCTTCGTCGGCCCCGGCCAGGCCATCCCGCCGGCCGACCTGATCGTGCTGCCCGGCTCGAAGAGCGTGCGCAGCGACCTCGCCTTCCTCCGCGCACAGGGCTGGGAGGCGGCCATCCGCCGCCACCTGCGCTATGGCGGCAGGGTGCT
Organism: Pseudomonas oryzae; assembly: GCF_900104805.1. Taxonomy (NCBI): domain Bacteria; kingdom Pseudomonadati; phylum Pseudomonadota; class Gammaproteobacteria; order Pseudomonadales; family Pseudomonadaceae; genus Pseudomonas; species Pseudomonas oryzae. The sequence goes on along the minus strand of NZ_LT629751.1, from coordinate 2,334,048 downwards.
CGGCATCTGCGGCGGGCTGCAGATGCTCGGCGGCGAGATCGCCGATCCGCTCGGTCTGGAGGGGGCGCCGGGGACCAGTCGGGGCCTCGGCCTGCTGGAAATCGACACGGTCCTGGAGGCGGAGAAGCAGCTGCGCAACGTGCGTGGCCGCCTGGCCCTGGAAGACGCCGAGGTGAGCGGCTACGAGATCCACGCCGGCGTCAGTCGCGGTGCCGGGCTGGAGCGCCCGGCCGTGCGCCTCGACGCCGGCCGCTGCGACGGTGCGATCAGCCTGGATGGCCAGGTGCTCGGCACCTACCTGCACGGCCTGTTCGAGACGCCGGCGGCCTGCAGCGCGCTGCTGCGCTGGGCCGGCCTGCGCGAGGTGGCAACGCCCGATTACCACGCCCTGCGCGAGCGCGATATCGAGCGCCTGGCCGACCTGGTCGAGGCGCATCTGGATACCGCGCGACTGCGCGCACTGTGCGGCTTGGCGTAGGGTGCGCCGCGCGCACCACCAATACACCGGCGGTGCGCGCGGCGCGCCCTGCCTTGAATCGACAGAGAACCCCGAATGCTTGAACTGATCCTCGGCGGTGCCCGCTCCGGCAAGAGCCGCCTGGCCGAGCGCCTGGCGCTGGAGTCCGGCCTGGCGGTGACCTACATCGCCACCGCCCAGCCCGGCGACGGCGAAATGGCCGCGCGCATCGCCCATCACCAGTCCCGGCGTCCACCCGACTGGGCGCTGCAGGAGGAGCCGATCCGGCTGATGCAGGCGCTGCGCGACCGTGCGGCGGAAAACCGCTGCTTGCTGGTCGACTGCCTGACCCTGTGGCTGACCAATCTGCTATTGCTTGATGACAGTTCCGCGCTCGCCCGCGAGCGCGACGCGCTGCTCGACGGCATCGCCGGGCTGCCGGGACGCATCATCCTGGTCAGCAACGAGACCGGCCTCGGCGTGGTGCCGCTCGGTGAGCTGACCCGCCGCTACGTTGACGAGGCCGGCTGGCTGCACCAGGCCCTCGCCGCGCGCGCGCAGCGGGTGACCTTCTGCGTGGCGGGACTGCCGATGATCCTCAAAGGGGAGTCGCTATGAACGAACCATGGTGGCAGGCCGCCTGCCAGCCCACCGACCACGTGGCCCGGCAGAAGGCCGAGCTGCGCCAGGCGCGGCTGACCAAGCCGACCGGTGCGCTGGGGCGTCTCGAACAGCTGGCCATCGACCTGGCCGCCCTGCAGGGCCGCGAGTGCCCGCAGCTGGAGCAGCCGTGGATCGCCGTGTTCGCCGGCGATCACGGCGTGGTCGAGGAGGGCGTGTCCGCCTATCCGCAGGCGGTGACCCGGCAGATGCTGCACAACTTCGTCGCCGGCGGCGCGGCGATCAGCGTGCTGGCCCACCAGCTGCACGCCCGTCTCGAGGTGATCGACCTCGGCACCGCCGGCGGCGGCGAGCCGCTCGGCGGAGTGCACAGCTACGCTCTCGGTCCGGGCACCGCCAACTTCGCCCATGGCCCGGCGATGACCATGGAGCAGTGCCTGGCGGCGCTGGCCGCCGGGCGCGCCAGCGTCGAACGGGCGCGGCAGGTGCACGCCGGGCTGTACATCGGCGGCGAGATGGGCATCGGCAACACCACCGCGGCGGCGGCGCTGGGCTGCGCGCTGCTCGACCTGCCGGCGCTGGCGCTGACCGGTGCCGGCACTGGCCTGGACGCGGCCGGGGTGGCGCGCAAGCAGCGGGTGATCGACAGCGCGCTGCTGCTGCACCAGCACGACTGCCACGAGCCCCTCGAGGCGCTGCGCCGCCTCGGCGGTTTCGAGATCGCCGCGCTGGCCGGTGCCTTCGTCGCCTGCGGCCAGTACGGCCTGCCGGTGCTGGTCGACGGCTTCATCACCACGGTCGCCGCGTTGTGCGCGGTGCGCCTCAATCCCGGTTGCCGGCCGTGGCTGCTGTTCGGCCATCGCAGCGCCGAGCCGGGCCATGCCCTGGTGCTGCAGGCGCTCAAGGCCGAGCCGCTGCTCGACCTCGGCCTGCGCCTGGGCGAGGGCAGCGGTGCGGCGTTGGCGATACCGCTGCTGCGGCTGGCCTGCAACCTGCACGCCGGCATGGCGACCTTCGCCGAGGCCCGGGTCAGCGATCGCCAGCCATGATCCTCGACCTCCTGCGTCACGGCGAAACCGAACGGGGCGGCGGCTTCCGCGGGCGCATCGACGATGCGCTGACCGGCCACGGCTGGGCGCAGATGCGCGCGGCGGTGGGAGACGCGGCGCCCTGGCAGGGGGTCGTCAGCTCGCCGCTGCAGCGCTGCGCCGCCTTCGCCGACGAGCTGGCCAGCCGCCACGGTCTGCCCCTGCGCCTGGAACGCGGTCTGCGCGAGCTGGACTTCGGCGCCTGGGAGGGGCGCAGCGCCGCCGAACTCTGGGCGACCGAGTCGGAGGCGCTGAGCCGCTTCTGGAACGATCCCTACGCCTTCACCCCGCCGGAAGGCGAGACGCTGGTCGATTTCGAGGCGCGCGTGCTCGGCGCCGTCGCCGGTCTGTACCGTCAGTTCGCTGGCCGGCATCTGCTGCTGGTCACCCACGGCGGGGTGATGCGCCTGCTGCTGGCGCGCGCCCGCGGCCTGCCGCGCGCGGCGCTGCTGCAGGTGGAGGTGGGGCATGCGGCGCTGCAGCGGCTGCGGGTCGACGAGCGCCTGACCCTGCACGAGGACTGAAGCCGACGGCCTCGCCGCGCCCGCGTGCCGCGCGCCGGCTGGTGGCGCCCAGGTCATGGCCAGGTGCGCCCCTCTTGCAATGCCCGTCCGCTCTACCTAGAGTTCACCCGCACCCGAGAGGCCTCCGCGGCCGTCTGGCACGGAGGCTCCAGCAGGTTATGGAGCAACCATGATCGAAATAGAAAAACTCACCAAACGCTTTGCACAGCACACCGCGGTGGACGCACTGTCCTTCCGCGTCCAGCCCGGCGAAGTGCTGGGTTTCCTCGGCCCCAACGGCGCCGGCAAGTCGACCACCATGAAGATGCTCACTGGCTTCCTCGCGCCGACGTCGGGCAGTGCGCGGATCTTCGGCTTCGACATCCAGAGGGACACCCTCAAGGCCCAGCAACTGATCGGCTACCTGCCCGAGGGCGCGCCCTGCTACGGCGACATGACGGTGCGCGGCTTCCTCGAGTTCATCGCCGAGGTGCGCGGCTTCCGCGGCGCCGAGAAGCGCGAGCGGGTGGCCCGGGCGGTGGCGCAGGTCGAGCTGGAGAAGGTGCTCGGCCAGTCGATCGAGACCCTGTCCAAGGGCTTCAAGCGCCGTGTCGGCCTGGCCCAGGCGATCCTCCACGATCCGCGCGTGCTGATCCTCGACGAGCCCACCGACGGTCTCGATCCCAACCAGAAGCATCAGGTGCGTCAGCTGATCCAGAACCTGGCCAGCGACAAGATCATCATCATCTCCACGCACATCCTCGAGGAGGTCACCGCGGTGTGCACCCGCGCGCTGGTGATCGCCGGCGGCCGGCTGCTCGCCGACGGCACGCCGTTCGAGCTGGAAAGCCGTTCGCGCTACCACCAGGCGGTGACCCTGGTTGGCGATGCGCCGCTCGACGAGGCGGCGCTGACCGCCCTGCCGGGGGTGGCCGGCGTGGAGCGCAACGCCCGCGAGCACAGCCTGACCGTGCTGGCTGCGCCCGGCCAGGTGATCTTCCCGCAGGTCAGCGCGCTGGTCGCGGCGCGTGGCTGGAACATCAAGGAAATGGACGTGGAGCGCGGACGCCTCGACGAGGTATTCCGCACCCTGACCCGAGGAGAAGCGGCATGAGGCAGTTGCCGGTGGTGTTCAAGCGCGAGCTGGCGAGCTACTTCGCCACGCCGCTCGCCTACGTGTTCATCGTGATCTTCCTGGTGCTGTCCGGGGTGTTCACCTTATATCTGGGCAGCTTCTTCGAGCGCGCCCAGGCCGACCTGTCGGCGTTCTTCACCTTCCATCCGTGGCTGTACCTGTTCCTGGTGCCGGCGCTGGCCATGCGCCTGTGGGCCGAGGAGCGCAAGAGCGGCACCATCGAGCTGCTGATGACCCTGCCGATCACCCGCAGCGAGGCGGTGGGCGGCAAGTTCCTCGCCGCCTGGGTGTTCGCCGGCATCGCCCTGCTGCTGACCTTCCCGATGGTGATCACCGTCAACTACCTCGGCGAGCCGGACAACGGCGCCATCCTCACCGGCTACATCGGCAGCTGGCTGCTGGCCGGTGGCTACCTGGCGATCGGCTCGTGCCTGTCGGCGCTGGCGAAGAACCAGGTGATCGCCTTCATCCTCACCGCCTGCGTGTGCTTCCTGTTCATCGTCAGCGGCTTCCCGCTGGTGCTGGATGCCTTCAGCGGCTGGGCGCCGCAGGCGCTGGTCGACGCGGTGGCCTCGCTGAGCTTCCTGACCCGCTTCGATGCGATCAGCAAGGGCGTGCTCGACCTGCGCGACCTGCTGTACTTCGCCAGCCTGATCCTGGCCTGGCTGGCCGCCACCGCGGTGGTGGTCGATCTGAAGAAAGCCGACTGAGGAGCCCGCGATGAAACGCATCCTGTATTCCGGTGCCGGGCTGGTGCTGATCGCCGTGGCCTTCCTGGCCTTCAACATGGTCGCCAGCCTCGGTCTGCCCAACGCCCGTCTCGACCTCACCGAGCAGAAGCTCTACACCATCAGTGCGGGGACCGAGCGCATCCTCGCCGAGCTGGACGAGCCGGTGAACCTGTACTTCTTCTACTCCGACAACGTCACCCGCGACCTGGTGCCGGTGCGCAACTACGCCAGGCGCGTCGAGGAGATGCTGCGTGCCTACGAGCGCGCCGCCGCCGGCAAGATCCGCCTGCAGGTGATCGATCCCGAGCCGTTCTCCGAGGACGAGGATCGCGCCGCCGAGTTCGGCCTGCACGCCGTGCCGCTGCAGCAGGGCGGCGACAAGCTGTACTTCGGTCTGGCCGGCACCAACGCGCTGGACGATGTGCAGACCATCCCGTTCTTCCCGCTCGACCAGGAAGAGTTCCTCGAGTACGAGATCAGCCGCCTGGTGCAGACCCTGGCCAAGCCGCAGCGCCCGGTGGTCGGCGTGCTCTCCGGGCTGCAGCTGGAGGGCGGCTTCAACCCGCTGACCGGCCAGGCCGGCGCGCCCTGGATGGTCATGGAGCAGATCCGTCAGCAGTTCACCATCAAGAGCCTGCAGGCCGGGGTCGATCGCATCCCCGACGAGGTGTCGGTGCTGCTGCTGGTCCATCCCAGGGAACTGCCGCAGCCGACCCTGTACGCCATCGACCAGTTCGTGCTGCGCGGCGGCAAGCTGCTGGCCTTCGTCGATCCGTTCAGCGAGAGCGACAACGCCGGGCTGATGGGCGGCGCCGGCAACGCTTCCGACCTGGAGCCGCTGTTCAAGGCCTGGGGCCTGCGCCTGCGCCCGGGCGAGATGCTGGCCGACGGCAGCTATGCGATGGCCGTGGGTATCGGCCAGGGCGAGGAGCAGCGCCCGGTGCGCCATCCGGCCTGGCTGAGCCTGCCGAAGGCGGCCATCGACCAGGACGACATCACCACCGCCGCGCTGGAGAACCTGACCGTGGCCAGCGCCGGCATCCTCGAACCGCTGGAGGGCGCCAAGACCCGCTTCACGCCGCTGCTGCACAGCTCCGAGTACGCCATGCCGATGGACGCCCAGCGCCTGGCCGGCCTGCGCGACCCGCAGGAGCTGCTGCGCGACCTCGAGCCGACCGGCGAGCGATACGTGCTGGCCGCGCGTATCTCCGGGCCTGCGCAGTCGGCCTATCCGCGGGGCATCGAGGGGCAGAAGGACGGCCTCCAGCAGGCGGACAGCATCAACGTCATCGTGGTCGCCGATACCGACCTGCTCGCCGACCGCATGTGGGTGCAGGTGCAGGAGTTCTTCGGCCAGCGCATCCCGCAGCCGTTCGCCGACAACGCCGGCTTCGCGATCAACGCGCTGGACAACCTGGCCGGCAGCGATGCGCTGATCAGTGTGCGCTCGCGTGGCCGCTTCAGCCGGCCGTTCACCGTGGTCGAGGACCTGCAGCGCCAGGCCGAGGCGCGCTTCCGCGAGAAGGAGGAGGTGCTCAAGCAGCAGCTGGCGCAGACCGAGCAGCGCCTGGCCGAACTGCAGCAGGGCGACAGCCCCGACCAGATGCTGGAGCTGACTCCGGAGCAGCAGGCCACCGTGCAGCAGTTCCTCCAGGAGAAGGTGAAGATCCGCAAGGAGCTGCGCGAGGTGCGCTACCAGCTCAACGCCGACATCGAGGCGCTGGGGCGCAGCCTGAAGTTCGTCAACATCGCCCTGGTGCCGTTGCTGCTGACCCTCGGCGTGGTCGGCCTATGGCTGCTGCGCCGGCGGCGCGCGTACTGAGCGAACTGTTGCCGGTGCGCGCGGCGCACTCTGCCTGGCGAGCGCCTGCCGCGCCGTAGGGTGCGCCGCGCGCACCGAAGCAGCTGCACCGATCGGGTAGGGGGCGCCATGCGCACCGAATGGCTTGGGGGAGGTACTCATGCAACGCAAGTCTCTGTGGATCCTGCTGCTTGCCGTGCTCGGCCTGGGCGCGCTGTTCGCCTGGCTGCAGCGTGGCGTCGAGCCGCCGCGTCAGGCCGAGCGGCCCTTGCTGCTGCCGACGCTGGCCGGTCAGCTCGAACGGGTGCAGGCCATGCAGATTCGCCACGGCGAGCTGCCGGCGATCCGCATCGAACGCCGCAATGGCGGCTGGGTGGTGCCGGCCAAGGCCGACCATCCGGCGGCGGCCGGGGAGGTCAACCGCCTGCTGCGCGCGCTGGCCGACGCCCGCAAGGTCGAGGCCAAGACCCGCAACTCCGCCAACCATGCCCAGCTCGGCTTGGCCGAGCGCGGCGAAGGGGCGGCGACGCGGGTTGTGCTGGAGGGCATCGGTGCGGCGCCGCTCGAGCTGCTGATCGGCCAGGCCTCGCGCCAGGGCGGCCAGCTGGTGCGTCTGCCGGGCGACGACCAGGTGTGGCTGGTCGATCAGCCGCTGGAGCTGGTGGACAACGAGCTGGCCTGGCTGGACCGGCGCATCAGCGCGATTCCCTTCGCCGACGTGCGCGAGGTCGAGGTGCGCCACGCCGACGGCGAGCAGCTCAATGTCTGGCGCGACACACCCGAGCAGTTCAACCTGGCCCTGCGCCAGCTGCCCAAGGGGCGCAGGCTGGCCTACGAGCCGGTGGCCAACGGCATGGCCACGCTGTTCGCCAGCCTGGATTTCGCCGACGCCGCGCCGCTGGCGCAGGTCGCCTTCGAGGGGCGACCGGAGCTGACTTTCCGTCTGTCGACCTTCGCCGGCGGCGAGTTGCAGGGCGCCTTCTACCTGCAGGGCGGCCAGCACTGGCTGGTGTTCGGGCAGAGCAAGGGGCTCGACGGCCTGCTGATCGGTCAGCCGGACTGGGCCTATCGACTCGAGGAGCAGCAGTACCGTGCCCTGGCCCGGCGGATGAAAGACCTGCTGGCGCCGGAGGCTTGATCTACGGCGACCTTTGCCGCAGGTCAACGCACGGGGGGCTTTTCAGCACGGTCTCTTTGTTTATACTCGGGCCAGCGGTCGTCAAGAACGCCATTCGAAATACCCGCTCCAGACGCCTCGCGGCGGCGGAGGTCGGATATAACAAGAAGAACGTTTTGTAACGTACCGTCCCGAGCGACTCCCATGGGGGAGTGTTTTTTCAGCGAGTCTGGAGAGAGGTTGTAATGGCCGAACGTGAAACCGGAACCGTCAAGTGGTTCAACGACGCCAAGGGCTATGGGTTCATTCAGCGCGAGAGCGGCCCGGATGTATTCGTGCACTATCGTGCCATCCGTGGTGACGGCCACCGTACCCTGGTCGAGGGGCAGCGCGTGGAGTTCGCCGTAGCTCAGGGTCAGAAGGGCCTGCAGGCGGAAGACGTTTCCAAGCTCTGAGCCTCGAGCTGGCGATTCCGGAAAAGCCCGTCCTCGTGACGGGCTTTTTCATTGGTGGCTCAGGCGAGCCGTTCCAGGCTCGCCAGCCGCGCCAAGCAGACTGGCACCGGCTGCGGGCTTGCCACCAGCAGGCACAGCGCCCGGCCACGCTCGGCCCAGTGCCGGCAGGCGTCCTCCAGCAGCTCGAGAAAGACTTCCAGGTCGGTTTCGACGATCGCCTGGTGGGCATCCAGCGGCAGGTATATGGCGAGCATCTCCCCGGCGGGCCAGTCGAGCTCGGTCAGGCAGTCCCAGGCGGCGTCCCAGTTCTGCCCGTAGTAGTCGGGAAACGCCAGGGCTTCGCCGAGGGCGGCCAGCAGGCTGGCGCGGTCGATGCGCGCCAGCGCGCCCAGGCTCTTCCAGCACAGTCCGGGGACGCGGCAGTCCGCCGCGTCCAGCCGCTCGCTGCGATAGACCGCGTTGCGCGAGGGATCGGCCAGGCAGGCGGCGGCGAGTTGCAGCAGGGTCATCGGGTCGGCTCCAGCACGCGGAACGAGCGGTAGTGATCTTCGGTGTAGTAGAAGATCACCGGCGGATTGCCGCCGGTGACGATGCGCCGCGGGCCGCGATGGGACAGACCCGGGGTGCGCACGGTGTATTCGCGGTAATAGCCGCGGGGCTGGGCGGGCAGCTGGCGTTCGCGGTTCTGGAACACGGTGCCGTCCTGGCTGTGCGGGAACGGACCGCCCTGGCGGATCAGCGCCAGGGTCTTGTCGATCTCGCGCTGGATCGGGTCCGCGCCCTGCACCTGGGCCGGGGCGTCCTGTCCGGCAGGCGAGCGCAACAGATTGCTGAGCGGTCCCTGGCTCAGCAGCCAGCCGGCGAACAGCAGCACCAGCAGCGCGGCGGTCTTGAGCAGGCCGAGCGGGTTGTGGCGCGGGCGCGCGTTCGCGGCGCGCCGACGCGAAGCAGAAGGGGCGCCTGGCGCGACGTTCTCGAGACTGACCCAGGCAGCCTTCAGCCGACCGGACTTGTCACGTGTGGTGTCGAACTGCACCGCGTCGCCTTGCTGCGGCCGGCGTGCGGCATTGCGCACCGCGGAAATGTGGAAGAACACCTCGCCCGAGCGGTCCTCGGGCTGGATGAAGCCGAAGCCTCGGTCATCGTTCCAGGAAACGACCTTGCCGCGCATCGTCGGGTTTGCCTCGTCGAACAGGAAAGCCCTGCCTCAGGGGGGGGCAGGGCGGTGTGACTCTCGTGGGGTGGGAACAACGGGGCGCGGCGGATCAGCCGGTGCGCCACTGGATCTCGCTGACGCCCTCGCTGGTGACCTTCAGCCAGCGGTCGGCATCCTCCTCGCCCTGCTCCTCGCTCCAGCTGCCCGGGGCGCAGCGCACCTCCACGCCGAGCGCGGCGCAGGCAGCCCGGGCGCAGGCGAGGTCGTCGTCCCAGGGCGTCTGGTCGCTTTCCAGCAGCAGGCTGTGCCACTTGCCCACCGCCCTGGGCAGCCAGGTGACGGGGATACCGGCCGCCCGACACTTGTGGGTCTGGCCGCGGACCTGCCATGTGCTGCAGGAGCCCAGGGCCTGCTCCAGCCAGGCGGTTACCGCCGGCAGCTCGGCGTCCTTGAGGTAGATCTCGATATCCGGTTGGCGCATGTCGGGCATTCCTGATGCGGAGATGGGAAGGGCGAAAAGGATAGCGTGGCCGGTTACTGACGCTCGATCCAGTCGTAGCGCACCGACACGGTGACCGTGAAGGGTTCGGCGAGGATGCGCTCGCGGCGTTCGGCGTTGACCCGCCAGCCGTGCGGGGTCATCGCCAGCAGGTCGCTGCGGGTGTCGAAGCTGTCCAGCACCAGGCGGAACTCCAGGCTCTGGGTGTCCGCCAGCTTCAGGCTGTCCGGCAGGTCGGCCAGATGCTTGTCGTCGATGTAGTCGCGCACCTCGTCGTAGAGCTTCTGGCGCAGCTCGTAGAGGTGCATGCGCGCCGGACCCAGGCGCAGGATGCCGCCGCCAGGGCGCAACAGGCGCGCAGCCTCATTCCAGTCGATCGGGCTGAACACGCTGGCGAGCAGGCCGCAGGAGGCGCTGGCCAGTGGCACGCGGGCCATGCTGGCGACCATCCAGGTCAGCTGCGGCGCGCGCTTGCAGGCGCGCTTGACCGCCTCGCGGGAGATGTCCAGGGCGTAGCCGTCGGCAGCGGGCAGGGCCTCGGCCAGCTGCGCGCTGTAGTAGCCCTCGCCGCAGCCGATGTCGACCCAGCGCGCCGGCTGGTGCGCCACGGCCAGCGCGGCCAGACGCGCGGCCAGCGGCGCGTAGTGGCCGGCACCGAGAAAGCGCCGGCGCGCCTCGACCATGGCGGCGTTGTCGCCCGGGTCGAGGCTCTTCTTGTGTTGCACCGGCAAGAGGTTCAGGTAGCCCTGGCGGGCACGGTCGAAGCGGTGGTTGTGCGCGCACTGCACACCGTTGTCGACGCTGTGCAGCGCAGAGCTGCAGATCGGGCAGATGAGCATGGGTTATTCGGCCAGCAGGCGGACCAGGGTCTGGTAGTAGATCTCGGTAAGCAGGTCCAGATCGCTGGCCAGCACCCGCTCGTTGATCTGGTGGATGGTGGCGTTGACCGGGCCGAGCTCGACCACCTGGGTGCCGAGGGTGGCGATGAAGCGTCCGTCCGAAGTGCCGCCGGTGGTGGAGGCGACGGTGTCGCGGCCGGTGACCGCCTTGATGCTGGCGGCGACCGCATCGAGCAGCGCGCCCGGCTCGGTGAGGAACGGCAGGCCGGACAGCGACCACTCGATCTGCCACTTGAGGCCGTGCTTGTCGAGGATCGCCTCGACGCGCTGCTGCAGACCTTCGACGGTCGACTCGGTGGAGAAGCGGAAGTTGAACAGCGCCGTCAGCTCGCCGGGAATGACGTTGGTGGCGCCGGTGCCGGAGTGGAGGTTGGAGATCTGGAAGCTGGTCGGCGGGAAGAACGCGTTGCCGGCGTCCCAGTGCTCGGCGGCCAGCTCGGCCAGCGCCGGAGCGACCAGGTGGATGGGGTTCTGCGCCAGGTGCGGGTAGGCGACGTGGCCCTGCACGCCCTGGATGCGCAGCTTGCCGTTGAGCGAGCCGCGGCGGCCGTTCTTGACGATGTCGCCGACCTGCGAGGTGCTCGACGGTTCGCCGACGATGCACCAGTCCAGGCGCTCGCCGCGCGCCGCCAGGCGCTCGACCACCGCCTGGGTACCGTGCACGGCCGGGCCTTCCTCGTCGCTGGTGATCAGGAAGGCGATGGCGCCGCTATGCTGCGGGTAGTCGGCGACGAAGCGCTCGACGGCGACCAGCATGGCCGCCAGGCTGCCTTTCATGTCGGCGGCGCCACGGCCACAGAGCATGCCGTCGGCGTCGATCAGCGCCTCGAACGGCGGATGCTGCCAGGCCTCCAGCGGGCCGGTCGGCACCACGTCGGTGTGCCCGGCGAAGCACAGCACCGGACCCTCGCCGCCGCGACGGGCCCAGAAGTTCTCCACGTTCTCGATGTTGATCGGCTCCACGGCGAAGCCGCAGGCGGCCAGGCGCTCCATCATCAGCTGCTGGCAACCCTCGTCCAGCGGAGTGACGGAGGCGCGGCGAATCAGCTCGCAGGCCAGTTCGAGGGTGGGGGAGAGGGTGGTCATGCAGGCTCCGGAACAGCGGCAGAAAAACGGACGGCTATCTTAATGCAAAACGGCCGGACTGATCGTGCCAGAGGGATGCTCCATCAACGACGTGCAAGACCCCGGGGCCTGTGATGCGGTGAGCATTTGCGATATTTCGAGCGCGGGCGATCGAACTTGTGAGAGCTGGTTGGGATCAAAGAAATCATGGCTTGCGTAGCCTGCGGAAGATCAAACCAGCTCAACCCCCAATGGAGGTTCTCATGGCAAAGAGCAAGAAAGGTGGCACCCAGGGTCTGCAACTGATCGGCACGGATTTCGATGATCACCTGGTCGGTGGCAATGGCAACGACTTGATCGACGGCGGTCTCGGCTATGACGTGATCGACTACTCGGGCAGCTCGAAGGCGGTCAAGGTCAATCTGGCGGCCGGCACTGCCACTGGCCAGGGCAGCGATACCCTGCTCAACATCGAGGACGTGATCGGTTCCAAGGGTAGCGACAAGTTGACGGGTGACACCTACGGCAACATTCTCGACGGTGGCAAGGGCAATGACCACCTGGTCGGCAATGGTGGCGATGACTGGCTCATCGGCGGGGCGGGCAACGACAAGCTGATCGCTGGCTCAGGCGATGACTGGCTGGATGGCGGTGCCGGCAACGACAACATCTCTGCCGGCGATGGCGACAACGACATCTACGCTGGTGCCGGCAACGACAAGATCGTTGCGGGGGCCGGGTTCGACTTGATCGACGCTGGTGCGGGCAACGACAACATCTCCTCCGGCGCTGGCGACGATGATGTCTACGCCGGGGCAGGCAACGACAAGGTGACCGGCGGAGCGGGGGATGACTGGCTCTTCGGCGAGGACGGCAAGGACAACCTCATCGGTGGTGCTGGCGACGATCTCCTCAACGGGGGGAGTGGCGCGGACAATATGACCGGCGGTGCCGGCAACGACACCTACTATGTCGATAATGCCAAGGACAAGGTCAAGGAGAAGGCTGGCGAAGGGACCGACGATACCGTGGTTTCGACTTTCTCCTACAGCCTCGAGAAGCTGCAGGCTGTCGAAAACCTTACCCTTGCCGACAATGGTCTCGATATCGATGCGACCGGTAATGCTGCTGACAACCTCCTGATCGGTAACAGCGGTGACAACGTGTTGGAGGGACTGGCTGGCGATGACATCCTGGTCGGTGCCGAGGGTGACGACATCCTGATCGGTGGTGCTGGCGACGATATCTTCGTCTTCGACACTCTCGATGGTGTCGATAGCGTCGAGGATTTCACCTGGGATAGCGATCTGCTGGCCCTGGACTCGACTGTCTTCACCGCTTTCTCGGATCTGATGGGGAATCCCGTCCAGGTTGCCGAAGGTAACCTCGTGATGGGGGATGCCGCGCTCGACTCTGACGATTTCCTGATTTTCGATGACGCCACCGGTACTCTCTCCTACGACGCGGACGGCAACGGTGTTGGCGAAGCAGTGCAGATCGCCACCGTCGGCGTGCCCAGCCTCGAGGCAATCGACTTCGTGGTGGTCTGATATAAGCTGCTCCCCGTGAGACGAGAAAGGCTGCCGAATGGCAGCCTTTCTTTTTTTGCAGGGGAGATCTGCGCTCAGTCCCTCATCAAGGCGGCAGCATTTTTGCCTGCCCTGATGAGGGTGGTAGACATATCAGGCCGGCACCTCGTCCGCCCGCGCCTCGGGCTTGGGCAGCGACGACAGCAGAGCCATCACCAGCGCGGCCAGGTAGGGCAGCGACTGGACCAGCAGGACGGTGACCCAGAAGAACACGTCCATGCCGGGCAGCGGCTGGGTCACGCTGATGCCGATGGCGGCGCCCCACAGCAGCAGCATGACGAACACCTCCTCGCGGGCTTCCGCCAGGGCGACCATCAGGCCGTGGCTGCTGCGCATCTTCGGTGTGCGGAAGAACGGGATGCTGCTGGTGAAGAAGCCGTACAGCACCGCCTTGGCGATGGTGTGCGACAGCGCCAGGCCAGCCATGGCAGCGGCGAAGGCGTCGCGCATGCGCACGCCGACGGCGCGGCGGTAGAGGAACAGGATCTTGCCCAGCTTGAACACGAACAGCGCCAGCGGCGGGATGGCGAAGATCATCAGCGGCGGGTCGACCCGGTGCGGCACGATGATCATCGCCGCCGACCACAGCAGGGCGCCGATGGTGAAGAAGATGTTCAGGCCGTCGGCGATCCACGGCAGCCAGCCGGCCACGAAGTGGTAGCGCTGGCCACGGGTCAGTTCGCTGTCCCGGCCCAGCAGCAGGCTGCCCAGGTGGCGCTTCATGATCTGGATGGCGCCGTAGGCCCAGCGGAAGCGCTGCTTCTTGAAGTCGATGAAGGTGTCGGGCATCACGCCCTTGCCGTAGCTGTTCTCATAGTAGGCGGCGGACAGGCCCTTCTCGAACACCCGCAGGCCCAGCTCGGCGTCCTCGGTGATGCACCACTCGGCCCACTTCAGCTCGTCGAGCACCGACTTGCGGGTCATGGTCATGGTGCCGTGCTGGATGATGGCGTCACGCTCGTTACGGGTCACCATGCCGATGTGGAAGAAGCCCTTGTACTCGGCATAGCAGAGCTTCTTGAACAGCGACTCGTGCTCGTCGCGGTAGTCCTGCGGCGACTGCACGATGGCGATCTTCGGATCGGCGAAGTGCGGCACCATGTGCTTGAGCCAGTCGGGGCCGACGCAGTAGTCGGAGTCGATCACCGCGACCACCTCGGCATCCGGCGCGGTGCGCTCCAGGGCGTAGTTGAGGGCGCCGCCCTTGAAGCCGGCCAGCGGCGCGACGTGGAAGAAGCGGAAGCGCGGGCCGAGGGTGGCGCAGTGGGCCTCCACGGGCTGCCAGACCGCCGGATCCTTGGTGTTGTTGTCGATCACCAGGACTTCGAAGTCCGGATAGTCGAGGCGCGCCAGGGCGTTGAGGGTCTGCTTGACCATCTCCGGCGGCTCGTTGTAGCAGGGCACGTGGATCGACACCTTGGGCCGGTAGGCGCTGTCGCCGGTCACCGGCGGGAACGGACGGCGGCGCTTCTGCAGCCAGACCGCCTCGGCCAGCTCATGGGCCTCGGTGAGCAGCACGATCATCACGCCGAGGGCGCCGATGGCCAGCAGGACACCGACCAGGGTACTGAACCAGTTGCTGTACTGCTGACTGTAGTCGTAGGCGATCCACACCAGCATGGTGGCGGCGAGGAACGCGACCACGGTCAGGAAGGTGCGTCCGCGCTGGCGCATGGCGCTGCCGTCGATCAGCAGCAGGGCCAGGGCGAGCAGGGCCAGTACCCCGGAGGCGGTGGCCAGCAGGCGCCATTGCGGAATTTCCACCACCGGCCCGGCGAACGGGAACTTGGGCTGGCGGTCGGCGTTGTAGACGCCCCAGTAGGCGCCGACCGAGCCTTCGTCGCTGGCCTTCCACGGCTGGTCGAAGGCTTCGATGACGAAGTAGTTGTAGCCCTTGGCGTTCAGCTTGTTGACCAGGGTGCGCAGGTAGATGGCCTGGTCGGCCTGGTTGGCTTCGGCGCCGCCACGGGTACGGCCGTTGCTCGGCCAGCCGACTTCGCCCAGCAGCAGCGGCTTCTTCGGGAACATCTTCTTCAGTTCGCGGGCACGGTCGAGGACGAAGTCGACCGAGTCCTCGCGCGGCACGAACTCCCAGTAGGGCAGGACGTGGGCGGCGATCAGGTCGACGTGCCTGGCCAGCTCCGGATACTTCTGCCAGATGTGCCACTGCTCGGCGGTGGTCACCGGTACCTTGAGCGCACCGCGCACGCGATCCAGATAGCCGATCAGTTGCTCGGGCGTGACCTCCTCGCGGAACAGGGCTTCGTTGCCGACGACGACCCGCACGACGCTGCGCTCGCGCTTGGCGATCGCGATGCCACGCTCGATCTGCGACTCGTTGGCCGCCTCGTCGTTGGTCAGCCAGATCCCCAGGGTCACGCGCAGGCCTGCTTCCTCCGCCAGGCGCGGGATTTCGGCCTGAATGCCGTCGACCGAGTAGGTGCGGATGTTGTCGGTGTGGCTGCTCAGCAGTTCGAGGTCGGCGCGCACCTCGTCTTCGCTGGGGTAGACGCCTTCCTGCGGGTTCTGGTGCAGGCGGAACGGGGCGTAGGAGAAGCCGGAGATCTGGTCGGGCCAGTCCGGAGCCTCCACGGGTTGGTTGAACCAGGCCCACAGGCCGGTGAACAGGGAAGCCACGGCCACGACCATGACCAGGTTGAGACCCAATTTGCGAGCAGACATGTATGCAGGGTTCCAGGAAGAGGAACAGGGGAGAATGCCGGCGGCCGCCGACGCGCGCGCATCCTACTCTGTGGCCAGAAGGCTGTACAGGGGCGCCACGGCTGTCCGTACTGCCAATCTGACAGTCACCGCAGCCGCGGGTTCGCTGGGCGTGCGTCGGCGGCGAATCTATAATGCGCCACGCATTTTTCCGGGGGTGTCATGCAGATCGACGAGCAGCGTTTTGGCGGCATTGCCCGCCTTTATGGTCGCCAGGGACTCGAGCGCCTGGCCGCGGCCCATGTGGCGGTGGTCGGCATCGGCGGCGTCGGTTCCTGGGCCGCCGAGGCGCTGGCGCGCAGCGGTGTCGGCGAGATCTCGCTGTTCGACCTCGACGACGTCTGCGTGACCAACACCAACCGGCAGATCCATGCCCATGCCGGCAATATCGGTCGCGCCAAGGTCGAGGCGATGGCCGAGCGCATCCGCGCCATCAACCCCGACTGCACGGTGCATGCGGTGGCCGACTTCGTCACTCGCGAGACCATGGCCGAGTGCATCACCGAGCAGCTCGACGGAGTGATCGACTGCATCGACAGCGTGGCGGCCAAGGCGGCGCTGATCGCCTGGTGCAAGCGGCGCAAGATCCAGATCGTCACCACCGGCGGCGCCGGCGGGCAGATCGATCCGACCCAGATCCAGGTCGCCGACCTCAACAAGACCTTCAACGACCCGCTGGCGGCCAAGGTGCGCTCGACCCTGCGCCGCGACTACGGCTTCTCGCGCACGCCGGGGCGGACCTACAGCGTGCCCTGCGTGTTTTCCAGCGAGCAGCTGCGCTACCCCAAGCCGGACGGCAGCGTCTGCCAGGCCAAGGGCTTCGTCGGCGAGGGGGTACGCCTGGACTGCGCCGGCGGCTTCGGTGCGGTGATGATGGTCACCGCCAGCTTCGGCATGGTCGCCGCGGCGCGGCTGGTCGACAAGCTGGTAGCCGGCGCGCGGCGCCCGGCGGAGCGCAGGGCGGCGTCGGCCGAGTAACCGGACAGGCCGGTCGTAGGGTAGAGGACTCGCGCAACGATCAGCTACCGACGCCCCGTGCGCCCGATGGTGGGCAATCTCTCCGGTAGGGGCGAATTCATTCGCCAGCGCGGTCCCGTCAGGCGAATGAATTCGCCCCTACAGGGAGATTCCGGCGGCCAGCTCGCGGATCCGCGCGAGCACCGCATTCAGTCCGTTGCTGCGCGAAGGCGACAGCTGGCGCCCCAGGCCGAGCTGGGCGAACCAGTCGGCCACGTCCACCTCGGCCAGTTCGGCGGCGCTCAGGCCGTTGACCCGCAGCAGCAGCAGGGCGAGCAGGCCGCGCAGCAGGCGGGCGTCGCTGCCGGCGCGAAACTGCAGGTGCGCGCCGGCGTGGCCGGGCACCAGCCACACCGTGCTCTCGCAGCCATGGACGCGGTTGCTCTCGCAGCGCTCTTCTTCCGTCAGCGGCTCCAGGCGCTCGCCCCACTGCATCAGCAGGCGTGCGCGTTGCTCCCAGCCAGGGCAGTTGGCGAAGGCGTCCAGGGCCTCGCGGGCGGCGGCCGGCAGGCTCATCGCAGCAGCTCCAGGGCGTGATTGAGGGCGGCGAAGAAACGCTCCAGATCGTCGCCGTCGCTGTACAGCCCGAGTGACACGCGCACCGCTCCCGGCATGCCGAGGCGGCGCAGCAGCGGCATCGCGCAGTGCTGGCCGGCGCGCACGGCGATGCCCTGCTCGCTGAGCAGATGGGAGAGGTCGGCGTTGTGCACGCCTTCGACCACGAAGCTGGCCAGTGCGGTGTGCGGTTCGCTCAGCAGGTGCAGGCCGTCGAAGCTGCGCAGCCCCTTGAGCAGGCGCTGGTGCAGGGCGCTCTCGTGGCCGGCGATGGCCTCGTCGTCCTGCGCGCCCAGGTAGTCCAGCGCGGCGCCCAGGCCGATGGCGGCGGCGATCGGTGGCGTGCCGGCCTCGAACCCCAGGGGCGGCGGACGGAAGTGGGCCTCCTGGTAGTCGGCGTATTGCACCATCTCGCCACCGAACTGCCAGTGCTGCAGGCGGGCGAGGGCGCGGCGGCGCCCATAGAGCACGCCGATGCCGTCCGGGGCGTACAGCTTGTGTCCGGAGAACAGGTAGAAGTCGCAGCCCAGCGCCTGCATGTCGTGGCGGCCATGGACCACGCCCTGGGCGCCGTCGACCACGGTCAGCGCATCCTGGGCGCGGGCCAGGGCCAGCAGTTGCGCCAGTGGCTGCCAGCGGCCGAGCACGTTGGACAGCTGGCTGACCGCCAGCAGGCGGGTGCGCGGGCCGATCAGCGCGCTGGCCTGCTCCAGGTCGACGTCGCCGGCAGCATCCAGCGGCAGGATCACCAGCTTGAGGCCGCGGCGCTGCGCCAGCTGCTGCCAGGGCAGCAGATTGGCGTGGTGCTCGAGGGCGCTGACGGCGATCTCGTCGCCCGCGCGCAGCAGGTGCTCGAGACCGTAGGCCAGCAGGTTGAGGCCCTCGGTGGTGCCGCGGGTGAAGACGATCTCGTCGGGGCTGTCCGCGTTCAGCCACTGCGCGACCTTCTGTCGGGCGCCCTCGAAGGCCAGGGTCGCGCGTTCACCCGGAGCATGCTGGGCGCGATGCACGTTGGCGGCGCCGCCGACGTAGTAGTCGAGCAGGGCATCCAGCACGATCTGCGGCTTCTGCGCGGTGGCGGCGCTGTCCAGGTAGGTCTGGGCGCCGGCGATGAAGGCGGCGAAGGCCGGGAAGTCGGCGCGCCAGGGAGAGGGCAGGGACATGGTGGCTCCTGTCAGGGGCGGTCCCGGTAGGGCGGTTAGCGGTAGGGTGGACAACGCGCGCAGCGCTTGTCCACCGCAGCGCGTCGTGGTGGACAAGGCTGCGCCGTTGTCCACCCTACGGACGCCGCTCAGTTGTGCGCGTGGAGCATCTCGTTCAGCTCGATCGCGGTCTTGTTGGTCTTGCACTCGACCGCGCCGGTCTGCGAGTTGCGGCGCAGCAGCAGGTCGTTCTGGCCGGCGATGTCGCGCGCCTTGACCACTTCCACCAGGTTGTTCCGCTCGTCGAGCACGGCGACCTTGGTGCCGGCAGTGATGTACAGGCCGGACTCCACGGTGCAGCGGTCGCCCAGCGGGATGCCGATGCCGGCGTTGGCGCCGATCAGGCAGCCTTCGCCGACGCTGATCACGATGTTGCCGCCGCCGGACAGGGTGCCCATGGTCGAGCAGCCGCCGCCGAGGTCCGAGCCCTTGCCGACGAACACGCCGGCGGAGACGCGGCCTTCGATCATGCCCGGGCCGGCGGTACCGGCGTTAAAGTTGACGAAGCCCTCGTGCATGATGGTGGTGCCTTCGCCGATGTAGGCGCCCAGGCGCACGCGGGCGGTATCGGCGATGCGCACGCCGCTCGGCACCACGTAGTCGGTCATCTTCGGGAACTTGTCCACCGAGAACACTTCCAGCAGCTCGCCCTTGATGCGGGCTTCCAGCTGGCGCTCGGCCAGTTCGCCGAGGTCGATGGCGCCCTCGTTGGTCCAGGCCACGTTGGGCAGCAGGGCGAAGATGCCGGCCAGGCTGGTGCCGTGCGGCTTGACCAGGCGATGGGACAGCAGGTGCAGCTTGAGGTACGCCTCCGGAGTGGTGGCGGGGGCGGCGTCCTCGGCGAGCAGCACGGCGACCAGCGGCTTGCGGCTCTCGGCCAGGCGGGTGAGCAGGGCGGCCTGGGCGGCGTCGATCTGCTTGAGGGCGCCGGCCAGGTCGTGGGCCTGGTGGTTGGTCATGGCGATGGTCTGGTTGCCGCCTGCGTAGCCGAGGATGGCGGCGGTGGCGGCGACCAGTTCGGCGGTCGGGGCGAGCAGCGGCTGGGCGAAGAAGACTTCCAGCCAGGCGCCCTGGCGGTTCTGGGTGCCGACGCCGAAGGCGATGCTGTAGAGGTTCTGCGACATGCGGATGTTTCCTTTCGAGAGTTGCGGGCGGCCGGCTCAGGCGAGCGCGGCGGCGTAGAGTTCCGGCTTGAAGCCGAGCAGGGTACGGTCGCCGAGGTCGAGCACCGGGCGCTTGATCATCGACGGCTGCGCGAGCATCAGCTCGATGGCGCGGGCCTGGTCGAGATCGGCCTTCTGCTCGTCGGCGAGCTTGCGGAAGGTGGTGCCGGCGCGGTTGAGCACCTTGTCCCAGCCGTGCTCGGCGCACCACTTCTCCAGGCTGGCGCGGTCGATGCCGGCGACCTTGTAGTCGTGGAACCGGTAGGCGACCCCCTGCTCGTCGAGCCAGGTGCGGGCCTTCTTCATGGTGTCACACGCTTTGATGCCGTACAGGCAGATTGCAGTCATCAGGGGCTCCGGGGGTCAGGCGAAGGCCAGGTACAGGCGATAGAACAGCGAGGACAGCATGACCAGCACGCCGCCCGCCATGAGCGCCACGCCGGCGTCGCTGTCGCGGCGGTTGTAGCCGACGCCGAGCAGCAGCATGCCGAAGGCGACCAGGGCGGTCATCACGTTGAGCGGGTTGTCCATCATCCCTGGCGCTTCTCCAGGTAAGCGCGGATGCGCTGGGCGGCCTCGACGCACTCGGCCAGCGGCGCGACCAAGGCCATGCGCACGCGGCCCGCGCCCGGATTGACGCCGTCCACTTCGCGCGACAGGTAGGAGCCGGGCACCACGGTGACGTGCTCGCGTTCGAACAGCTCGCGGGTGAAGGTGGTGTCGGCCACCGGGGTCTTCGCCCACAGGTAGAAGCCGCCGTCCGGGCGCTGCACGTCGAGCACGCCCTGCAGCACTTCCAGCACCGCGGCGAACTTCTCGCGATAGAGGTCGCGGTTGGCGCGCACGTGCGCCTCGTCGTTCCACGCGGCGATGCTGGCCAGCTGGGTCTGCACCGGCATGGCGCAGCCGTGGTAGGTGCGGTAGAGCAGGAACGGCTTGAGGATCTCGGCATCGCCGGCGACGAAGCCCGAGCGCAGGCCCGGCAGGTTGGAGCGCTTGGACAGGCTGTGGAACACCACGCAGCGTTTGAAGTCGCTGCGGCCCAGTTCGGCGCAGGCGCTCAGCAGGCCGGGCGGCGGGTTGTCCTCGTCGAAGTACAGCTCGCTGTAGCACTCGTCGGCGGCGATCACGAAGTCGTGCTCATCGGCCAGGGCGATCAGCTGCTTCAGGGTGTCCAGCGGCACCAGCGCGCCGGTGGGGTTGCCCGGCGAGCAGATGAACAGGATCTGGCAGCGTTGCCAGACCTCGGTCGGCACGGCGTCGAAGTCCGGGTTGAAGCCGTTCTCGGCCAGGCACGGCAGGTAGTGCGGCTGGGCGCCGGCGAGCAGGGTGGCGCCTTCGTAGATCTGGTAGAACGGATTGGGGCTGACCACCAGGGCGTCCGGTTCGCGGTTCACCACGGCCTGGGTGAAGGCGAACAGCGCCTCGCGGGTACCGTTGACCGGCAGCACGTGGCGGGCCGGATCGAGCCAGCCGCCCGGCACACCGAAGCGGCGCTCGCACCAGCGGGCAATGCTCTCGCGCAGCGCCGACAGGCCGATGGTGGTCGGATACACGGCGAGCTGGTCGAGGTTGTCGGCCAGCGCCTGGGCGACGAAATCCGGCGAGCGGTGCTTGGGCTCGCCGATGGACAGGGCGATCGGCTTCTTGTCAGCCGGCGGCTGGGCGCCGGCCAGCAGCGCGCGCAGCTTTTCGAACGGATAGGGCTGCAGAAGGTCGAGGGCTCGGTTCATCAAGAGATCCTGTTCAGAAGCGGATGCGGGACGGCGTGATCAGGCTGTCCGGGGTGTCGGAGAGCTGGCGGGCCAGGGATTCCTGCAGGCGGGCGCAGAGCTCCGGGTCGGCCAGCGGCTGGTTGTGTTCGTCGGTGACGAAGAATACGTCTTCCACGCGCTCGCCCAGGGTGGCGATCTTGGCGTTGAGCACCGACAGGTTGAAGTCGAGGAAGATCTGGCCGATGCGGGCCAGCAGGCCGGGGCGATCCGGGGCGATCACCTCGATGATGCTGAGCGGGCGCTGGGCGTCGGTGTGGATGGTCACCTGCGGGGCGAAGCCGAAGCTTTTCAGCTGGCGCGGCACGCGCCGCTTGATGATGCTGCTGTAGTCCTGCGGGTTCTTCAGCGCGTCGATCAGGCCCTGGCGAATCTCGCGGATGCGCTGCGGATCGTCGCCGATCGAGCCGCCGTCGGCGTCCAGCACCACGTAGGTGTCGAGGGTGAACTGGCTGGTCGAGGTGAGGATGCGCGCGTCCTGGATGTTCAGGTTGAGCTGGTCCATCGCCGCCACGGTCACCGCGAAGAAGTCGTGCTGGTCGGGCGCGTAGATGAAGATCTGCGTGCCGCCCTCGAACTCGCGCTGGGTGGTTTCCTTGATCAGCACCAGCGGCGCGCCGTCATGGGGGTGCTGGAGGATCGCCTCGGTGTGCCAGGCGATGTCCTCGGGGCTGTGGCGCAGGAAGTAGTCGTCGCCCAGTTGCGCCCACAGCTGCTCGGCGGCGTCGCCGTCGACCTGGCCGCGGCTGCGCAGCAGGTCGAGGGCGGCATGCTGGTTCTCGCGGATGCGCTCCTCGCGGTCGAGCGGGTTTTCCAGGCCGCGGCGCAGGGCGCGCTTGGTCTCGGCGTACAGCTGGCGCAGCAGCGAGGCGCGCCACGAGTTCCACAGCGTCGGGTTGGTGGCGTTGATGTCGGCCACGGTCAGCACGTACAGGTAGTCGAGGTGGACCTGATCGCCGACGGCGCGGGCGAAGTCGTGGATCACCTGCGGATCGGAGAGGTCCTTGCGCTGCGCGGTGGTCGACATCAGCAGGTGGTTGCGCACCAGCCAAGCGATCAGCCGGCTGTCCCACGGTGGCAGGTGGTGGCGCGCGCAGAAGTCCAGCGCGTCCCGGGCGCCCAGTTCGGAGTGGTCGCCGCCGCGGCCCTTGGCGATGTCGTGGTAGAGCCCGGCGAAATACACCAGCTCGGGCTTGGGCAGCTTGGCCATCAGCTCGCTGGCCAGCGGGAACTTCTCGGCCATGTCCGGGCGGTTGAGCTTGCGCAGGTTCTTGATCAGGTTGAGTGTATGCGCGTCGACTGTATAGATGTGGAACAGGTCGTGCTGCATCTGGCCGACGATGTGGCCGAACTCCGGCAGGTAGCGGCCGAGGATGCCGTAGCGGTTCATCCGCCGCAGGTTGCGGTGGATGCCCTCGTGCGACTTGAACAGCTCGACGAACAGGCTGGTGTTGCGGATATCGTGGCGGAACTTGTCGTCGATCAGGTGGCGGTGGTCGCGCAGCAGGCGGATGGTGTCCGAGCGCACGCCGCGGATCTCCGGGTGCTGGGCCATCAGCACGAAGACCTCGAGGATGGCGCTGGGGCTGCGCTTGAACACGTTCGGGTGGATCGCCTCGATGAAGCCGTCGCGCACCTGGAAGCGCGCGTTGAGCTGGCGCGGCGGGGCGGGGTCGGGCTGCTCGAGGAGCAGCTCCTCGAGGGTCTGGTTGACCAGGTCGCTCAGCTCGGCGGCGGCCATCACCACCCGGTAGTACTTCTGCATGAACTGCTCGACCGCGAGCTTGGTGTCGCTGGCCTCGAAGCCGAGCAGGCCGGCCAGGCGGCGCTGGTGGTCGAACAGCAGACGGTCCTCGGCGCGCCCGGCGATCATGTGCAGGGCGTAGCGCACCTTCCACAGGAAGGTCTGGCTGGAGGTCAGCAGGTTGTATTCGTTGTCGGTCAGCAGGCCGCGGGTGACCAGGGTTTCCAGGCTGAGGGTGCCGTACTGCCGGCAGATGACCCAGAGGATGTGTTGCAGGTCGCGCAGGCCGCCGGGCGAACCCTTGACGTTGGGCTCGAGGTTGTACTCGGTGTCGTTGTACTTGGCGTGGCGGGCGCGCTGCTCGGCGCGCTTGGCGAGGAAGAACTCGCGCGCCGGCCACATGTACTGGGTACCGGTGGCGGCGCGCATGCGCTGGCGCAGCTCGTCCGGCCCGGCGATGGTGCGGCTTTCCATCAGGTTGGTGATCACCGTCAGGTCGGCGCGCGCCTCGCTGGCGCACTCCTCTATCGAGCGCACGCTCTGGCCGATCTCCAGGCCGATGTCCCACAGCAGGGTGAGGAAGCCCTCGATCGGCTCGCGCAGGGCTTCGTGCTGGGCGCCGTCGAGGAGGATCAGGATGTCGATGTCCGAGTGCGGGTGCAGCTCGCCGCGGCCGTAGCCGCCGACCGCGACCAGGGCCACGTTGTCCTGGCTGCCCCAGTCGAAGCGTGCCCAGGCCTCGCGCAGGATCTGGTCGACGAACCAGGCGCGCCCGGTGATCAGGTTGCGGATGTCGCAGGTGGCGGAGAAGCGCTCGTCTAGTACTTCGCCCGCCCGGCGGATGGCCTTCTTGAAGGCGGGTATCGGGCTGCTCTTCAGCGCCAGCTCAGCCTGGAACTGGCCGCGGTCGAACAGTTCGTTGTCCACATCCGTCGGGTGCATCGGGCGTTCTCCTGTCGCTGGTGGTGCTGATCAGGGCAGGCAGCGGGCGATGGTGTCGTCGCTGCGCAGGGTCAGGATCTCGCAGCCGCTGTCGGTCACCAGGATGGTGTGCTCGTACTGGGCGGACAGCTTGCGATCCTTGGTGATGGCGGTCCAGCCATCGCCGAGCAGGCGGGTCTCGTGGCGGCCCTGGTTGATCATCGGCTCGATGGTGAAGGTCATCCCCGCCTTCAGCTCCAGGCCGGTGCCGGCGCGGCCGTAGTGCAGCACCTGCGGCTCCTCGTGGAACACGTTGCCAATGCCGTGGCCGCAGTACTCGCGGACCACCGAGTAGCCGTTCTTCTCGGCGTGCTTCTGGATGATCTCGCCGATGTCGCCCAGGCGCGCGCCGGGACGCACCACCGAGATGCCCTTGTACAGGCATTCCTGGGTGACCTGGCACAGGCGGGTGGCCCACTCGGGCACCTTGCCGACCATGAACATCTTGCTGGTGTCGCCGAAGTAGCCGTCCTTGATCACGGTGATGTCGATGTTGAGGATGTCGCCATCCTTCAGCGGCTTGTCATTGGGGATGCCGTGGCAGACCACGTGGTTGAGCGAGGTGCAGATCGACTTGGGGAAGCCCTTGTAGTTGAGCGGCGCCGGTATGGCCTGCTGCACGTCGACGATGTAGTCGTGGCACAGGCGGTTGAGTTCGTCGGTGGTGACCCCGGCCTTGACGTGGGGCTCGATCATTTCCAGCACGTCGGCGGCCAGGCGGCCGGCCACGCGCATTTTCTCGATTTCCTCGGGGGTCTTGATGGTGACGGTCATCAGTTCTCTCTGGTGCGGGGCGCCCGCTCTGGTAAACAGGAAAGGTTGGCATTCTAACAGAGGCGGACGCGCCTGCGGGCGGTCGCTGCGGCGTCGCCCGGGTTTCGTCCGGCGCGCAGGTATGGTATAAAGCGCGGCGCTTTTCGGGGTGGTCCCGGAAAGGCATCGAAACCACACACGCATCGACACAACTATCCTGGGTGCCCGCGAGGGTTGGATATTGGGGTGCGTGGAGGCCCAACCCGACTTATCTGAGGAAGAGAAATGTCCCAAGTCAACATGCGCGATATGCTCAAGGCCGGCTGCCACTTCGGTCACCAGACCCGTTACTGGAACCCGAAGATGGGCAAGTACATTTTCGGCGCGCGCAACAAGATCCACATTATCAACCTGGAAAAGACCCTGCCGATGTTCAACGAGGCCCTGGCCTTCGTTGAGAAGCTGGCAGCTGGCAAGAACAAGATCCTGTTCGTCGGCACCAAGCGCTCCGCTGGCAAGATCGTTCGCGAAGAGGCTACCCGCGCTGGTATGCCGTTCGTCGATCACCGCTGGCTCGGCGGCATGCTGACCAACTACAAGACCATCCGCGCCTCGATCAAGCGCCTGCGCGAGCTGGAAGTCCAGTCCCAGGACGGCACCTTCGAGAAGCTGACCAAGAAGGAAGCGCTGATGCGTTCGCGCGACCTGGAGAAGCTGGAGCGCAGCCTGGGCGGTATCAAGGAGATGGGCGGCCTGCCGGACGCGCTGTTCGTGATCGACGTCGACCACGAGCGCATTGCCATCACCGAAGCCAACAAGCTGGGCATCCCGGTCATCGGCGTCGTCGATACCAACAGCAGCCCGGAAGGCGTGGACTACATCATCCCGGGTAACGACGACGCCATCCGCGCCGTTCAGCTGTACCTGGGCTCCATGGCCGATGCCGTGCTGAGCGGCAAGTCCAAGGCCGGCGCCGGCGACGAGTTCGTCGAGGAAGCTCCGTCCGAAGCCGCTGAAGGCTGAGCGCACGCGCGCCGTCCAGCGTTATCCGGTGCGCAAAAAGGGGGCTAGGCCCCCTTTTTGCCACTTCCGAATTGCTATCCGGTTCGCCGGGTAAACAGTTTTAGAGCAACTCTAGAGGATTCCGAACATGGCAGAGATCACTGCAGCCCTGGTTAAAGAACTGCGCGAGCGTACCGGCCAAGGCATGATGGAGTGCAAGAAGGCTCTGGTTGCCGCCGATGGCGACATCGAGAAGGCCATCGACGACATGCGCGCCTCCGGCGCCATCAAGGCCGCCAAGAAGGCTGGCAACATCGCCGCCGAAGGCTCCATCGCCGTCAAGGTCGCTGCTGACAACAAGTCGGCCGTGATCGTCGAAGTCAACTCGCAGACCGACTTCCTGGCCCTGCAGGACGACTTCAAGGCCTTCGTCGCCGAGAGCCTGGAAGAGGCCTTCGCCAACGGCCTGACCGAAGTCGCTCCGCTGGTCGCCTCCCGTGAGGCCGCTCGTGAAGCTCTGGTCGCCAAGTGCGGCGAGAACGTCAACATCCGTCGCCTGACCCGCGTCGAGGGCGACGTGGTCGGCGCCTACCTGCACGGCCACCGTATCGGCGTGCTGGTGACCCTGAGTGGCGGCACCCCGGAGCTGGCTCGCGACATCGCCATGCACGTGGCTGCCAGCAACCCGCAGTTCCTCTCCCCGGCCCAGGTTTCCGAAGAAGCCATCGCCAAGGAAAAGGAAATCTTCCTGGCCCTGAACGCCGACAAGATCGCCGGCAAGCCGGAAAACATCGTCGAGAACATGGTCAAGGGCCGCATCAGCAAGTTCCTCGCCGAAGCCAGCCTGGTCGAGCAGCCGTTCGTCAAGGATCCGGAAGTCAAGGTCGGTGAGCTGGCCAAGAAGGCCGGTGCCGAAGTCGTTTCCTTCGTGCGCTACGAAGTGGGCGAGGGCATCGAGAAGGCCGAGGTCGACTTCGCTGCCGAAGTGGCTGCCCAGGTCGCTGCCAGCCAGCAGTAAGGTGGTCTGACGCCGTCGAAGAAAAGGCTGCCCGCTAGCGCGCGCAGCCTTTTCTTTGCGGCTCGACAGGCCGTGCCTGTCGGAAGTGCGCAGGGATTGCCGTTTTTTTAGTGCCATGGGGGCACGGATTTTTTCCGGTGCGGTCAAATCCGCGCCGGAGCGCGGAGAGCGCCGGCTTTTCGCAACATCACACTGCCAGGAGATTCGTATGGCCCAACTCAGTGGTCGCCAAGCCCGCTACAAACGTATTCTGCTCAAGCTCAGCGGGGAAGCGCTGATGGGCAGCGAGGACTTCGGGATCGATCCCAAGGTGCTCGATCGCATGGCCCTGGAGATCGGCCAGCTGGTTGGGATCGGCGTCCAGGTGGGGTTGGTCATCGGCGGCGGCAACCTGTTCCGCGGCGCGGCGCTGAGCGCGGCGGGCATGGATCGGGTGACCGGCGACCACATGGGCATGCTGGCCACGGTGATGAACTCGCTGGCCATGCGCGACGCCCTGGAGCGCTCGAGCATTCCGGCGCTGGTGATGTCCGCCATCTCCATGGTCGGGGTCACCGACCACTATGACCGGCGCAAGGCGATGCGTCATCTGAACGCCGGCGAGGTGGTTATCTTCTCGGCGGGTACCGGCAATCCGTTCTTCACCACCGATTCCGCCGCCTGCCTGCGCGCCATCGAGATCGATGCCGACCTGGTGCTGAAGGCCACCAAGGTCGATGGCGTGTACACTGCCGATCCGTTCAAGGATCCCAATGCCGAAAAATTCGAGCGCCTGACCTATGACGAGGTGCTCGATCGCAAGCTGGGCGTGATGGATCTGACCGCCATCTGCCTGTGCCGCGATCACAAGATGCCGCTGCGGGTGTTCAACATGAACAAGCCCGGAGCCTTGCTTAACATTGTTGTCGGGGGCGCCGAAGGCACCCTGGTCGAGGAGGGTTGAGAATGATCAACGAGATCAAGAAAGACGCGCAGGAGCGCATGAAGAAGTCCGTGGAGTCGCTGGATCACGCCTTCGCCAAGATCCGCACTGGTCGCGCCCATCCGAGCATCCTGGACGGCGTCATGGTGTCCTACTACGGTGTCGACACCCCGCTGCGCCAGGTGGCCAACGTGGTGGCCGAGGATTCGCGCACCCTGGCGCTGACCGTGTTCGACAAGAGCCTGATCCAGGCCGTCGAGAAGGCCATCATGACCTCCGACCTGGGCCTCAACCCGGCCACCGCCGGCACCACCATCCGCGTGCCGATGCCGGCCCTGACCGAGGAAACCCGCAAGGGCTACACCAAGCAGGCGCGCGCCGAGGCCGAGAACGCTCGCGTGGCGGTACGCAATATCCGTCGCGATGCCCTGGCCCAGCTCAAGGATCTGGTCAAGGAGAAGGAAATCAGCGAGGACGACGAGCGTCGCGCCGCCGACGAGGTGCAGAAGCTGACCGACAAGTACGTCGGCGAGATCGAGAAGGCCCTCGAGGCCAAGGAAGCCGATCTGATGGCCGTCTGACGGCCGGATGACTGTCATGGACAAGACAACGCAAGGCGCTTCCGTCCCGCGCCATGTTGCCATCATCATGGATGGCAACAACCGCTGGGCGAAGAAGCGGTTCATGCCCGGCGTCGCCGGCCACAAGGCCGGCGTCGACGCGGTGCGCGCGGTGATCGAGGTGTGTGCGGAAGAGGGGGTCGAGGTACTGACCCTGTTCGCCTTCTCCAGCGAGAACTGGCGGCGCCCGGAGGATGAAGTCGGCGCGCTGATGGAGCTGTTCCTCATGGCGTTGCGCCGCGAGGTGAAGAAGCTCGTCGCCAACGGTATCCGTCTGCGCATCCTGGGCGATCGCGCGCGCTTTCATCCCGAGCTGCAGGCGGCCATGGCGGAAGCCGAGGCGCAGACCTCCGGCGGAGAGCGCATGCTGCTGCAGGTGGCGGCCAACTATGGCGGCCAGTGGGACATCACCCAGGCCGCGCAGCGCCTGGCGCGCGAAGTCGCCGCCGGTCATCTGGCTGTCGACGAGATCACGCCCGATCTGCTGCAGCGTTGCCTGGCGACCGGCGAGCAGCCGCCGGTCGATCTGTGCATCCGCACCGGTGGCGAGCAACGCATCAGCAACTTCCTGCTCTGGCAGGTCGCCTACGCCGAGCTGTATTTTTCCGAGCTGCTCTGGCCGGACTTCAAGCACGAGGCGCTGCGCGCCGCGCTGATCGACTTCTCCCGGCGTCAGCGCCGTTTCGGCAAGACCAGCGAGCAGATCGCTGCGGAACAACGGAAGCCCACATGCTGAGACAGCGCATCATCACTGCCTTGTGGCTGCTGCCCATTGCCCTGGGCGGCTTCTTTCTGCTGCAGGGTGGCTGGTTTGCCCTGTTCATCGGTCTGGTCGTCACGCTCGGTGCCTGGGAGTGGGCGCATCTGGTCGGCTTCGATGCGCCGCGCCAGCGCGTCGGCTATGCCCTCGGCGTGGCGTTCCTGCTGCTGGTGCTCTATCAGCTGCCGCAGCTGGCAGGGCCGGTGATGGCCCTGGCGATCCTCTGGTGGCTGGCCGCCATCGGTCTGGTGCTCGGCTATCCGGGCAGCCAGCGCCTGTGGTGCAGTCGATTGGCGCGCATGACGATCGGCCTGCTGATCCTGGTGCCGGCCTGGCAGGGCCTGCAGCTGCTCAAGCACTGGCCGCAGGGCAACAGCCTGATCCTCGCGGTGATGGTGCTGGTCTGGGTGGCCGACATCGGTGCCTATTTCAGCGGCAAGCGCTTCGGGCGACGCAAGCTGGCCGTGCAGGTGAGCCCCGGCAAGAGCTGGGAAGGCCTCTACGGTGGTCTGGCCGGCAGCCTGCTGGTCACCCTGCTGGTCGGCCTGTACCGCGACTGGGCGGCGCGTGAGCTGATGATGGCGCTGCTCGGTGCGGCGCTGGTGGTGCTGATCTCGGTGGTCGGCGATCTGACCGAGAGCATGTTCAAGCGCCAGTCGGGGATCAAGGACAGCAGCAATCTGCTGCCCGGCCACGGCGGTGTGCTCGATCGCATCGACAGCCTGACCGCGGCAGTGCCGATGTTCGCCGTGCTGCTCTGGCTGCACGGCTGGGGTAGCCTGTGAAGCAGATAACCGTTCTCGGGGCGACCGGATCCATCGGTCTCTCCACTCTCGATGTGATCGCCCGTCACCCGCACGACTACCGCGTGTTCGCCCTGACCGGCTTCAGCCGGCTGGCCGAACTCGAGCGTCTGTGCCTGCTGCATCGCCCGCGTTATGCGGTGGTGCCGGACGACGACGCGGCGGTCTCCCTGCGTGCCAGCCTGGGCATTGCCGGGCTGGCAACCGAGGTGCTGGCTGGCGAGGCCGGCCTCTGCGAAGTGGCCGCCCATCCGGAGGTGGATGCGGTGATGGCGGCCATCGTCGGTGCCGCCGGCCTGCAGCCGACCCTGGCGGCAGTGCAGGCGGGCAAGCGCGTGCTGCTGGCCAACAAGGAGGCGCTGGTGATGTCCGGCGCGCTGTTCATGCAGGCGGTGCAGACGCATGGCGCCGAACTGCTGCCGATCGACAGCGAGCACAATGCCATCTTCCAGTGCATGCCCGGCGACTATGCGCGAGGCCTCGGCCAGGTCGGCGTGCGCCGCATCCTGCTCACCGCCTCCGGTGGGCCGTTCCGCAGCTGGCCGCTGGAGCGCATCGCCGAGGCGACCCCGCAACAGGCCTGCGCGCATCCCAACTGGGCGATGGGGCGCAAGATCTCGGTCGATTCGGCGAGCATGATGAACAAGGGGCTGGAGCTGATCGAGGCCTGCTGGCTGTTCGATGCCTCTCCGGCCCAGGTCGAGGTGGTGATCCATCCGCAGAGCGTGATCCACTCGCTGGTCGATTATGTCGACGGCTCGGTGCTGGCCCAGCTGGGAAATCCGGACATGCGTACACCGATCGCCCATGCTTTGGCCTGGCCGCGACGCATCGACTCCGGGGTAGCACCGCTGGACCTGTTCGCCATCGCCCGCCTCGATTTCGAGGCGCCGGACGAGCGGCGCTTTCCCTGCCTCAAACTGGCGCGCCAGGCCGCCGAGGCGGGCGGTACGGCGCCGGCGCTGCTCAACGCGGCCAACGAGGTGGCGGTGGCTGCATTCCTTGACGAGCGCATCCGCTTCGATGACATTGCCCGAATGATCGATGTGGTGCTGAATCGCATTCCCGTGGCCGCTGTCCGGGAGCTGGACGCGGTACTGCAGGCCGACGCCGAGGCGCGGGAAGTCGCGCGGGACTGGCTGGGCCGTAACGGACGTTGAGTCCGGAGGTATCCTGATGAACGCGCTGTACATGATCGTCGGCACCCTGGTCGCCCTGGGCGTGCTGGTTACTTTTCACGAATTCGGCCACTTCTGGGTGGCCCGCCGTTGCGGCGTCAAGGTGTTGCGCTTTTCGGTGGGTTTCGGTGCACCGCTGCTGCGCTGGCACGACCGGCATGGCACCGAGTTCGTCGTCGCCGCGGTACCGCTCGGCGGCTACGTGAAGATGCTCGACGAGCGCGAGGGTGACGTTCCACCGGCCATGCTGGAGCAGGCCTTCAACCGCAAGAGCGTCCGCCAGCGCTTCGCCATAGTGGCGGCCGGCCCGCTCGCCAACTTCCTCCTCGCCATGCTGTTCTTCTGGGTCCTGGCCATGCTCGGTGGTCAGCAGGTCCGCCCGGTGGTCGGCAGCGTGGAGTCCGGTAGTCTCGCCGAGCAGGCCGGTGTGCTGCCCGGTGCTGAGGTGCTGGCCGTCGACGGCGAGCCGACCCGCGGCTGGAGCGAGGTCAACCTGCAACTGATCGGTCGCCTTGGCGAAAGCGGTAGCCTGCGTCTGCGCCTGCTCGAGCCGGGCTCGAGCGTGGAAAGCGAGCGTATTCTCGCGCTCGATGCCTGGTTGCGGGGTGTCGAGGACCCGGATCCGCTCGCTGCACTCGGCATTCGCCCGTGGCGGCCGCAGATCGCCCCGGTGCTTGCCCATCTGGATCCGCAGGGACCGGCCCAGGCAGCCGGGCTGCAGCTCGGCGACCGCCTGCTGAGTGTCGAGGGGCTGGCGCTGGACGACTGGCAGCAGGTGGTCGACGTCGTGCGCGAGCGTCCGGGGCAGCGGGTCAGCTTCATGGTCGAGCGCGACGGGGCGCCCTTCGAGCTCAGCCTGGCCCTGGCCGCGCGTGGCGAGGGTCAGGCGCGCAGCGGCTACCTCGGAGCCGGCGTCACGGGTGGCGAATGGCCAGCAGAAATGCTGCGCGAAGTGAGCTACGGGCCGCTGGATGCGGTGGGCGAGAGCCTGCGGCGCACCTGGTCGATGAGCCTGATGACCCTCGACTCGATCGGCAAGATGCTGTTCGGGGAGCTCTCGGTAAAAAACTTGAGCGGCCCGATAACGATTGCTAAAGTGGCGGGCGCTTCGGCCCAGTCCGGGGTGGGGGATTTCCTGAATTTCCTTGCCTATCTGAGCATTAGCCTGGGCGTGCTCAACCTGTTGCCGATCCCGGTTCTCGATGGCGGGCACCTGCTGTTCTATCTGGTCGAGTGGGCCCGTGGCCGGCCGCTGTCGGAGCGAGTGCAGGCGCTGGGGGTACAGATCGGCATCAGCCTGGTCATCGGTCTGATGCTGCTCGCGCTGTTCAATGACATCAGCCGGCTCTAACTTGCCACGTATTGCGGAGCTGCCGCCTGAAGCGGCAGTTCCTTTTTAGTCAGTCTGAAAAGATAGAAAGGACTTCATGAAACGCTTGCTGCTACCGGCGGTAATTGCCGCGCTGATGACCGCCGAGGTTCACGCCGAGTCCTTCACCATCACCGATATCCGCGTCAATGGCCTGCAACGGGTCTCCGCCGGCAGCGTGTTCGGTGCCCTGCCGCTGAATGTGGGCGATGCGGTCGACGAGAATCGTCTGGTGGACGCCACCCGCTCCCTGTTCAAGACCGGCTTCTTCCAAGACATCCGGCTGGGGCGCGAAGGCAACGTGCTGGTGGTCGACGTGGTCGAGCGACCGTCCATTTCGGCCATCGAGATCGAGGGCAACAAGGCCATCGCCACCGATGACCTGCTCAAGGGCCTGAAGCAGTCCGGCCTCGCCGAAGGCGAGATCTTCCAGCAGGCCACCCTCGAAGGCGTGCGCAACGAGCTGCAGCGCCAGTACGTGGCCCAGGGCCGTTACTCGGCGACCATCGAGACCAAGGTGGAGTCGCAGCCGCGCAACCGTGTGGCCCTGAAGATCGAGATCAACGAAGGTTCGGTCGCCGCCATCCAGCACATCAACATCGTCGGCAACAAGGTGTTCTCCAGCGAGGAGCTGGCCGGCCTGTTCGAGCTGCGTACCACCAACTGGCTGTCGTTCATCCGCAACGACGACAAGTATTCCCGCGAGAAGCTGTCCGGTGACCTCGAGCGCCTGCGTTCCTATTACCTGGATCGCGGCTACATCAACATGGACATCACCTCGACCCAGGTGTCCATCACCCCGGACAAGAAGCACGTTTACGTCACCGTCAATATCGACGAGGGCGAGAAGTACACCATTCGCGAGGTCAGGCTGGCCGGCGATCTGCGCGTCCCGGAAGAGGAAGTGCGCAAGCTGCTGCTGGTCAAGGAAGGCCAGGTGTTCTCGCGCAAGGTGATGACCAGCACTTCCGAGCTGATCACTCGCCGTCTGGGCAACGAGGGCTACACCTTCGCCAACGTCAACGGCATCCCCGAGCAGCATGACGACGACAACACCGTATCGGTGACCTTCGCTGTCGATCCCGGCAAGCGCGCCTACGTCAACCGCATCAACTTCCGCGGCAACACCAAGACCGAGGACGAGGTGCTGCGTCGCGAGATGCGCCAGATGGAAGGCGGCTGGGCCTCGACCTACCTGATCGACCAGTCGAAGACCCGTCTCGAGCGTCTCGGCTACTTCAAGGAAGTCAACGTCGAGACCCCGGCGGTGCCCGGTGCCGACGACCAGATCGACGTCAACTACAGCGTCGAGGAGCAACCCTCCGGCTCGATCACCGCCAGCGTCGGTTTCGCCCAGAGCGCCGGCCTGATCCTCGGCGGCTCGATCAGCCAGAGCAACTTCCTCGGCACCGGCAACAAGGTCAACATCGGCCTGAACCGCAGCGAGTACCAGACCCGCTACAACTTCGGCTTCGTCGACCCCTACTGGACCGAGGACGGCGTCAGCCTCGGCTACAACATGTTCTACCGCACCACCGACTACGACGACTACGACGTCGACGTGTCGACCTACTCGGTGGACAGCCTGGGAGCCGGGATCAACCTCGGCTATCCGATCAGCGAGACCTCGCGCCTGACCTACGGCCTCTCGGCCCAGCAGGACGACATCAGCCCCGGCGACTACACGGTCAAGGAAATCTTCGACTTCATCGAGCAGGAAGGTGACAGCTACACCAACTTCAAGGGCTCGATCGGCTGGTCGGAGTCGACCCTGAACCGCGGCGTGTTCGCCAACCGCGGCCACTCGCAGAGCCTGCAGGGTGAAATCACCCTGCCAGGCAGCGACCTGTCGTTCTATCGCATCGACTACAGCGGGCAGATCTTCGCCCCGCTGTGGAAGAAGGACTACGCGCTGCGTTTCCATGGCCGTCTGGGCTACGCCGACAGCTACGGCTCGACCAGCGAGCTGCCGTTCTACGAGCACTACTACGCCGGCGGCTTCAACTCGGTGCGTGGCTTCGAGGATAGCAGCCTCGGCCCGCGCAGTACCCCGAACGAAGCTGACCCAGACAAGGATCCGCAGGCTTTCGGTGGCAACGTGCTGGTGCAGGGCGGCGCCGAGCTGCTGTTCCCCCTGCCGTTCGTCAAGGATCAGCGATCCCTGCGCACCGTGCTGTTCTGGGACGTGGGCAACGTGTTCGACACCAACTGCAGCAGTGCCCAGGAGGAGCGCGGCGAGGTCGGTTGCGACCTCAGTCTGAGCGACATGGCCAGTTCGGTGGGTGTCGGCCTGACCTGGCTGACCGCACTCGGCCCGCTGAGCTTCAGCCTCGGCATGCCGGTCAAGGAACCGGAGAACTCCGATACCCAGGTATTCCAGTTCTCTCTGGGACAGACTTTCTAAGCCCTCCGGGGCTCATCATCCAGGCAATTCGTTGCAGGAGTTCATTGTGCGCAAGTTGACTCAAGTTGTACTGATGGCCGCTGCTCTGCTGAGCATGCCTGCCTTCGCCGAGATGAAGGTGGCGGTCCTCAACTATCAGATGGCCCTGCTCGAGTCGGATGCGGCGAAGAAGTACGCTGTGGATGCCGAGAAGAAGTTCGGTCCCCAGCTTGACCGCCTGAAGACCCTGGAAAGCGACGCCAAGCGCATCCAGGAGCGCCTGATGAAGGAAGGCGAGAAGCTGCAGACCAGCGAGCGCGAGCGTCTCGAGCTGGAGTTCAAGCAGAAAGCGCGCGACTTCCAGTTCCAGTCCAAGGAACTGAACGAGGCCAAGGCCATCGCCGACCGCGACATGCTCAAGCAGCTCAAGCCGAAGCTGGACAAGGCGGTCGAGGAAGTGATCAAGCAGGGCAGCTATGACCTGGTGCTCGAGCGTGGCGCCGTGGTGGATGTCAAACCGCAGTTCGACATCACCAAGCAGGTCATCGAGCGCATGAACAAGCTGCGCTGATGCCATGAGTGCTCCCGTCTACACTTTGGGCGAGCTGGCCGCACGAGTCGGCGCCGAACTGCGCGGGCCCGCGGATCTGCCGGTCAGCGGCCTGGCGGCCCTGCAGGACGCCGGCCCGCAGCAACTGACCTTCCTGGCCAACGCCCAGTACCGCAAGCACCTCGCCACGAGTCGGGCCGCTGCCGTGCTGCTCACCCCCGCAGATGCCGAAGGCTTTGCCGGGGTGGCGCTGGTGCTGGCCAATCCCTACCTGGCCTTCGCCGAGCTGTCGCACCTGTTCGATCGCAAGCCGCTCGCCGCTCCCGGCATCCATCCGAGCGCCATCGTCGCCGCCGATGCCGTGGTCGACCCAAGCGCTGCGGTTGGTCCCGGTGTGGTGATCGAGTCCGGCGCCGTGATCGGCGCGCGGGTCACCCTCGGTGCCCACTGCGTGATCGGTGCGCGCAGCGTGATCGGCGAGGATGGCTGGCTGGCCCCGCGCGTCACCCTCTATCACGACGTGCGCATCGGCAAGCGAGTGGTGATCCAGTCCGGCGCCGTGCTCGGCGGCGAGGGCTTCGGCTTCGCCAACGACAAGGGTGTGTGGATCAAGATCGCCCAGATCGGCGGTGTCACCGTCGGCGACGACGTCGAGATCGGCGCCAATACCACCATCGATCGCGGCGCGTTGAGCGATACCGTGATCGGCAATGGCGTCAAGCTCGACAACCAGATCATGATCGCCCACAACGTGCAGGTCGGCGATCACACCGCCATGGCCGGCTGCTGCGGCATTTCCGGCAGCACCAAGATCGGCAAGCACTGCATGATCGCCGGCGGCGTCGGCATGGTCGGACACATAGAGGTGTGCGACCACGTGTTCGTCACCGGCATGACCATGGTCACCCGCTCGATCACCGAGCCGGGGGCCTATTCCTCGGGTACCGCCATGCAGCCGGCGGCCGAATGGAAGAAGAGCGCCGCACGACTGCGCCACCTCGACGACATGGCCAAGCGCCTGCAGCAGCTGGAAAAACAGCTGGCTGCCGTGACCCGGAGCGGGGATGACTCATCTGATGCCTGAGGCACGCATCCCCGTGTTCCCTTTTTTGACCAAGGCTCCCACACCATGATGGATATCAACGAGATTCGCGAATTCCTGCCGCACCGCTACCCGTTCCTGCTGGTGGACCGGGTGGTGGAGATGGATCTCGAGGAAAAGCGCATCCGCGCCTACAAGAACGTCACCATCAACGAACCGTTCTTCAATGGCCACTTCCCGGGACATCCGATCATGCCGGGCGTGCTGATCATCGAGGCCATGGCGCAGGCCGCCGGTCTGCTCGGTTTCAGCATGATGGGCGCCAAGGCGGCCGCCGATACCCTGTACCTGTATGTCGGCTCCGACAACCTGCGCTTCCGCTCGCCGGTGACCCCGGGTGACCAGTTGATCCTCGAGGCTCGGGTGCTGAGCAGCAAGCGCGGCCTGTGGAAATTCGAGTGCCAGGCCAGCGTCGATGGCAAGGCGGTCTGCTCGGGTGAAATCATCTGCGCGGAACAGAAGAAATGAGTTTGATCGACCCTCGCGCCATCATCGATCCGAGTGCCAGGCTGGCCGACAATGTTGAAGTCGGCCCTTGGTCGATCATCGGGCCGAACGTGGAAATCGGCGAGGGTACCGTCATCGGCCCGCACGTGATCGTCAAGGGCCCGACGGTGATCGGCCGGCACAACCGCATCTACCAGTTCTCCTCGGTAGGTGAGGACACGCCCGATCTGAAGTACAAGGGCGAGCCGACCCGCCTGGTGATCGGTGACCACAACGTGATCCGCGAAGGGGTCACCATCCACCGCGGCACCGTGCAGGATCGTCACGAGACCACCATCGGCAACCACAACCTGCTGATGGCCTACGTGCATGTCGGTCACGACAGCGTGATCGGCGACCACTGCATCCTGGTCAACAACACCGCGCTGGCCGGCCACGTGCATGTCGGCGACTGGGCGATCCTTTCCGGTTTCACCCTGGTTCACCAGTTCTGCCGCATCGGCGCGCACAGCTTCTCCGGCATGGGCACGGCGATCGGCAAGGACGTGCCGGCCTTCGTCACCGTGTTCGGTAGCCCGGCCGAGGCGCGCAGCATGAACTTCGAGGGCATGCGCCGTCGTGGTTTCAGCGACGAGGTGATGCAGGTGCTGCGCCGCGCCTACAAGGTCGTCTACCGCAAGGGGCTGACCGTGGAGGAGGCGCTCGCCGAGCTCGCAGCCGATGAGGCGCAATACCCGGAAGTGGCGCTGTTCTGCGAATCGGTACGCAGCTCGACCCGCGGCATCACCCGCTGAGCCCATGGCGCGTTCACTGAAAGTCGCGCTGGTCGCCGGCGAGGCGTCCGGCGATATCCTCGGCGCCGGCCTGATGCAGGCCATCAAAGCCCGCCACCCCGATGTCCGCTTCATCGGTGTCGGTGGGCCGCGTATGCAGGCCGAAGGCCTGGATTCGTACTTCCCCATGGAGCGCCTGGCGGTGATGGGGCTGGTCGAGGTGCTCGGCCGTCTGCCGGAGCTGCTCAAGCGTCGTCGCCGGCTGATCCGCAGCCTGATCGCCGAACGGCCGGACGTGTTCATCGGCATCGATGCACCGGACTTCAACCTTGGCGTCGAGCTGAAGCTGCGCCAGGCCGGTATCCGCACCGTGCACTATGTCAGTCCCTCGGTGTGGGCCTGGCGGCAGAAGCGCGTGCTGAAGATCCAGCGCGCCTGCGACCTGATGCTGACCCTGTTCCCCTTCGAAGCGCAGTTCTACGAGGCGCAGCGGGTGCCGGTGTGCTTCGTCGGCCATCCGCTGGCCGACGCCATTCCCCTCGACGCCGAGCGCAGCGCTGCACGCGCTGCCCTCGGTCTGCCGGCGCAGGGCGGGGTGGTGGCGCTGCTGCCGGGCAGTCGCGGCGGCGAGGTGGAGCGCCTCGGCAGCCTGTTCCTCGATGCCGCCGAGCGTCTGCGGGCGCTGCGTCCTGGGCTGCGCTTCGTGCTGCCGTGCGCCAGCGGCGAGCGGCGTGCCCAGCTGGAGGCCATGCTCGCCGGACGCGACCTGTCGTTGGCCCTGCTCGACGGTCGCTCCCACGAGGCCTTGGCCGCCTGCGATGCTGTGCTGATCGCCTCCGGCACCGCGACCCTCGAGGCGCTGCTGTTCAAGCGACCGATGGTGGTGGCCTACCGGGTGGCGCCGCTCACCTACCGCATCCTCAGGCGCCTGGTGAAGAGTCCGTACATTTCGCTGCCCAACCTGCTGGCCGGGCGTCTGCTGGTGCCCGAGCTGATCCAGGACGCCGCGACGCCGGAGGCGCTGGCCGCGACCCTGTCGCCGCTGCTGGATGACGGCAGCGCGCAGACCGAAAGCTTCGATGCCATCCATCGCGAGCTGCGTCGTGGTGCTTCCGAACGCGCCGCCGAGGCGGTACTGCAGCTGGTGGGGTGCGTCTGATGCAGCTCGGTCTGGACTTCACCCTGGTCGAGGAGCTGGTCGCCGGCGTCGACGAGGTCGGCCGCGGTCCGCTGTGCGGCCCGGTGGTCACCGCGGCGGTGATCCTCGATCCACTGCGGCCGATCGACGGGCTCAACGACTCCAAGAAGCTCTCCGAGGCGCGCCGTGAGCGGCTGTTCGACGAGATTCGCGACAAGGCCCTGGCCTGGTGCATCGGTCGCGCCGAGGTCGAGGAGATCGACCGCCTGAACATCCTCCAGGCGACCTTCCTCGCCATGCAGCGCGCCGTCGAGGGGCTGGCGGTGCAGCCGCGTCTGGCGCTGATCGACGGCAATCGCTGCCCGAAGCTCACGGTGCCCAGTGCGCCGGTGATCGGCGGCGACGCCAAGGTGCCGGCGATTGCCGCCGCTTCGATCCTCGCCAAGGTCACTCGCGACCGCGAGATGGCCGAGCTGGAGCTGATCTACCCAGGCTACGGCCTGGCCGGCCACAAGGGCTATCCGACCCCGGCGCACCTCGAGGCGCTAAGGCGGCTTGGGCCGACGCCCATCCATCGGCGCTCCTTCGCCCCGGTGCGTGCGCTGCTCGACGACTGAGCGCGCGCTTCGCCATGCACCTCCCGCCAAGGCCCGGTACAATTCCGGGCACAGTTGTTTCTGCGTCCACGGAATTGCCATGACCGCCACCTTCGTCCACCTGCGTGTGCACACCGAATACTCCCTGGTTGACGGCCTGGTACGGGTCAAACCGCTGGTCAAGGCGGTCGCCGGAGCCGGCATGCCGGCGGTGGCGGTAACCGACATGAGCAACATGTGCGCGCTGGTCAAGTTCTACAAGACCGCCATGGGCGGCGGCATCAAGCCGATCTGCGGCGCCGACCTGTGGCTGGCCGGCCGCGGGGAGGATGCGCCGCTGTCGCGCCTGACCCTGCTGGCGATGGACGAGCAGGGTTATCGCAACCTGACCGAACTGGTCTCGCGCGGCTGGACCGAGGGGCAGCTCAACGGCCTGGTGATCATCCAGCGCGACTGGGTGAAGGAAGCCGCCGCGGGGCTGATCGCCCTGTCCGGGGCCAAGGAAGGCGAGGTCGGTCTGGCCCTGCTCAACGGTCATGCCGATGAGGCCGAGGCGTTGCTGCGCGAGTGGCAGGCGGTATTCCCCGAGCGTTTCTACCTTGAGGTGCAGCGCACCAGCCGGGTCAATGACGAGGAATACCTGCACGCCGCGGTCGAGCTGGCCAGCCGCTGCGACGCGCCGCTGGTGGCCACCAACGACGTGCGCTTCCTCAAGCCCGACGACTTCGAGGCCCACGAGACCCGCGTGTGCATCGGCGAGGGCCGCACCCTCGACGACCCGCGGCGGCCGCGCAACTATTCCGACCAGCAATACCTGAAGACCCCGGCGGAGATGGCCGAGCTGTTCAGCGACCTGCCCGAGGCGCTGGAGAATACGGTCGAGATCGCCCGGCGCTGCAATATCGACGTGCGCCTCGGCAAGTACTTCCTGCCCGACTTTCCGACGCCCAACGGCATGGGCATCGACGACTACCTGCGCCACGCCTCCTACGAAGGGCTGGAGGAGCGCCTCGAGGTGCTGCTGCCCAAGGACACCCCGGACTACGAGGCCAAGCGCCAGGTCTACGTGGATCGTCTGGAGTTCGAGCTGGGCACCATCAGCCAGATGGGCTTCCCCGGCTACTTCCTGATCGTTGCCGACTTCATCCAGTGGGCGAAGAACAACGGCGTGCCGGTGGGGCCGGGGCGCGGCTCGGGTGCGGGTAGCCTGGTCGCCTACGTGCTGAAGATCACCGACCTCGATCCGCTGGCCTACGATCTGCTGTTCGAGCGTTTCTTGAACCCCGAGCGGATCTCCATGCCCGACTTCGACGTCGACTTCTGCATGGACGGCCGCGACCGGGTGATCGACTATGTGGCCGACAAGTACGGCCGCAACGCGGTGAGCCAGATCATCACCTTCGGCTCGATGGCGGCCAAGGCGGTGGTGCGCGACGTGGCGCGGGTGCAGGGCAAGTCCTACGGCCTGGCCGACCGCCTGTCGAAGATGATCCCCTTCGAGGTCGGCATGACCCTCGACAAGGCCTACGAGATGGAGGAGCCGCTGCGCGACTTCCTCGCCGCCGACGAGGACGCCCGCGAGATCTGGGACATGGCCCTCAAGCTCGAGGGCATCACCCGCGGCACCGGCAAGCACGCCGGCGGCGTGGTGATCGCGCCGACCAAGCTCACCGACTTTGCGCCGATCGCCTGCGACGAGGAGGGCGGTGGCCTGGTGACCCAGTTCGACAAGGACGACGTCGAGGCTGCCGGTCTGGTCAAGTTCGACTTCCTCGGCCTGCGCACCCTGACCATCATCAAGTGGGCGATGGAGACCATCAACCGCGAGCAGGTGAAGAAGAGCCTGCCGCCGGTCAACATCGACTTCATTCCGCTCGACGATAAGCCGACCTACCAGCTGCTGCAGCGCGCCGAAACCACCGCGGTGTTCCAGCTCGAATCGCGCGGCATGAAGGAGCTGATCAAGAAGCTCAAGCCGGACTGTCTGGAAGACCTCATCGCCCTGGTGGCGCTGTTCCGCCCCGGCCCGCTGCAGTCGGGCATGGTCGACGACTTCATCAACCGCAAGCACGGCCGCGCCGAGGTCTCCTACCCGCACCCCGACTACCAGTACGCCGGCCTCGAGCCGGTGCTCAAGCCCACCTACGGCATCATCCTGTACCAGGAGCAGGTGATGCAGATCGCCCAGGTGATGGCCGGCTACACCCTGGGTGGCGCCGACATGCTGCGCCGCGCCATGGGCAAGAAGAAGCCCGAGGAGATGGCCAAGCAGCGCGGCGGCTTCATCGAGGGCTGCGCCGGCAATGGCATCAGTGGGGATCTGGCGGGCAACATCTTCGATCTGGTTGAGAAGTTCGCCGGCTACGGCTTCAACAAGTCGCACTCGGCCGCCTACGGCCTGGTCTCCTACCAGACCGCCTGGCTGAAGACCCACTATCCCTCGCCGTTCATGGCCGCGGTGCTGTCGGCGGACATGCACAACACCGACAAGGTGGTCATCCTCATCGAGGAATGCCGCAGCATGAAGCTGCGCATCGACGCCCCCGACGTCAACGTCTCCGAGTTCAAGTTCACCGTCAACGAGGACGGCCGTATCGTCTACGGCCTCGGCGCGGTCAAGGGCGTCGGCGAAGGACCGGTCGAAGCCATCGTCGAGGCGCGCGCCGCGGAGCCGTTCAAGGATCTGTTCGACTTCTGTGCGCGGGTTGATCTCAAGCGCATCAACAAGCGTACCCTCGAGGCGCTGATCCGCAGCGGTGCGCTGGATCGCCTCGGTCCGCACTATCACGACGAACCCAAGGCCTACCAGGCCAGCCTCGACCTCAACCGCGCGGTGCTGCTGGCGGCCATGGAGGAGGCGGTACAGGCCGCCGAGCAGACCGCGCGCAGCGCCGACAGCGGGCACATGGACCTGTTCGGCGGGCTGTTCGCCGAGCTGGAGGCGGACGTCTACGCCAACTACCGCAAGGTACGCGAGCTGACCCTCAAGGAGCGCCTGCGCGGCGAGAAGGAGACCCTCGGCCTGTACCTGACCGGCCACCCGATCGACGAGTACGAAGGTGAGGTGCGCCGCTTCGCCCGCCAGCGCATCGTCGACCTGCGCCCGGCGCGCGAGACGCAGACGGTGGCCGGGCTGATCGTCAACCTGCGGGTGATGAAGAACAAGCGCGGCGACAAGATGGGCTTCGTCACCCTCGATGACCGCTCCGGGCGCATCGAGGCCTCGCTGTTCGCCGAGGCCTTCGCCGCCGCGCAGTCGCTGCTGCAGACCGACGCCCTAGTGGTGATCGAGGGCGAGGTGAGCATGGATGACTTCTCCGGTGGCCTGCGCCTGCGTGCGAAAAGGGTGATGAGTCTCGAGGAGGCGCGCACCGGCCTGGCCGAGAGCCTGCGCATGCGCGTCGACGGCGGTCAGCTGGCGGGCGAGCGGTTGCGCTGGCTGGCCGATCTGTGCGGCCAGCACCGCGGCGCCTGCCCGATCACCCTCGACTACCGCGGCCAGGACGCGCGCGCCCTGCTGCAGTTCGGCGACCAATGGCGAATCGACCCGACCGACAACCTTATCCAGACTTTGCGTGACCAGTTCGGACGCGACAACGTCTTCCTGCAATATCGCTAAAAGCGTGGTCCAAGGCATGGCCTTGTGATTGCGCAGGCTCGACCCGCGACGCCTGATCCCGTAAAGTCGGGCGTTTGTTCCCTGAGCCGTACAGTAACCCGCTCACCACGGATCCCTGCATGAACCCGAATTATCTGGATTTCGAACAGCCGATCGCCGACCTGCAAGCCAAGATCGAAGGCCTGCGCATGGTGGGCAATGACAACGAACTGAACATCAGCGAAGAGATTGCCCGCCTGCAGGACAAGACCAAGACGCTGACCCAGAGCATCTTCAGCAATCTGACCAGCTGGCAGATCGCGCGTCTGGCGCGTCATCCGCGCCGTCCGTACACCCTGGACTACATCCAGCACATCTTCACCGAATTCGACGAGTTGCACGGCGATCGCCACTTCGCCGACGACGCCGCCATCGTCGGTGGTGTGGCGCGTCTCGACGACCGTCCGGTGATGATCATCGGCCACCAGAAGGGCCGCGAAGTGCGCGAGAAGGTGCGCCGCAACTTCGGCATGCCGCGCCCTGAGGGCTATCGCAAGGCCTGTCGCCTGATGGAAATGGCCGAACGCTTCCAGCTGCCGATCCTGACCTTCATCGACACCCCCGGCGCTTACCCGGGCATCGACGCCGAAGAGCGCGGCCAGAGCGAGGCGATCGCCTGGAACCTGCGCGTCATGGCGCGCCTGAAGACGCCGATCATCGCTACCGTGATCGGCGAGGGCGGTTCGGGCGGCGCGCTGGCCATTGGCGTGTGCGACCAGCTGAACATGCTGCAGTACTCCACCTACGCGGTGATCTCGCCGGAAGGCTGCGCCTCGATCCTCTGGCGCACCGCCGAGAAAGCGCCGGAAGCCGCCGAGGCGATGGGTATCACCGCCGAGCGCCTGAAGGAGCTGGGTATCGTCGATACCGTGATCGCCGAGCCGCTGGGCGGCGCCCACAGCGACCACGCCGCCATGGCCGCCACCCTCCGTCAGTCGCTGCTCAAGCAGCTCGACGAGCTGGGCAAGCATGACACCAAGGCTCTGCTGGCGCGTCGCTACGAGCGCCTGATGAGCTACGGCGCGGTCTGACGCCTCGCCGACTCCCGCGCTGCGGCGCGGGAGCTTCTGCGCTGGGGTGTTGCGTATCCGGGGAGCGCACTCGTGCGCGGCTCCGGATACCGCCCGGACAGCCCTGTCGCGGAGGCCTGTCGCCATGTCCCTCGAATCCCGCCTGCTGCAAGCCCTCGACGCCTGGCGCCAGGCGCCGGCTTGGCGAATCGCCTTCTCCGGTGGTCTCGACTCCACCGTGCTCCTCCATCTGCTCGCGCGCCTGCGCACTCGGCATCGGCTGCCGCCGCTAAGTGCCATCCACATCCATCACGGTCTGCAGTCGGTCGCCGACAGCTGGGTTGAGCTGTGCCGCGCCCAG
Organism: Pseudomonas oryzae; assembly: GCF_900104805.1. Taxonomy (NCBI): domain Bacteria; kingdom Pseudomonadati; phylum Pseudomonadota; class Gammaproteobacteria; order Pseudomonadales; family Pseudomonadaceae; genus Pseudomonas; species Pseudomonas oryzae. The sequence goes on along the minus strand of NZ_LT629751.1, from coordinate 2,289,334 downwards.
TGCGAGGCTCTGGGGATTCCCCTGCAGGTCAGGCAGGTGCGGGTCGATGGTCGGGCCAGTCTCGAGCGCGCGGCGCGCGAGGCGCGCTACGCGGCGTTCTCTGCCATGCTGGGCGAGGGCGAGGCACTGCTGGCCGCCCAGCACCAGGACGATCAGGCCGAGACCCTGCTGCTGCGCCTGCTGCGCGGCGCCGGTGTGCGCGGGCTGGCCGCCATGCCGGCCAGTCGGTCGCTGGGTGCCGGGCATCTGCTGCGCCCGCTGCTCGGCGTCTCGCGTGGCGAGCTGGAGGTCTGGGCGCGCCGCGAGCAACTGACCTGGATCGAGGATCCGAGCAATCGGGACACTCGTCTGTCGCGCAACTTCCTCCGTCACGAGATCCTGCCGCGTCTGGTCCGGCACTGGCCTGCTGCCGTCGCGGTGCTGGCGCGCGATGCCGAGCAGTTGGCCGAGGCCGATGGCCTGCTCGGCGAGCTGGCCGAGCTGGATCTGGTGGCGGCGAGCACGTCGGCCGATCCGTCCTGGTTGGCGCTGCCGTCCCTGGCGCTGGCGCCCTTGCGGGCGCTGAGCGTGGCGCGTCAGCGCAATGCCCTGCGCCACTGGCTGCGCGGCCTGTCCTTGCCGCCCGAACGCGAACACTGGGCGGGCTGGGAGGCGCTGCGCGACGCTGGTGAGGACGCTGCGCCGCGCTGGCGTCTGGCGGGAGGCGAGCTGCGCCGTGCCGGCGGGCGGCTGTGGTGGCTGAGTGGCGACTGGCTGCGGGCGCCGGCACCCGGGGCGCTGGTGTGGAGCGATCCGCTGCGGCCGCTGACGCTGCCCGGCAACGGCCGGGTCTGGCTGGAGGGCGTGTCGCCCGTCCGGGAGTTGCAGATCCGCTATCGCCTGGGCGGTGAAGTGCTCGCGCTGGCCGGGCGCGGGCACCGGGACCTCAAGCGTGTGCTGCAGGAGAACGGGGTGCCGTCCTTCGTGCGTGGCCGTCTGCCGCTGCTCTACGCCGGCGAGCGGCTGCTCGCCGTGGCCAATCTGCCGCAGTTGCGGCTGAGCGGGACGCCGTTGCAGCTGTGCTGGGAGGGGCCGACGGGCGGCGCGGGTTTGAGCTGAAAGGGCCTTTCGCGTAAACTATGCTCCCGTCTTCAAGAGGCTTTCTGCCTCCCTTCGCATTCTCCGGCGGTGCCGACCGCCTCAACGCAGACTTCTAGGGTTATTCATGACGCGCTACATCTTCGTCACGGGTGGTGTTGTTTCTTCTTTGGGGAAAGGCATCGCCTCGGCTTCCTTGGCGGCAATCCTGGAGGCGCGGGGACTGAAGGTCACCATGCTCAAGCTCGACCCCTACATCAACGTCGATCCGGGGACCATGAGCCCCTTCCAGCATGGTGAGGTGTTCGTCACCCATGACGGCGCGGAAACCGACCTCGATCTGGGCCATTACGAGCGGTTCATCCGCACCACCATGACCCAGAACAACAACTTCACCACCGGCCGCGTCTACATGGACGTGCTGCGCAAGGAGCGCCGTGGCGACTACCTGGGCGCCACCGTGCAGGTGATCCCGCACATCACCGACGAGATCAAGCGTCGCATCATCAAGGGCGCCGGCGATGCCGACGTGGCCCTGGTGGAGATCGGCGGTACCGTCGGCGACATCGAGTCGCAGCCGTTCCTCGAGGCGATCCGCCAGCTGCGCGTCGAAGTCGGCGCCAAGCGCGCCATGCTGATGCACCTGACCCTGGTGCCGTACATCGCCACCGCCGGCGAGACCAAGACCAAGCCGACCCAGCACTCGGTGAAGGAGCTGCGCTCCATCGGTCTGCAGCCGGACGTGCTGATCTGCCGCTCCGACCACCCGGTCGATCTGTCCTCGCGGCGCAAGATCGCCCTGTTCACCAACGTCGAAGAGCGTGCGGTGATCAGTCTGGAAGACGTCGACACCATCTACAAGATTCCGGCGGTGCTGCACGCCCAGGGGCTGGACGAGATCGTCGTCGAGCGTTTCGGCCTCGACTGCGGTCCTGCCGACCTCTCGGAATGGGATCGCGTGGTCGACGCCAAGCTCAACCCCGAGCACGAAGTCACCATCGCCATGGTCGGCAAGTACATGGAGCTGCTGGACGCCTACAAGTCGCTGATCGAGGCGATGGGCCACGCTGGCATCCAGAGCCGCACCAAGGTCAACCTGCGCTACATCGATTCGGAAGACATCGAGAACCAGGGCACCGGTCTGCTCGAGGGGGTCGATGCCATCCTGGTGCCGGGCGGCTTCGGTCTGCGCGGCGTGGAAGGCAAGATCACCGCGGTGCAGTATGCCCGCGAGAACAAGATTCCCTACCTGGGCATCTGCCTGGGCATGCAGGTGGCGGTGATCGAGTACGCCCGCAACGTGCTGGGCTGGAAGGACGCCAACTCCACCGAGTTCGATCATTCCTCCACTCATCCGGTGGTCGGCCTGATCACCGAGTGGCAGGACGCCACCGGCGCCGTCGAGCAGCGCAGCGAAGGCTCCGACCTGGGCGGTACTATGCGCCTGGGTGGTCAGGAGTGCCAGCTCGAGCGCGAATCGCTGGTGCATGCCTGCTACGGCAAGGACGTGATCGTAGAGCGTCATCGTCACCGCTACGAGGTCAACAACAACCTCCTGCCGCAGTTGCAGGAAGCCGGTCTGCGTGTCAGCGGTCGCTCCGGCGACGGCGCGCTGGTGGAAGTGGTCGAGGCGCCGAATCATCCGTGGTTCGTCGCCTGCCAGTTCCACCCGGAGTTCACCTCCACCCCGCGCGACGGCCATCCGCTGTTCAGTGGTTTCGTCAATGCCGCGCTCCAGCAGCACGCACTGAACAAGAAGGCCTGAGCTATGGCGCAGAAGATCATCCGCGTCGGCGACATCCAGATCGGCAACGAGCTGCCGTTCGTGCTGTTCGGCGGCATGAACGTGCTGGAATCGCGCGATCTGGCCCTGAAGGTCTGCGAGGAGTACGTGCGGGTCACCGAGAAGCTCGGCATCCCCTACGTGTTCAAGGCCAGCTTTGACAAGGCCAACCGCTCGTCGATCACCTCCTTCCGCGGTCCGGGCCTGGAGGAGGGCATGAAGATCTTCGAAGAGGTGAAGAAGACCTTCGGCGTGCCGGTGATCACCGACGTGCACGAGCCCTACCAGGCGGCGCCGGTGGCCGAGGTGTGCGACATCATCCAGCTGCCGGCCTTCCTGTCGCGGCAGACCGACCTGGTGGTGGCGATGGCCAAAACCGGCGCGGTGATCAACATCAAGAAGGCCCAGTTCCTCGCCCCGCAGGAGATGAAGCACATCCTCAACAAGTGCGAGGAAGCGGGCAACGACCAGTTGATCCTCTGCGAGCGGGGCTCCTCGTTCGGCTACAACAACCTGGTCGTCGACATGCTCGGCTTCGGCATCATGAAGTCGTTCGACTACCCGGTGTTCTTCGACGTGACCCACGCCCTGCAGATGCCGGGCGGGCGCACCGACTCCGCCGGCGGCCGCCGCGCCCAGGTCACCGATCTGGCCAAGGCCGGCATGAGTCAGGGGCTGGCCGGCCTGTTCCTCGAGGCCCATCCGGATCCGGACCAGGCCAAGTGCGACGGCCCGTGCGCGCTGCGCCTGGACAAGCTTGAGCCGTTCCTTGCCCAGCTCAAGGCACTGGATGACCTGGTCAAGAGTTTCCCGCCGATCGCGACTGCCTGAGGCAGAGCCGTTCCGGTAAAGTAGCGGCGCCCCGAGCGGGCGCCGGTCTCGTTTCTTCCAGTGATGGCGGAGCGGGCGCAAGCCCGGCCGCGGTCACCTGTACGTCAACCCTCTGGAGTGCTACCAGCAATGGCAAAAATCGTCGACATCAAAGGCCGTGAGGTCCTGGATTCCCGCGGTAACCCGACCGTTGAAGCCGATGTGATTCTTGATAACGGCATCATCGGTAGCGCCTGCGCGCCGTCCGGTGCCTCCACCGGTTCGCGCGAAGCGCTGGAACTGCGTGATGGCGACAAGAGCCGTTACCTGGGCAAGGGCGTGCTGAAGGCCGTGGCCAACATCAACGGCCCGATCCGCGATCTGCTGCTGGGCAAGGATCCGGCCGAGCAGAAGGCGCTGGACCAGGCGATGATCGAGCTGGACGGCACCGAGAACAAGGCCAAGCTGGGCGCCAACGCCATCCTCGCCGTGTCGCTGGCTGCCGCCAAGGCTGCCGCCCAGGCCAAGGGCGTGCCGCTGTACGCACACATCGCCGACCTGAACGGCACTCCGGGCGTCTACTCCATGCCGGTGCCGATGATGAACATCATCAACGGCGGCGAGCATGCCGACAACAACGTCGACATCCAGGAGTTCATGGTCCAGCCGGTCGGCGCCAAGAGCTTCGCCGACGCCCTGCGCATGGGCGCCGAGATCTTCCATCACCTGAAAGCCGTGCTGAAGGCCCGTGGCCTGAACACCGCCGTGGGTGACGAGGGTGGCTTCGCCCCCAACCTGGCCTCCAATGAGGACGCCCTGGCCGCCATCGCCGAAGCCGTGGCCAACGCCGGCTACAAGCTGGGCGAGGACGTCACCCTGGCCCTGGACTGCGCTTCCTCCGAGTTCTTCAAGGACGGCAAGTACGATCTGGAAGGCGAGGGCAAGGTGTTCGACGCCGAAGGTTTCGCCGACTACCTGGCCGGCCTGACCCAGCGCTACCCGATCATCTCCATCGAGGACGGCATGGACGAGTCCGACTGGGCTGGCTGGAAGGTGCTGACCGACAAGATCGGCGAGAAGGTGCAACTGGTCGGCGACGACCTGTTCGTGACCAACACCAAGATCCTCAAGCGCGGCATCGAGGAGTCGATCGGCAACTCGATCCTGATCAAGTTCAACCAGATCGGCTCGCTGACCGAGACCCTGGAAGCCATCCAGATGGCCAAGGCCGCCGGCTTCACCGCGGTGATCTCGCACCGCTCCGGCGAGACCGAGGACAGCACCATCGCCGACCTGGCCGTGGGTACCGCTGCCGGCCAGATCAAGACCGGCTCGCTGTGCCGTTCCGACCGCGTGTCCAAGTACAACCAGCTGCTGCGTATCGAAGAGCAACTGGGCGCCAAGGCTCCGTACAAGGGCCGCGCCGAGTTCCGCGGCTAAGCTGTAGTTACCGGCCGGGCTGCCTGCGCGCAGCCGGCCGGCAACGCCAATCGCACTTGGAGGGCAGACCAGGATGCAAAAGGCCCACTGGCTGTTCCTAGTTCTCCTGCTGGTCCTCGGCGGCCTGCAGTATCGTCTGTGGTACGGCGACGGCAGCATCACCCAGAGTCGCCAGTTGCTGGAGCGGATAGCCGAGCAGAAGAGCGAGAACGAGCAGCTGCAGGAGCGCAACCGCATTCTCGAGGCCGAAGTGGCCGAACTCAAGCGCGGTATGGAAACCGTCGAGGAACGTGCCCGCCATGAGCTGGGCATGGTCAAGGAAGGCGAAACCCTGTATCAGCTGAGCCAATGAGCCTGACTCCTCTCCCCGCATTCTGGGCCGTCATTCCGGCCGCTGGGGTGGGCGCGCGCATGCGTGCCGACCGTCCCAAGCAGTACCTGCGTCTCGGCGAGCGCACGGTGATCGAACATACCCTCGACTGTTTTCTCGGTCATCCCACCCTCAAGGGGCTGGTGGTGTGCCTGGCCGAAGACGACCCCTACTGGCCGACCCTGGCCTGCTCCGGCGACCCGCGCGTCGCTCGTGCGGCGGGTGGCTGCGAGCGTGCCGATTCGGTGTTGAACGGCCTGCTGCACCTGCTGACCCTCGGCGCCCACGAGGACGACTGGGTGCTGGTCCACGATGCCGCCCGGCCGAACCTCAGCCGCGCCGATCTCAACCTGCTGCTCGGCGAGCTGGCCGACGATCCTGTGGGGGGACTGCTCGCGGTGCCGGCCCGCGACACCCTCAAGCGTGCCGACAGGGACGGCCGGGTGCGCGAGACCATCGACCGCAGCGTGATCTGGCAGGCCTATACCCCGCAGATGTTCCGTCTCGGTCAGTTGCATCGCAGCCTGGCCGATGCCCTGGTGTCGCACGCGACCATCACCGATGAAGCCTCCGCCGTGGAGTGGGCCGGGCAGGCGCCGCGCCTGGTGGAAGGGCGTGCCGACAACCTGAAGATCACCCGTCCGGAGGATCTGGAGTGGCTGCGGCAGCGCTGGGACCGCTGACCGGCGAGGAGCTGCCGCCGGCCCGGGTGGCCCGGCAACCTCTTGCCCCGGCGGCTGTCTCACTTTGCCGAAGTCGTCTTGCCGGGCATCGACCGCGCGTCTGCGGCGCGGCCTGTGGCGGGCCGCAGTGCTGGCCATGCTCGGGCCGTTGCGGCACCATCGCTGTCGATTTCCCATGCCTGCCTATGCTTGTAGCAATGCCGCCGGCTTTCAGCAGCCGGCGGCCTGTCGGGCGCCGGCATGCTCCGTTTGTGGCTCCTGGTCGCCGACCCGGGCCGATTTTCGCTTTGTTCAACTGGAATTGATCATGTCGCTCATCAAACCTGCAGCTCTGTTCGTTTGCGTTGCCCTGGCCGGTTGCGCCGGCAAGTCGGATCCGGCCGATCCGCTAGCCAAGGACTCGCCCGTCGCCAAGGACAAGCCGGCAGCCCAGGTCCAGAAGTCGGAGCCGGCTGCCGGGCAGCAGGGCAAGGCGACTGGCGCCAGCGTGGCTGCTGCCGGCAAGGACGCCAAGCCTGCCCAGGCGGCTGCCAAGCCCGAGGTCAAGGTCGCCGAGCAGAAGGCCGTCAAGGAAAAGGAAAACTCCTGGTGGTCGTTCGGCAGCAAGAAGGAAGAGCGCCTGGCGGCGGATGACAAGGGCGCCAAGCCCGCCCAGGCAGCCGCCAAGTCCGAGACCAAGGTCGCCGAGCAGAAGGCCGTCAAGGAAAAGGAAAGCTCCTGGTGGTCGTTCGGCGGCAAGAAGACGGCCGCTCAGGCCGCTCCGGTCGCCAAGAAGGTCGAGCCCCGCAAGGTCACCCCGGCCTGGCTGGATGACAACGAAAAACGCCTGAAAGAAGCCGTCGCCGGCAGCAAGTTTCAGGTCGAGCGCCGAGGCGAGATCCTGGTGGTGGTGGCGCCGGTCGACTCCTCGTTCAATCCGGACCGCCCGAGCATGCTGATGCCGATCACCCTCGGACCACTTAGCCGGGTGGCCAAGATGGTGGCCGCCGACCCGCAGAATGCCGTGCTGATCCTCGGTCATGCCGACAGCAGCGGCAATCCGGAAGGCAATCGCAAGCTCAGCCTGGAGCGCGCCCAGTCGGTGGCCTCGATCTTCCGCATGAGCGGCCTGAAGAATGATCGCCTGATGCTGCGTGGCGTCGGCGCGGACAAGCCGCTGGTGAGCAACGACAACGCCAATGGCCGCGCCCAGAACCGCCGTGTCGAGGTCATCCTGACCCTGCGCGACAGCCTTTCCACCCTGGTGGCGCAGAACAGCCCTTGATTGCAGGCTGACGCCGGAGGCGAGAGCCGGTGGACAGGCGACTGTACCCAGCGTCTGTCTGTCCCGCCGGCCCGCCTCGATCGCGTGGTTTTTGCCGCAGATCGGTGTGGCATGCCCTGTGACTGGTTAAGCTGAGTGAAGATCCACAAGGAGTTCTGCCATGACCCATTCGCTTGCCGACATGCGCCGTGACTATGCCCGGGACGGGTTGTCCGAGGAGCATGCCCCGCTCGAGCCGTTCGAGCTGTTCCACCGCTGGTTCGCCGAGGCGGTGAAGACCGAGCAGCCGCCGGTCGAGGCCAATGCCATGACCCTGGCCACGGTCGATCCCGCGGGGCAGCCGCACTGTCGCGTGCTGCTGCTCAAGGCCCTCGATGACCGTGGTTTCACCTTCTTCACCAACTACGACAGCGCCAAGGGCGAACAGCTGCTGGCCAATCCGCGGGCGGCGATGACCTTCTTCTGGCCGACCCTCGAGCGTCAGGTGCGCATCGAAGGGCTGGTGGAAAGGGTGACTGCGGAGGAGTCGGATGCCTACTTCAAGGTGCGCCCGCTGGGCAGTCGCCTGGGTGCCTGGGCATCGCCGCAGAGCCAGGTGATTGAAGGGCGCGGCGAGCTGGAGCGTCTGCTCGCCGAGACCGAGCAACGCTTCATGGACAGTGCCCCGCATTGCCCGGAGCACTGGGGCGGCTATCGCCTGATTCCGCAGCGCATGGAGTTCTGGCAGGGGCGGCCGAGCCGGCTGCACGACCGCCTGAACTATCGACTGCAGGGGGATGGCTGGCTGCGCGAGCGCCTGGCGCCCTGACGGAACAGCCACGGGCCGCCGCGGTCACATCCAGTATCAGGCCGGCTGGTATTGCGTGGCGGCCTGCTTCAGCCAGGCTTCAAGCTCCTTGCGCTTGACGCCCTGGCGCTGCGCTTCCTGCAGGCGGGACAGCATGTAGTCGCGCTTGGCGGAATCGTCCCCGCCGAAGGAAAGCGCCAGATCGCGGTCGGTCCAGCGCTGGATGCGCCGGTACAGCCACCAGTGGAAGTACAGGCCGGCCACCGTGGTGATGAAGATGATGAAGTAATCCATGACGGGTTCCTTGCAAAAGGCCCTCACCCTAGCCGATCAGGCGACTCCGGCAAAGAGCGACCATCGGCACTCAAGCTTTGGCATGCTGACGGAGAACTGACATGCGTAAATCAATGGTGTTTCTGAGCCTGACCGTCGCGGCGCTGGCCGTTGGCGGCTGTGCCTCCAATCTTGGCGGCGATGTCTACACCCGCGAGGAAGCACGGGCCGCGCAGATCGTGCGCATGGGCACCATCACGGCCCTGCGCCCGGTGCGCATCGAGGGTACCAAGACCCCCATCGGCGCCGGTGCCGGCGCGGTGGTCGGCGGTATCGGCGGCAGCACGGTCGGCAGCGGTCGCGGCAGTGCCGTGGCGGCGGTCATCGGCGCCGTGGCCGGTGGCCTGCTGGGCGCGGCCACCGAGGAGGGCCTGACCCGCACCCAGGGCGTCGAGATCACCGTCCGCGAGGATGACGGCACCATGCGTGCCTACGTCCAGGAGGTCTCGGAGGGCGAGATTTTCCGCGTCGGCGAGCGCGTGCGTATCCTGACCGTCAACGGCAACAGTCGCGTGGCGCACTGAGCGACTCCCCGTGAGGTACTGCCAGACGTCGCGCTCGCGGACGTCTGCAGTGCCAGGCGCGCCGAGCCTCGGCGCGATCCGCTGGCCATGTGCTGCCGGCATGAGCGTTGCCACTACTGACGCTCGAACCGGTATCACTGCCAGCCTTGTCGCCGTCAGGCGCTATGCTCAGTTCCAGTGTTCTCTGGCGATCGTCGCGTGGCGCCGCATGCAGCGTCCGCTGTCGGTCGCCGGGCGGGTTGATCGCCCGCTTTCGGTAGCCCTCCGCCCGGAGTGGCTCAGGCGAACAGGAATCGGGGGATGCGATGACGCTGGCGCTGCTGATTGCGCTGCCTCTGCTGGGAGCATTGCTGCCTTTGCTGACCGGGCGCCATGGCCGCTCGCTCTGTGCGGCTTCGGCCGCCCTGGCGCCCCTGCTGGCTCTGCTGTTGCTGCTCGAGCAGCGCGCGCAGGTGTTCGCCGGTGAGCCGATCTACCTATATCAGCCATGGTTGGCCGAACTGGGGCTGCACCTCAGCCTGCGTCTCGATGGTCTGGGCTTTCTCTTCGCCCTGCTGATTCTGGGCGTCGGCCTGCTGGTGATTCTCTATGCCCGCTACTACCTGGGCAAGGAGGAGCCGGCCGGGCGCTTCTTCGCCTATCTGCTGCTGTTCATGAGCGCCATGCTCGGCGTGGTGCTGGCCGAGAACCTGCTGTTGCTGCTGGTGTTCTGGGAGTTGACCAGCCTGGCCTCCTTCCTGCTGATCGGCTTCTGGGGACAGCGCTCGGATGCTCGCCAGGGCGCGCGCATGTCGCTGGTGGTGACCGCCGGCGGCGGGCTGGCCCTGCTCGCCGGCATTCTGCTGATCGGCCAGGTGGTCGGCAGCTTCGAGCTGACCGCCGTGCTGGCTGCGGGGGAGCAACTGCGCAACCACGACCTGTATACGCCGATCATGCTGCTGGTGCTGCTGGGCGTGTTCACCAAGTCGGCGCAGTTCCCCTTCCACTTCTGGCTGCCGCAGGCCATGGCCGCGCCCACGCCGGTTTCGGCCTACCTGCACTCGGCGACCATGGTCAAGGCCGGAGTGTTCCTGCTGGCGCGCCTGTATCCCGCACTGTCCGGCACCGAACTGTGGTTCTATCTGGTCAGTCTGACCGGGCTGGCGACCCTGCTGGTAGGGGCGGTGACCGCGCTGTTCCAGCATGACCTCAAGGGGCTGCTGGCCTATTCGACCATCAGCCACCTGGGGCTGATCACCATGCTGTTCGGCTTCGGCTCCGGACTGGCGAACGTGGCGGCGATCTTCCACATCATCAACCATGCGACCTTCAAGGCTTCGCTGTTCATGGCTGCCGGGATCATCGATCACGAGACCGGCAGTCGCGACATGCGCCTGATCAACGGGATGTGGAAGTACCTGCCGCACACCGCGGTGCTGGCCATGGTGGCGTCCTCGGCGATGGCCGGGGTGCCCCTGCTCAATGGCTTCCTCAGCAAGGAAATGTTCTTCAGCGAGACCCTGCACCAGCACCTGCTGGGCAGCTTCAGCTGGCTGTTGCCGCTGGCGGCGATTCTCGCCGGGGTGTTTTCCGTGGCCTATTCGCTGCGCTTCATCCACGACGTGTTCTTCAACGGCGAGCCGATCGACCTGCCCAAGTTTCCGCCCCACGAGCCGCCACGCTACATGAAGCTGCCGGTCGAGATCCTGGTGTTCTGCTGCCTGCTGGTGGGGACCTTGCCGGCCTGGAGCGTCGCCCCCCTGCTGGCGGCGGCCGCCTCGGCCAGCCTGGCCGGTGCGGTGCCGCCGTACAGCCTGGCGATCTGGCATGGCTTCAACCTGCCGCTGCTGATGAGCGGCGTGGCCCTGGCGGGCGGTGTGCTGGTCTACGCCTGCCGCCGCCCGCTGTTCCAGTGGTATGCCGGGTTGCCGGCGCTGAATGCGCGGACGCTATTCGAGCGCGCGACAAGGCGTCTGGTGGCCTGGGCGAGGCATTTCACCGCCAGTCTGGAGAATGGTTCGCTGCAGCGCTACCTGGTGCTGTTGCTGGGCGCGAGTCTGGTGGGCGTGGCCTGGGCGCTGGCGCCGCTGGCCAGCCTGGGCGGCAGCGTGGCGCTGACCCCGGTGGATCCGGTCACCGCGCTGGGGCTGGTGCTCATGGCCCTGTGTGCCCTGCTGACCATGCTGGTGCATCGCCAGCGCCTGCTGGCGCTGCTGATCCTCGGCGTGGTCGGCCTGCTGGTGGCGCTGATGTTCGCGCGTTTTTCGGCGCCGGACCTGGCCCTGACCCAGCTGGCCGTCGAAGTGGTGAGCCTGCTGTTGCTCGCCCTGGCCCTGAACTTCCTGCCGCAGCAGACGCCGCGCGAGTCCTCCAGCCTGCGCCAGCTGCGCGACCTGGGCCTGGCCGCGGCTGGCGGCACGCTGATCGGCCTGCTGGCCTATGCCGTGCTGAGTCGTCCGTACCAGAGCATCGCCGGCTTCTACCTGGACAACAGCCTGTCCGGCGGCGGCGGGCGCAACGTCGTCAACGTGATCCTGGTGGACTTCCGCGGCTTCGATACCCTGGGCGAGATCAGCGTGCTGGCGATCACCGCCATCGGGGTACACGCCCTGCTCGCCGGCCTGCATCTGCCCGCCCGGCCTCGTGACGCCGCCGGGCACGCCTGGTCCGTCGAGGTGCATCCGCTGCTGCTGGCCACGCTGACCAGGCTGGCGCTGCCGCTGGCCCTGCTGGTGGCGGTGTTCATCTTCCTGCGTGGGCACAACCTGCCGGGGGGCGGCTTCATCGCCGGTCTGGTCACCGCCGTCACCCTGATCCTGCTCTACGTGGCCCGCGGGCAGAGATGGAGTCAGGCGCATCTGCCGCTCGACTACCCGCGCATCGCCGGTGCCGGCGTGCTGCTCGCCGGGCTCACCGGTCTGGGCAGCTGGCTGTTCGGCTATCCGTTCCTGACCTCGTCGTTCGGCCACTTCCACATCCCGCTGATCGGCGAGATCGAGCTGGCGACGGCCATGCTGTTCGATCTGGGTGTCTACCTGACCGTGGTCGGCTCGACCCTGCTGATCCTGGGCGGGCTCGGCCGCATCGGCCGCCCGCTCAGCCGCCGCGAGGAACCCTGAGATGGAAATCCTGCTCGCCGTGGCCATCGGCATCCTCACCAGTAGTGGCATCTACCTGCTGTTGCGCGCCCGCACCTTCCCGGTGGTGCTGGGTCTGACCCTGATCTCCTACGCGGTCAACCTGCTGCTGTTCGCCATGGGCCGCCTGCACACCGGCAAGCCGGCGGTGCTGGGCGCCGCCGCCAGCCATGCCGATCCGTTGCCGCAGGCGCTGGTGCTCACCGCCATCGTCATCGGCTTCGCAATGACCGCATTCGTGATCGCCCTGGCCCTGCGCGGTGTCGCCACCCTCGGCAGCGACCACGTCGACGGCCAGCCGCCGGCCGGTGCCGACGAGGAGGGGCGTCGATGAGCCATGCCCTGATCCTGCCGATCCTCCTGCCGCTGTTCGCCGGCTGCCTGCTGCTGGCGCTGGGGCGGAGTAGCCTGGCGCTGCAGCGCGGCCTCGGCCTGCTGGCCACCTGGGCGCTGCTGCCGGTGGCCGCGGGCCTGCTGCTGCTCAGCGACGACGGCGTGCTGCGCACCTATGCCCTGGGCAACTGGCCGCCGCCATTCGGCATCATTCTCCTGCTTGATCGCCTCAGCGCCCTGATGCTGCTGGTCACCGCGGTGCTGGCCGCGTTCGCCCTGCTGTATGCCGTGCGCGGTGAGGATGTCCGCGGCAGTGGCTTCCATGCGCTGTTCCAGTTCCAGCTGATGGGGATCAACGGCGCCTTCCTGACCGGCGACCTGTTCAACCTGTTCGTGTTCTTCGAGGTGCTGCTGATCGCCTCCTACGCGCTGCTGGCGCACGGCGGCGGCGCGGCGCGGCTGCGCAGCACCCTGCATTACGTGCTGCTCAACCTGCTCGGTTCGGCTCTGTTCCTGATCGCGGCCGGGGTGCTGTACGGCGTCGCCGGCACCCTGAACATGGTCGACCTGGCCGTGCGCGTGGCGGCGGCGGATGCCGGGCAGGCGGCGCTGCTCAAGGCCGCCGGCCTGCTGCTGCTGGTGGTGTTCGCCCTCAAGGCCGCCCTGCTGCCGCTGCACTTCTGGCTGCCGCAGGCCTATGCGGCGGCCAGTGCGCCGGTGGCGGCGCTGTTCGCGGTCATGACCAAGGTCGGTCTGTACGCCATCCTGCGGGTCTTCACGCTGATCTTCGGCAGCGCGGCCGGCGGTCTGGCCCATCTGGCCCAGGGCTGGCTGTGGCCGCTGGCCCTGCTGACCCTGGCGGTGGGCGCCATCGGTGCGCTGGCGGCGCCGACCCTGCAGGGCCTGCTCGCCTACCTGGTGGTGGTCTCGGTGGGCACCCTGCTGGCCGGCGTGGCCGTGGCCACGCCGCAGGCCATCGCGGCGGTGCTGTTCTACCTGGTCCACAGCACCTGGGTCTGCGGGGCGCTGTTCCTCCTCGCCGACCTGATCGCCCGCCAGCGTGGCGACAAGGCCGGTCTGCTGGTGCAGGGCCCGGCACTGATGAGCCCGCGCCTGCTCGGCGGGCTGTTCTTCCTCGCCGCCATCGCGGTCGCCGGCCTGCCGCCGTTGTCCGGCTTCCTCGCCAAGCTGCTGTTGCTCAAGGCGGTGAGTGGCGCTGCCGCTTTGGCGCTGTGGCCGGTCCTGCTGGTGGGCGGCCTGCTGGTGCTGCTGGCGCTCGCTCGCGCTGGCAGCATGCTGTTCTGGCGGGTCGGTGTGCATCAGCTGGACAGCGCCGAACTCGATCCGCTGGCCGTGCTGGCCTGCATCGGCCTGCTATCGGGCAGTCCGCTGCTGGTGCTGGCGGCGCAGCCGGTACTGGCCTTCGTCGCGGCCACCGCCGACCAGTTGCTGGCGCTGGCACCCTACCTGCAGATCGTCGCCGGGGGTGCCCAGTGAGCCCGTTGCGCAAGCTGCTGCCGCATCCGCTGCTCAGCCTCGGCCTGCTACTGGTCTGGCTGCTGCTGGTCAACGAGTTCAGCGTCGGCCATGCCGTGCTGGGGGCCATGCTCGGCGTGGCCATTCCGCTGCTCACCGGCGGGCTGGAGGTCGGGGCATGGCGGGTGCGCCAGCCGCTGCGGCTGCTGTGGTTCATCCTGCGCATCTTCCACGACGTGGTGCTGGCCAACCTGCTGGTGGCGCGGCTGGTCCTCGGGCCGGTCGAGCGCCTGCAGCCGGCGTTCATCGAGGTGCCGATCCAGCTCGACCACGAGCTGGCGATCTTCCTGCTGGCCAGCGCGATTTCCCTGGCACCCGGCACGGTGGCGGCGCACCTCAGCCCGGATCGTCGCCGTCTGGTCGTGCACGTGCTGCACTGTACCGACGAACAGGCGCTGATCGCCGAGATCAAGAGCCGCTACGAGAGGCCGTTGAAGGAGATCTTCGCATGCTAGGTTTCGTGGTGCCCCTGTGCCTGCTGCTGATCAGTCTGGCGATGTTGCTCAACCTGGCGCGGCTGCTCAAGGGGCCGGATCTGCCGGATCGCATCCTCGCGCTGGACACCCTGTATATCAATGCCATCGCCCTGCTGGTGCTCTTCGGCATCTGGCTGGGCAGCGCGCTATTCTTCGAGGCCGCGCTGCTGATCGCGGTGATGGGCTTCGTCGGCACGGTGGCGCTGGGCAAGTACCTGCTGCGTGGCGACATCATCGAGTGAGGGCACGGCCGTGAGTATCTGGATCGAGGCGGTGATCGCTGTGTTCCTGCTGTTCGGCAGCCTGTTCGCCCTGCTGGGCTCGCTGGGGCTGTACCGGCTGCCGGATTTCTATACCCGCCTGCACGGCCCCACCAAGGCCACCACCCTGGGGGTGGGCGGCATCCTCGTCGGCTCGCTGCTCTTCTTCAACGCGCGCGGTGAGGGGCTCGGCCTGCACGAGCTGCTGATCACCCTGTTCCTGTTCATCTCCGCGCCGGTGAGCGCGCATGTGCTGGCCAAGGCGGCGTCCCAGCAGGATATCCGGCCGTGGGGGAAAACCCGCGGTCGGCGCTGGAAGGAGTGATGGCGATCAGTTGCGTGCGCCACCGAGGGCGGCGCAACCGGTCTGCGGCGCCGCACCGTTGAGCACCAGGCGCGCCTGCAGGTGGCTGAGCGTGCCGCTCATGCTGTCTTCGCAGCGCGCCGGCGTCAGCCACAGTTCGATGCGTTGGTCGTTGGCCTCGCTGGAGAAGCTCAGGCTGCCATCCGGCAGGCTTTCCTCGACGTAGGGCAGGGCGAGAGGTGCGCTACCGGGCCGCTCGAGCATCATGCCGCGCGCCGAGACGCTCACCGACCACTCCGGCTCGTGGCCGCTGGCGCGCACGATCTGCCGCTTGAACTGCGGATCGTCGCAGCCCGGTCCCTCGGCCTGCAGGCGGTACAGCCTGTCGACCGCATAGAGGCCGTCCGCGTTGCCATCCAGCTCGCCGCCGAGATCGGCGAACAGCGGCTTGCTCGAACCGGCCTGCAGCTGCGGCGCGGTCGCTTCCAGGCCGAGCTGGGCGGCATCGATCAGCAGCAGGCGCCGCTCCTCCCCGCAGGGCACCATCAGCAGCATCTCGCCGGCACGACTCAGCTCGCCCTGCAGGCGAACCGGGGTGGGTTTGGGCTCTTCCGGTTTGGCGGACAGCCACTGGCAGCCGGCTATGACGGGAAGTAGGCCCAGGGCGATCAGGGGGGCGATACGCATGCAGACTCTCCTGGCAGAAGGTCTGCCACGGTAATCGCCGCGGCTGCCAGCGACAAGCCGGGAGCACTGCAAGCGCGGACTTTCACAATGACACACAAGTGTCAATAGCGTCGGGCTGGTCAAACCCTGCGGAGCATGCTAAAACCACACAAGAGTGATCTAGCCGCTTGAAAGACAAGGGAAAACCATGACCAAGTCGGAGTTGATCGAACGTATCGTTACCCATCAGGGCCAACTCTCGTCCAAGGACGTCGAGCTGGCCATCAAGACCATGCTCGAGCAGATGGCGCATGCCCTGGCTGCGGGGGATCGTATCGAGATCCGTGGCTTCGGCAGTTTCTCCCTGCACTACCGGGCGCCACGCGTCGGACGCAATCCGAAAACCGGCGAGTCGGTGCGGCTTGATGGTAAATTCGTCCCCCATTTCAAGCCGGGCAAGGAACTGCGCGACCGCGTCAACGAGCTGCACTGAGTCGCGCTCGTCGAGTACCCGAGTGGTTCTGTGTCCGAGGAGTCGACATGCTCTGGATCAAACGCGTCCTGGTGATTGCGGCTGCGCTGCTGGTCGCCGCGCTCACCCTGGTGTTCATTCTCGAAAACCAGAGTCACGCCCGTCTGCAGTTCATGACCCTGCAAAGTCCCGAGCTGCCGGTGGCCTTCTTCGTCGCCCTGGCGTTCATCGCCGGCGGCCTGGCCGGCGTGCTGCTCAGCCTCTACCTGCGCGCCCGTCTCAAGTTCGCCCTGGCGCGCAACCGCAGCGAGCTCGGTCGCTGCCGCCAGGAGCTCGACAGCCTGCGCCAGAAGCTCGCCGAAACGGGGCGCTGACACATGTCCGAGCTGCTCTGGCTCGGTCTGTTCACCGCCGCCATCGGCATCGGCTGGTGGATGGGACGCCGTGAGCAGTTGCCGGCACTGCGTCGGCGCAGTGCCGCCATCGTCAGCTACAACCATCTACTCGATGCCCAGTCCGACCAGGCCTTGCAGCGCCTGGTCGAGGTTCTCGAGGTCAACGAGGAAACCTTCGAAGCCCACCTCGGTGTCGGCCGCCAGTTTCGCCAGCGCGGTGAGCTGGAGATGGCGGCCCGGGTGCACCAGAGCCTGCTTGCCCGCCCGGAGCTGGCGCTTGCGCAGCGCGAGCGGGTCCAGCTCGAACTGGCCCATGACTTCCTGGCCGCCGGCGAGCTGTCGCGGGCCGAATCCCTCCTGCAGGGCTTGGCCGAGGGCGAGTCCGCGGTCGCCAGCCAGGCGCAGCGCGGCCTGCTGCGCATCTACGAGCAGGAGCGCGAATGGGAGCGGGCGATCGAGGTCGCCGGCCGGCTGGTGACCAGCGACCCGGCCATACGCGTGGCCTGCGGCCACTATCACTGCGAACTGGCCGAGCGCCTGCTGCGCCGCGACATGCTCGAGCCGGCGCGCGAGCAGCTCGGTCTGGCCCTGCAGGTCGATCCGGCCTGCGTGCGCGCCAACCTGAACCTTGCCCGTCTGGCCTGGCAGGCGTACCAGAGCGACGCGGCGATCGACCACCTGCTGCAGGTTGCCGGCCAGGATGCCGCGTTCTTCCCCGAGGCGCTGCCGCAACTGCTCGACTACACCGCCTGCAGCCCTGCCCGTGAGCGGCTCGAGCGCTTCCTGCGCGACGCCCTCGAGCAGGCCGGCGACAGCCGTGGCGACCCGCTGGTGCTGGCGCTGGCCCTGGTGATCCGCGAGCGGCACGGCATCGCCAGCGGCATCGACTTCCTGCGCCAGCGCCTGGCTCGCCAGCCGTCGCTGCGCATCATCCAGCGCCTGCTCGAATGGCAGGCGGAACAGGCCGCCGGCCCCGAGGTCGCCAGCCTGCACGAGGCGGTCAGCGCGCTGATCGGCAACACCCCGGCGTACTGCTGCCGCCAGTGCGGGTTCCAGGCCCGCCAGCTGCACTGGCAGTGTCCGACCTGCCACGGCTGGTCGGTACTGCGCCGGCGCAGCAACGGCTGAGCCGCTCTCGCGCCGGCCCGACGCCGTCAGCCGCCTGAGCGCCTCAGATGGCGCCCAGATTGCGTAGCGTAGCGATGCGCTCGGCGTCATAGCCCAGCTGCCGGAGAATCGCCGCCGTATGTTCCCCCAGCTGTGGGCCCAGCCACTCGGTGCTGCCCGGAGTTTCCGACAGCTTGGGCACGATGCCGGGGATGCGGAACTCCCGGCCGTCCGGCAGGCGCGCGCTCTGCAGCATGTCGCGGGCGAGGAACTGCGGATCGCCGAACATGTCCTCGACGCTGTAGATGCGGCTGGCCGGCACCTCGGCCTGCTGCAGCAGCGCCAGCACCTCGCTCAGCGGCAGCGACTGTACCCAGCGGTCGATCACCCCGTACAGCTCGTCGCGCCGCGCATCGCGGCCGGCGTTGTCGGCCAGCTGTGGATCGTTGGCCAGATCGTCGCGGCCGATGGCCAGCATGAAGCGTTTGAAGATGGCGTCGCCGTTGGCGCCGATCTGCACATGCTTGCCGTCGGCGCTGGTATGGATCGAGGAGGGCGTGATGCCGGGCATGATGTTGCCGGTGCGCTCGCGGATGAAGCCGAACACGTCGAACTCCGGGACCAGGCTCTCCATCATGGCGAACACCGCCTCGTACAGCGCGACGTCGACCACCTGGCCCTGGCCGCCGTTGACCTCGCGATGGCGCAGCGCCATCAGCGCGCCGATCACGCCCCACAGCGCGGCGATCGAGTCGCCGATGGAGATGCCGGTGCGCACCGGCGGCCGGTCCTCGAAGCCGGTGATGTAGCGCAACCCGCCCATCGACTCGCCCACCGCGCCGAAGCCCGGCTGATCCTTCATCGGTCCGGTCTGACCGAAGCCGGACAGGCGCACCATGACCAGCTTCGGGTTGAGCGCATGGAGCACCTCCCAGCCGAGGCCGAGCTTTTCCAGCACGCCGGGGCGGAAGTTCTCGATCAGGATGTCGGCCTCGCGCACCAGCTGCTTGAGGATGGCCTGCGCCTCGGGATGCTTGAGGTTGAGGGTCAGCGACTGCTTGTTGCGCGCCTGCACGAACCACCACAGCGAGGTGCCCTCGTACAGCTTGCGCCACTTGCGCAGCGGATCGCCGCCGTCGGGCGACTCGATCTTGATCACCTCGGCACCGAACTCGGCGCAGATGCGCGAGGCGAAGGGGCCGGCGATCAGGGTGCCGAGTTCGATGACCTTGAGGCCGGCAAGGGGTTTGGAAGGGCTGGTCATGGCGGCTCCGGGAGGGGCTGGAGAGGGGACGACGGGCGATTGTACATCCGGGACCGGCTGCGGCAGCGAGCCTCCCGCTCGGCAGGCCGGCCGTTCGGGACTGGCGCCACTACCCCGGACACGCCTAGAGTGTGACTGGCTGCACATTATTGCGAGGGGCGCGCGTGGCGGCACAGGCTGACTGACTCGGGGCCGTTGTGTCTGCCTGCGCACACCAGGGTGAATGTCCATGCTCCTGCACTATCCGACCCTGCTGCTGTTGGACATCTGCGCGCTTGCCTTGCTGGGTGGGCTGATGCTGCATGCCTGGTGGCGGAGCGAGCACGAGACGACGCTGGGCTTCCTGGCCGGAATGCTCCTGCTGGCGGCCCTCGGCACGGCGACGCACGGCCTGCGTGGCCTGGGCGCGGAAGCCCTGCCCATCGTCCTTGCCAATATGCTTCTGCTGCTGGCGGCGGGGCTGGGTTGGACCGCCATGCGCGTTTTCGCCACCCGGCCACCCTGGTGGCCAGGAGTGGCCGGCGGGGCCCTGCTGTGGGGGCTGCTGTGCCTGTGGCCGCAGTTCATGACCTCGTTGCCCCTGCGCGTGACGGTGGGCACCCTGTTGGCGATCCTCTACACCGGCCTGTCGGTCTGGGAGCTGTGGCGAGCCCGTCACCGCCTGGAGGTGGCCATCGCGCCGGCGGTGACCCTGCTGCTGCTGCATGCGCTGTTCCTCGCCGCCCTCCTGCTCGTCGGCGGCGGCGAGAGCATCGTCTGGCGCTTGAGCGGTGAGGGCGCGGGCTTCATCGCCTGGCGCCTACTGGAAACCCTGCTGTTCGCCACCGGCATCGCCTTCATCACCCTGGCGATGGTCCACGAGCGCGCCGAGGTGCGCTACCGGGCCGTGGCCAATCGCGATCCGCTCACCGAGATCGGCAACCGCCGCGCCTTCATGGAGGGCGCGCAGGTGTTGCTGAGCGGTTGCCAGCGCGCGGGCCGGCCGGCGGCGCTGCTGCTCTGCGATCTCGACCACTTCAAGCGTCTCAACGACAGCCACGGCCATGCTCTGGGAGATGCCGCGCTGGTCGCTTTCGGTCAGGTGCTGGCGCGCAGCGTGCGCCAGCAGGACGTCTGCGGGCGGATCGGCGGCGAGGAGTTTGCCTGCCTGCTGGCCGATGCCGACGCTTCGGTGGCGGCGCAGGTGGCCGAGCGCATTCGCCGCGAGTGCAGCGAGTTGACTCTGCAGTCCACCGAGCCGGTCAGCATGAGCGTCAGCATCGGTCTGGCCGCGACCGAGCAGTCCGGCTACGACCTGGCCATCCTGCTGGGGCGCGCCGACCAGGCGCTGTACCGGGCCAAGGCCGGCGGGCGCGACCGGGTCGAACTGTATCGCGACTGACGGCCGGCGCGCGGGCCGGCCGGGCCGATTCGGAGTACACTGGCTGCCTTTTTTCCTCCAGCCAGGAAGCGGTTCATGGCCCTGCAGTCCACCCCCTACAAAGTCGAACTCAACCTCACCGACCTCGATCGCGGCGTCTACCAGAACCTGCGCTTCACCGTCGCCAAGCATCCCTCGGAAACCGAGGAGCGCCTGGTCGTGCGCCTGCTGGCCTACGCACTGTGGTACGACGAGCAGGTCGCCTTCGGCCGTGGCCTGTCCGACGTCGACGAGCCGGCGCTGTGGGAGAAGAGTCTCGACGACCGCGTGCTGCA
Organism: Pseudomonas oryzae; assembly: GCF_900104805.1. Classification (NCBI taxonomy): domain Bacteria; kingdom Pseudomonadati; phylum Pseudomonadota; class Gammaproteobacteria; order Pseudomonadales; family Pseudomonadaceae; genus Pseudomonas; species Pseudomonas oryzae. The sequence goes on along the minus strand of NZ_LT629751.1, from coordinate 2,268,639 downwards.
CTGGATCGAGGTCGGCCAGCCGGACGCCGACCGCATGACCTGGTGCTCGCGGCGCGCCGAGCGGGTCAGCGTGCTGGCCTATGGCGGCCTGCGCGTCTGGCAGGACAAGGTGGTGGGCGCGGTGAAGAGCCTGAAGAACCTCAACATCGCCGCGCTGCCGCAGGAGCCGCTGGCCGAGCTGGCCCGCGACCTGCCGCGCTCGCTGTCCTGGAGCGTGATGATCAGCGAGGGCACCCTGTTCGTCACCGACGAGCGCGGCCAGCATGAGCTGCCGGTGGAGTGGCTGCTCGGCGAGCGCGGCTGACATCCCCGCGCTGGCGGGCGGTGCGGCCAGGCGCTGGCGCCTGCATCGTCAGCGCCAGTGCGCCAGCAGTGTCCGCTGCTGGCGCTGCGCCGCTTCCAGGCCCAGCGGCGCCAGCCGCAGCGTCGCGCCGGGCGGGCACTGCGCTAGCCGGGCCAGCGCCTGCGGCGTCAGCGCGCCGAGGCGCGGGTAGCCGCCGATGGTCTGGCGGTCGTTGAGCAGGACGATGGGCTGGCCGTCGGCCGGCACCTGGATGGCACCCAGCGGGATGCCCTCGGAGATCATCTCGCCGCGCCGGCACTCCAGGCGCGGGCCGAGCAGGCGCACGCCCATGCGGTCGGCGCGGTTGTCCACCGTCCACTCGCGGTTGAAGGCGTCGAACAGGCTCTGCCCGGCGAAGTCGCCGATCTGCGCGCCGAGCACCACGGCCAGCGGCGCGTGGCTGCTCAGGTCGGGAATCAGCGCGGCCGGTAGCGCCCGCGGCGCCGGCGAGCCGCCGTGCCAGTGCAGGCGCTCGCCGCCCGCCAGCGGCCGGCCGTCGCCGTGCAGGCCGCCGAGTCCCTCGCGGGTCACGGTGGCGCAGCTGCCCAGCACCGGCGGCGCGACGAAGCCGCCGGGCGCGGCCAGGTAGGCGCGCACGCCCAGGCGCGCCTGGTTGAGGCTGAGGCGCTGGCCGCGGCGCACGACGAAGCTGCGCCAGGGCGCCAGCGGCGCGTCGTCGAGGCGCGCGTCCAGGTCGGCGCCGCACAGGGCCAGGCAGACGTCCTGCTCGGCGACCAGGCTGAAGCCGCCGAGGGTGATCTCGATCACCGCGGCGTCCGGCGGATTGCCGAGCAGCCAGTTGGCCCAGCGCAGGGCGATCCAGTCGGCGCCGCCGCCCTGGCCGACGCCGAGGTGGCGCACGCCGAAGCGGCCGGCGTCCTGCAGGCTGGCCAGCAGGCCCTGGCGTTCGATCACAAGGCTCATGGCTGCACCGCGAAGGGCGTGTCGTCGCCGCCGAGGCGGAGGAATTCGGCGCGCTCGACCGGCTTGAAGCGCACCCGGTCGCCCGGTTGCAGCAGGCTGCGGCCCTGCGCGCGGTCGAACAGCGGGATCGGCATGCGCCCGATCAGGTTCCAGCCGCCGGGGGAGACGGCGGGATATACGGCGGTCTGCCGGTCGGCGATGCCCAGGCTGCCGGCGGGCACCCGCTGGCGCGGGGTGGCCAGGCGCGGCGCGGCCAGCTGTGGCTCGACCAGCCCCAGATAGGCGAAGCCCGGGGCGAATCCCAGGGCGAATACCCGGTATTCGTGGCGGCTGTGCCGCTCGATCAGCCCGGCGACGCCCAGCCCGCTGCGCTCGGCGAGCAGCGCCAGCTCCGGGCCGACCGCGGCGTCGTACCACACCGGCAGGCGGTGCAGGGCGGTGCCTTCGCTGCTGGCCGGCTCGAGATCGTGCAGCGCCTGGTGGATCAGTGCGCGGGCCTGGCCGTCGTCGAGCCGTTCGAGATCGTAGTGCAGCATCAGGGTGGTGTAGGACGGCACCAGGTCGACCAGCGCCGCGCCGAAGGCCGCGCGCAGCCGCTGGGTGGCGGCCAGCAGCCAGGGCATGTGCGCCTCGTCGATGGCGTCGAACAGGCGCAGCATCAGGCAGTCGACCGCGACGACCTCGATGCGCAGGTTCATGCCGGCAGCCCGTCCAGCGCCGCGCGGATGCGCCGTACCGCGGCCACCGAGCCGGCGTTGTCGCCGTGTACGCACAGGCTGTCGGCGCGCAGCAGCAGGGCGCTGCCGTCGCTGGCGGTCAGCGGCTGGCCGCCGGCCAATGCCAGCGCCTGGGCGATCACCTGCGCGCTGTCGTGATGCACCGCGCCGGGCTGGCTGCGCGGCAGCAGGAAGCCGTCGCCGTCGTAGCCGCGGTCGGCGAAGGTCTCGAACCACAGGGTGACGCCCGCCTCGGCGGCCAGCGCCTCGGCGGCGCGGTTGTCGCGCACCGACATCAGCATCAGCGGCAGGGAAGGATCGTACAGGCGCACCGCGCGCAGCACCGCGCGCAGCAGTTCGGGCTGGCGCATCATGTCGTTGTACAGCGCGCCGTGCGGCTTGACGTAGCCGACCCGGCTGCCCTCGGCGCGGCAGATGCCGTCCAGTGCGCCGATCTGGTAGAGCAGCATGTCCTCGACTTCCTGCGCGCTGCAGGCCAGCGAGCGGCGGCCGAAGCCGACCAGGTCGGGGTAGGCGGGGTGGGCGCCGATGCGTACCCCGTGCTGCGCCGCCAGCGCCACGGTGCGGCGCATGGTCGAGGGATCGCCGGCGTGGAAGCCGCAGGCGATGTTGGCGCAGTCGATGTGCGGCATGACTTCGGCGTCGAGGCCCATGGTCCAGGCGCCGAAGCTTTCGCCGATGTCGCAGTTGAGGAGCAGGCGGCTCATGGCGGTTCCTTGTCGCGGAAGCTGAGGATGGGCATAAGTTACCAGCAAACGTTGCGCGGCCCGATCCCGACCGCAGCGCTTGGCGCATTGCTGTATGCTTGCCGGCTTCGTTCCCGAGCCGACCGACCCGATGCGCATCGTTCCCCGCTCCCTGCCGTCCGTCCTGCCCGATCTGGGTGACCTGCCGCCGCTGCTGACCCGCCTGTACGCCGCCCGCGGCGTGCAGTCCGCCGCCGAGCTGGACAAGGCGCTGGCGCGGCTGATTCCGTATCGCGAGCTGCAGGGCATCGACGCCGCCGTCGCGTTGCTGGTGAGCGCGCTGGAGCAGCGCCAGCGCATCCTGATCGTCGGCGATTTCGACGCCGACGGCGCCACGGCCAGTTCGGTCGGCGTGCTGGCGCTGCGCATGCTCGGCGCCGCGCACGTCGACTACCTGGTGCCCAACCGCTTCGAGTACGGCTACGGCCTGACCCCGGAGATCGTCGCCGTGGCGCTGGACAAGCGCCCGGAGCTGCTGATCACCGTGGACAACGGCATCTCCAGCCTCGACGGCGTGGCGGCGGCCAAGGCGGCGGGCCTCGCGGTGCTGGTCACCGACCACCACTTGCCCGGCCCCGAGCTGCCGGCGGCCGACGCCATCGTCAATCCCAACCAGCCGGGTTGCGGCTTCCCGAGCAAGGCGCTGGCCGGGGTCGGGGTGATCTTTTACGTGCTGCTCGCCCTGCGCGCGCGGCTGCGCGAGCTGGACTGGTTCGCCCGCGCAGGTATCGCCGAGCCCAACCTCGCCGAGTTGCTCGACCTGGTGGCGCTCGGCAGCGTCGCCGACGTGGTGCCGCTGGACGCCAACAACCGCATCCTGGTCCACCAGGGGCTGGCGCGGATCCGCGCCGGGCGGGCGCGGCCGGGGCTGCGCGCGCTGCTCGAGGTGGCCGGCCGCGACCACCGGCGTATCACCTCGACGGACCTGGGCTTCATCCTCGGCCCGCGCCTCAACGCCGCCGGCCGGCTGGACGACATGAGCCTCGGCATCGAGTGCCTGCTCTGCGAGGACGAGGCGCTGGCCCGCGACATGGCCCGGCAGCTCGATCAGCTCAACCACGACCGCAAGGCCATCGAGCAGGGCATGCAGCGCGAAGCGCTGGCCCAGCTCAAGGAGCTCAAGGAGGACGAGCTGCCGTTCGGCTTGTGCCTGTTCGACGCCGACTGGCACCAGGGGGTGATCGGCATCCTCGCCTCGCGGCTCAAGGAGCGCTACCACCGGCCGACCATCGCCTTCGCCGATGCCGGCGACGGCGTGCTCAAGGGCTCGGCGCGCTCGATCCCCGGTTTCCACATCCGCGATGCGCTGGACGCGGTGGCGGCGCGTCATCCGGGGCTGATCAGCAAGTTCGGCGGCCACGCCATGGCCGCCGGCCTGTCGCTGCCGGCGGAGAATTTTCCGGCCTTCGCCGCCGCCTTCGACGCCGAGGTGCGCCGCCAGCTGGTCGAGGACGATCTCACCGGGCGGCTGCTCACCGACGGCGCGCTGTCCGCCGAGGAGTTCCGTCTCGACCTCGCCCAGCAGCTGCGCCACGCCGGCCCCTGGGGTCAGCACTTCCCCGAGCCGCTGTTCCATGGCGTGTTCGAGATCGTCCAGCAGCGCATCGTCGGCGAGCGCCATCTCAAGCTGGTGCTGAAGAGCGAGTGTGGCCGCGCCCAGCTCGATGCCATCGCCTTCAACATCGACCGCGAACTGTGGCCCAACCCCAACGTGCGCTGGGCCGAGGTGGCCTACAGGCTGGACGTCAACGAGTACCGCGGCCAGGAGAGCGTGCAGCTCATGGTCGCGCATATCGAGCCGCGCTGAGACAGGCCTCTGGCTCCCGCACGGCCGCGCGGGAGGCCGGCCCGGTGCCATGCAGCATGCCCCTTGATTCTCCGCGCCGGCGGCGCAATATCCGCAGGATAACGGACTACCTGCGGAGCCCCGCCATGATCCAGCTGTTCCAGCCGCTGACCCTGCGGCAACTGACCCTGCCCAACCGCATCGTGGTGTCGCCGATGTGCCAGTACAGCGCCCGCGAGGGGCTTGCCAACGACTGGCATCTGGTCCACCTCGGCAGTCGCGCCACCGGTGGCGCCGGGCTGATCATCGTCGAGGCGACCGGGGTTACCCCCGAGGGGCGGATCAGCCCGCACTGCCTGGGCCTGTGGAGCGACGCGCAGATCGAGCCGCTGCGCCGTATCACCCGTTTCATCGACAGCCAGGGCTCGGTGGCCGGCATCCAGCTGGCCCACGCCGGGCGCAAGGCCGGCACCTGGCGGCCGTGGGAGGGCAAGGCCGGCTCGGTGCCGCTGGAGCAGGGCGGCTGGACGCCGCTGGCGCCGTCGGCGATTCCCTTCGATGCCAACCATCACACCCCGCAGGCCCTGAGCCGCGAGCAGATCGCTGGCGTGGTGCAGGATTTCGCCCGTGCCGCCGAGCGTGCGCTCAAGGCCGGCTTCAAGGTGGCCGAGGTGCATGCCGCGCACGGCTACCTGCTGCACCAGTTCCTCTCGCCGCTGAGCAACCAGCGCGACGACGAGTACGGCGGCAGCTTCGCCAATCGTATCCGCCTGCTGCTTGAGGTCGTCGATGCGGTACGCGCGGTATGGCCGGCCGAGCTGCCGCTGCTGGTGCGCCTGTCGGCCACCGACTGGCTGGACGGTGGCTGGAGCGAGCTGGAGACGGTCGAGCTGAGCGCGTTGCTCAAGGCGCGCGGCGTCGACCTGATCGACGTGTCCTCCGGCGGCTTGGCGCCCAATGCGCAGATCCCGGTGGGGCCGGGCTACCAGTCGCGCTTCGCCGAGCGGGTGCGCCGCGAGGCCGGCATTCCCACCGGTGCGGTCGGCCTGATCACCGAGCCGGCGCAGGCCGAGCATGTGCTGCGCAGCGAGCAGGCCGACCTGGTGCTGCTGGCCCGCGAGCTGCTGCGCGATCCCTACTGGCCGTTGCACGCCGCCGAGGTGCTCGGCCACCGTCTGCCCTGGCCGGCGCAGTACGTGCGCGCCGCCCAGCGCGACACGCCGATCCGCGACCTGGGTGCGGATCTCGACTGAGGTAGTCACATCCGCTTGCAGTTTTCCCGGCGTCACGGCTGTCGATCCGCCGGGGTGCCCGGCATGATCGACAGCTTTTCACAGGAGGCTGAACATGGACACCCGCAGTCTGCTCGACCAGTTGCTCAAGGCCGCTCCCGGCCTGCTCGGCAACGCCGGCAACCAATCGAAATCGCGCAGCGAGGAGCGCCCGGCCGGCAAGGACAACGGCCTGGGCAGCCTGCTCTCCGGCGCCACCGGCGGGGCGCTGGCCGCCGGCGCCATCGGCCTGCTGCTGGGCAACAAGAAGGCGCGCAAGTACGGTGGCAAGGCGCTGACCTACGGCGGCCTGGCCGCGCTCGGGGTGATGGCCTGGAAGGCCTACAGCAACTGGCAGAGTCAGCAGGGCGGCGGCCAGCCGGCGAGCGCAGCGCAGACCATCGACCGCCTGCCGCCACCGCAGGCCGAGCAGCACAGCCACGCGATCCTGCGCGCGCTGATCGCCGCAGCCAAGGCCGACGGGCATATCGACGCGCGTGAGCGCGAGCTGATCGACGCCGAGATGGCCCGTCTGAGTGGCGATCCGCAGCTTCTGCGGTGGATCGACAATGAGCTGCACCAGCCGCTCGACCCGGCGGCGGTGGCGCGCGCCGCGCTGACCCCGGAGATGGCCGCCGAGATGTTCCTCGCCAGCCTGCTGGTGGTCGACGAGCAGAACTTCATGGAGCGCGCCTACCTCGACGAGCTGGCCCGCCAGCTGCGCCTCGATCCGGCGCTGCGTGCCGAGCTGGAGCAGCAGGTGCGCCAGGCGCAGTAGGTCGTTCAGCCGGCGCTGCGGTACTCCGGCAGTTCGCCGAGGCGTTGGCGCAGGTAGTCGACCAGCTGGCGCACCTTGGGCGACAGGTTGCGCTGCGGCGGATGCAGCGCCCACACCGCGGTGTTCGGCGGGCGCTGGTCATCCAGCAGGGCGACCAGCGCGCCGCTCTGCAGATGTTCCAGCACGTAGTAGTCCGGCAGCTGGCACAGGCCGAAGCCGCGCAGGGCGGCGTCGAGCACCGCCGTGCCGCTGTTGCAGCGCCAGTTGCCCTGCACGCGCAGCTGGGTTTCCCCGCCATCCTCGGCGAAACTCCACAGATCGCTGCTGCCGACCAGACAGTTGTGCCGGATCAGTTCGCTCAGGCTGCGTGGCGCGCCGGCGCGCGCAAGGTAGGCGGGCGCGGCGCACAGGTACATCTCGCGCGGCGCCAGGCGGGTGGCGACCAGGCGCTCCTCGCTCAGGCGGCCGAGGCGGATGGCCAGGTCGAGGCCCTCGTGGAGCAGGTCGAGGGGACGGTTGGTCAGCTGGATGTCGACGCTCAGCTGCGGATGCAGGGCCATGAACTCGTTGACCAGCGGCACCACGAAGCGTTCGCCGTAGGCCACCGCGCAGGTCATGCGCAGCAGCCCCTTGGGCTCGGCGGACAGGTCGCTGACCGCGCGCCAGGCCTCGTCGCGGGCGTCGATCAGGTTGCGGCAGTGTTGCAGGAAGGTCTGTCCGGCCTCGGTCAGACTGACCCGGCGTGTGCTGCGATACAGCAGGCGAGTCTGCAGGCAGTCCTCCAGACGGGCGATCTGCCGGCTGACGTGCGAGGAGGATACGCCGAGGCGCTCGGCGGCGGCGGTGAACTGGCCGCATTCGGCCACGGCGACGAACTCGTCGAGGCCTTCCCAGCGGTTCATGGCGACTCCTTGGAGATCACGTGATTGTCCCTGTGTGGCAATAATGTTTTGCCTGGCGGCCGATTACTGGCCATTCTGAGCTGATCTACACTTTTCGTCATCCTGGGCATGGTGACGGTCGTCGTTGCCGTGCCCGTTCCGTCAGCGTTCCAAGGAGTTGCGCATGATCAAGTCGCGTGCCGCCGTAGCCTTCGCCCCCAACCAGCCGCTGCAGATCGTCGAGGTGGACGTCGCGCCGCCGCAGAAGGGCGAGGTGCTGGTGCGCATCGTCGCCAGCGGCGTGTGCCATACCGACGCCTACACCCTGTCCGGCCAGGACAGCGAGGGCGTGTTCCCCTGCATCCTCGGCCACGAGGGCGGCGGCATCGTCGAGGCGGTGGGCGAGGGGGTCACCTCGGTCAAGGTCGGCGACCACGTGATCCCGCTGTATACCGCCGAGTGTGGCGAGTGCAAGTTCTGCAAGTCCGGCAAGACCAACCTGTGCAGTTCGGTGCGTGCCACCCAGGGCAAGGGCCTGATGCCCGACGGCACCAGCCGCTTCAGCTACAACGGCCAGCCGGTCTACCACTACATGGGCTGCTCGACCTTCTCCGAGTACACCGTGCTGCCGGAGGTCTCGGTGGCGGTGATCCCCAAGGAGGCGCCGCTGGAGAAGGTCTGCCTGCTCGGCTGCGGGGTGACCACCGGCATCGGCGCGGTGCTCAACACCGCCAAGGTCACCGAAGGCTCGACCGTGGCGATCTTCGGCCTCGGCGGCATCGGTCTCGCCGCGATCATCGGCGCCAAGATGGCCAAGGCCAGCCGGATCATCGGTATCGACATCAACCCGGCCAAGGAGGCCGTGGCCCGCGAGCTGGGCCTCACCGACTTCGTCAACCCGAAGGAACACGACAAGCCGATCCAGGAAGTGATCGTCGAGATGACCGACGGCGGTGTGGACTACAGCTTCGAGTGCATCGGCAACGTGCAGCTGATGCGCGCGGCGCTGGAGTGCTGCCACAAGGGCTGGGGCGAATCGACCATCATCGGCGTGGCCCCGGCCGGTGCCGAGATCAGCACCCGTCCGTTCCAGCTGGTCACCGGCCGCGTCTGGCGCGGCAGCGCCTTCGGTGGCGTCAAGGGCCGCAGCGAGCTGCCGAGCTACGTGGAGAAGTCGCAGAAGGGCGAGATCCCGCTGGATACCTTCATCACCCACACCATGGGCCTGGAGGACATCAACAAGGCCTTCGAGCTGATGCATGAGGGCAAGAGCATCCGTACCGTCATCCACTTCTGAAGCTGACCCGCGAGGCTCTCCGGCCTCGCGGGTCTCTCGTAGGGTGCGCATGGTGCACCCTATGGAGTCGATGAACGCGCCCACGCGCCTGTCGTGGGCGCGCCGTTTCCGGACATCGTGCAAGGATTTACCCATGAGCCTCGAACTGCTCTCCAGCCAGAAAAGCTTCGGCGGCTGGCACCACCGTTACCGTCACCACTCGGCCACCCTCAAGTGCGACATGGTGTTCGCCGTCTACCTGCCGCCACAGGCGGAGCAGGGCGCCAGCCTGCCGGTGCTGTACTGGTTGAGCGGGCTGACCTGCACCGACGAGAATTTCATGCAGAAGGCCGGCGCCCAGCGCCTGGCCGCCGAACTGGGGCTGGTCATCGTCGCGCCGGACACCAGCCCGCGCGGCCCGGACGTGCCGGGTGATCCGGACGGCGCCTGGGACTTCGGCCTCGGCGCCGGCTTCTACCTGAATGCCACCCGGGAGCCGTGGGCGCAGCACTACCGGATGCACGACTACGTGGTGCTCGAGCTACCGGCCTTGATCGAGGCGAACTTTCCGGTCAGCGACCGGCGCGGCATCAGCGGCCACTCGATGGGCGGGCATGGCGCGCTGGTCTGCGCCCTGCGCAACCCCGGGCGCTATCTGTCGCTGTCGGCCTTCGCGCCGATCTCCAATCCGAGCAATTGCCCGTGGGGCGAGAAGGCCTTCGCGCGCTACCTCGGCGAGGATCGCGACGCCTGGCGCGAGTGGGATACCTGCGCGCTGCTGATCGCGGCGGACGAGCGCCTGCCGATCCTGGTCGACCAGGGCGAGGCCGACAGCTTCCTCGACGTGCAGCTCAAGCCGGAAGTGCTGCGCGCCACCGCCGCGGCGGTCGGTCATCCGCTGACCCTGCGCCTGCAGCCGGGCTACGACCACAGTTACTACTTCATCGCCAGCTTCATCGACGATCATCTGCGCCATCATGCGGCGGCGCTGAATGGCTGACGCGCCCAGCGGCCGGCCAGTCCTGTAGAATCGCGCCCTGATTTCCTTCAGGGCGTTTTTCCATGCGTATCGGCCACGGCTACGACGTGCACCGCTTCGGCGAGGGCGAGTTCATCACCCTCGGCGGTGTGCGCATTCCCCACAAGTTCGGGCTGGTTGCCCACTCCGACGGCGACGTGCTGCTGCACGCGCTGAGCGACGCGCTGCTCGGCGCCGCGGCACTTGGTGACATCGGTCGCCACTTTCCGGACACCGACCCGCAGTTCAAGGGCGCCGACAGCCGTGTCCTGCTGCGCCACGTGGTCGGTCTGGTGCAGAACAAGGGTTGGCGGGTCGGCAACGTCGACGCCACCATAGTCGCCCAGGCGCCGAAGATGGCGCCGCACATCGAGGCCATGCGCGGTCACATCGCCGCCGACCTGCAGGTCGAGGTCGAGGCGGTCAACGTCAAGGCCACCACCACCGAGAAGCTCGGTTTCACCGGCCGCGAGGAGGGCATCGCCGTGCATGCGGTCGCCCTGTTGCTGCCGCGATGAGCGAGCTGCTCGACGAGCTGGCCCTGCTCGGGCCGACCGCCTGGGGCGAGCCGTGCGGTAGTGCCGTGCTCAAACACACGGCCGAGGACTTCCAGGTCAACGAGGTGCTCGACATTCCGCTGTCCGGTAGTGGCGAGCACCTGTGGCTGTGGGTGGAGAAGCGCAATCTCAACACCGAGGAGGCCTCCCGGCGGATCGCTCGCGCTGCCGGCGTGCCGCTCAAGGCGATCAGCTACGCGGGGCTCAAGGATCGTCAGGCACTGACCCGCCAGTGGTTCAGCCTGCACCTGCCCGGCAAGTCCGACCCGGATCTGGCCGCTGCCGAGGGCGACGACCTGCGCATCCTCGAGCGCATCCGTCACTCGCGCAAGCTGCAGCGCGGCGCCCATGCTGCCAACGGTTTCATCATCCGCCTGACCGCCCTGCAGGCCGACTGCGCGGCGCTGGAGCAGCGCCTGCGCCAGATCGCTGAGGGCGGCGTGCCCAACTACTTCGGTCTGCAGCGCTTCGGCTTCGACGGCGGCAACCTGCACGAGGCGCGCCACTGGGCTGGGCAGGGCAGCCTGCCGGAACAGCGCAACCGTCGCTCGCGGGTGCTCTCGGCGGCGCGCAGCTACCTGTTCAACCGGACGCTGGCGCTGCGCGTGGCCGAAGGCAGCTGGAATCGCGCCCTGCCGGGTGACCTGCTGGCGTTCACCGACAGCCGCAGCCACTTCCTCGCCGGTGAGGCCGAGTGCGCCGATCCGCGCCTGGCGGCGCTCGACCTGCATCCCACCGGCCCGCTGTTCGGGCGCGGCGAGCTGCGCAGCGGCGGGGCGCCGCTGGCGCTGGAAAATGGCGTGCAAGCGTCCGAGGCGTCGCTGGTGAACTGGCTGGCAAATGCGGATCTCGAGCAGGAGCGGCGTATCCTGCGCCTCCCCATCGCCGGGCTGGCGTGGCATTATCTCGGCACCGATACCCTGCAACTTGAATTCGTCCTGCCGGCCGGCTGTTTCGCTACCGTGGTGGTACGCGAGCTCGTCCGGCTGCTGCCGAGTGGAACTACGGAAACCCCATGCGCTTATTGATCGCCAACGACGACGGCGTGTACGCCCCCGGGATAGTTGCGTTGCACGAGGCGCTGGCCGACTACGCAGAGTGCGTGGTGATCGCACCGGACGCCGATCGCAGCGGAGCGAGCAGCTCGCTGACCCTGGATCGCCCGCTGCATCCGCAGCGCCTCGCCAACGGCTTCATCAGCGTCAACGGCACGCCGACCGACTGCGTGCACCTGGGCCTCAACGGCCTGCTCGAGCACACCCCGGACATGGTGGTCTCGGGGATCAACCTCGGTGCCAACCTCGGCGACGACGTGCTGTATTCCGGCACCGTGGCGGCGGCCCTCGAGGGGCGCTTCCTCGACAAGCCGGCCTTCGCCTTCTCCCTGCTGTCGCGCCAGCCGGACAACCTGCCGGCCGCCGCGCACATCGCCCGCCGGCTGGTCGAGGCGCACGAGCAGCTCGATCTGCCACCGCGCACGGTGCTCAACGTCAACATCCCCAACCTGCCGCTGGAGCGCATCCGTGGCGTGCAGCTGACCCGTCTCGGCCATCGCGCGCGCGCCGCTGCGCCGGTCAAGGTGGTCAATCCGCGCGGCAAGGAAGGCTACTGGATCTCGGTGGCCGGCGATGCCGAGGATGGCGGCCCGGGTACCGACTTCCACGCGGTGATGCAGGGCTACGTGTCGATCACCCCGCTGCAGCTGGATCGCACCTTCCACGAAGCCTTCCGCGGTCTGAGCATTCTGGAGAGCCTGTTGTGAGGACGGACGATCTGCAGCGCCGAGGGATCGGCATGACTTCCCAGCGCACCCGCGAGCGTCTGATCCAGCGTCTCTACGAGGAGGGGCTGAGCAACGCCCAGGTGCTCGAGGTCATCCGGCGAACGCCGCGCCACCTGTTCGTCGACGAGGCGCTGGCGCATCGTGCCTACGAGGACACCGCGCTGCCGATCGGCCACAACCAGACCATCTCCCAGCCGTTCATGGTCGCGCGGATGACCGAGCTGCTGCTCGCCGGCGGTCCGCTGGACAAGGTGATGGAGATCGGCACCGGCTCCGGTTACCAGACCGCGGTGCTCGCCCAACTGGTCGAACGGGTGTTCTCCGTCGAGCGCATCCAGCCCCTGCAGGATCGAGCCAAGGAGCGGCTGCTTGAACTCAATCTGCGCAATGTGGTCTTCCGTTGGGGGGACGGCTGGGAAGGCTGGCCGGCGCTGGCGCCCTACAACGGCATCATCGTCACCGCCGCGGCCGCCCAGGTGCCGCAGGCCCTGCTCGATCAACTGGCCCCCGGTGGCCGCCTGGTGATCCCGGTCGGCAGCGGCGACGAGCAGCAGCTGATGCTGATCATCCGCGAGGGCGTCGGTTTCACCCGGCAGATCCTCGATTCCGTGCGCTTCGTACCGCTGTTGAGTGGTACGGTGTTCTGAGCTGTACCCCCTGATTTTTCGGAATGGACCGATGCGTAATTCTTTTCTGCTGTTCGCCAAGGGCGTAGCCATGGGCGCAGCCGATGTGGTGCCGGGCGTTTCCGGAGGCACCATCGCTTTCATCAGCGGCATCTACGACGAGCTGCTGCGCTCCATCGCCGCAGTGCCGGCAGCGCTGCGCGAGTTGCTGCGGGGCAACGTTCGTCTGGCCTGGCGCACCGCCAACGCCAACTTCCTGCTGGTGTTGTTCTCCGGCATCCTCGGCAGCGTGTTCAGCCTGGCACGGGTGATCACCTGGCTGCTGGAGCACCAGCCGATCGCCATCTGGTCGTTCTTCTTCGGCCTGATCGTGGTGTCGAGCTGGCTGGTCGCCCGCGAGATCCAGCGCTGGCACTGGTCCGGCTGGCTGAGTTTCGTGCTGGGGGCGCTGTTCGCCTGGTGGATTACCGTGGCGGCGCCCATGCAGTGGGGGCATGACCCGCTGAGTCTGTTCTTCGCCGGGGCCATCGCCATCTGCGCGATGATCCTGCCGGGGATTTCCGGCAGCTTCCTGCTGGTGCTGATGGGTCTGTACAGCTTCGTCCTCGATGCCGTCAAAACCCTGGATCTGGCGGTGCTGCTGGTGTTCGCCGCTGGCTGTGCCTGCGGTCTGCTCAGCTTTGCCCGTCTGCTCAGCTGGATGCTGAGTCACATGCGCAACCTGACGCTGACCTTCCTGACCGGTCTGATGCTCGGCTCGCTGAACAAGGTGTGGCCATGGAAGGAAACCCTGACCTGGCAGGCCGACCGGCACGGCGAGCTGCAGCCGCTATTGCAAGCCAATCTGTTGCCGACTCGCTACGCTGAAATGAGTGGGCAGGATCCCCAGGTGATATTGGCCCTGCTGCTGGCCTTGGGTGGCGTGATGCTGGTGCTGGGGCTGGAATGGTTGGCCCGGCGCCGGCCGGATGCTTCGCAGAGTGGGAACTGAGTTGCAGCGATGAGCATGACAATCCATTTCGATCCGCTGGAAGAGGGCATGTCCCGGAATCCGTCGAGCCGACCGCTGCGGTTGTGTGCCGGGATCTGCGCGAGTCTCATGCTGGGGGCTCTGGCCGGTTGCGCCACATCCAGCGGCACCAGTCAGAGCGTCGATCCCCGCCCTGTGGCTGCGGCTTCTCGTCCGGCGGTGACCGAGGGGCAGTATCGCGTCCGTCGCGGTGACACCCTCTACGCCATCGCCACCCGGCACGGCTGGGACTGGCAGTCCCTCGCCCGACACAATGGCATCGAGGCGCCCTATACCCTGCGTGTGGGGCAGGTGATCCGCTTCGGCAGCGGCACGGCTGGCAAGACTCCGCAGGCTACGGCCGTCACGAGTCCTGCCCCGGTCGCGGTTCCCCCGGCCCAGCCGGTGGTGGCTGCCCCGCCGGTCGCCAGCCCGGCCACGGCGGCGCCAGCCACCTCGAGCACCTCCGCCAGCAGTGCTCCGCCGAAAGTTTCTCCCAGTGGCTGGGGCTGGCCAGCCAACGGCCAATTGATCAGCCTGTATTCCTCAAACAGTAGTTTGAATAAAGGCATTGATATAGGTGGCGACTTGGGACAGCCTGTTTACGCCGCGTCGACTGGGAATGTGGTGTACGCGGGAAGTGGACTCAGGGGATACGGCGAGCTCGTTATCATCAAGCATAACGACACTTACGTGAGCGCCTATGGTCATAACCACAGGTTGCTGGTTCGGGAGGGGCAGCGGGTCAAGGCCGGGGAGAAGATTGCCGAAATGGGATCGACGGGGACGGACCGAGTCAAACTGCATTTCGAGATTCGTCGTCAAGGCAAGCCTGTGGATCCATTGCAATATCTGCCGCGTCGCTGACCTGTCACCTTTTGCCGATAGCGTAAGTCAACGGACCCAACTGCACCGTGAGGGGTGGACGGGAGCGTTGTCGAACTCAGCAAAGGGACAGAAGAATGGCCATTACAAAAATTACGCCAGAGTTTGACGCTGACGACGAAGTACTGCTTCTGGAGCCAGGCGTCATTCCGGAATTGCTCGAGTCCGATGGACCGGACACTGAAGAAGGCAGTGGCGAGGTTTTGAAGGGGGCGGTGAAGTCGGGAGCTGGTCGGCAGCACAAGTTCGTCGACTACAACCGTGCGCTGGATGCCACCCAGCTTTATCTCAATGAAATCGGCTTCTCTCCGTTGCTCAGCCCGGAAGAGGAGGTCCACTTCGCGCGCATGGCCCGTCGCGGTGAGGCTGCCGGGCGCAAGCGGATGATCGAAAGCAACCTGCGCCTGGTGGTGAAGATCGCTCGCCGCTATGTCAATCGCGGGTTGACCCTGCTCGACCTGATCGAGGAGGGCAACCTCGGTCTGATCCGCGCCGTCGAGAAGTTCGACCCCGAGCGCGGCTTCCGTTTCTCTACCTATGCGACCTGGTGGATCCGCCAGACCATCGAGCGGGCGATCATGAACCAGACGCGCACCATCCGTCTGCCGATCCATGTCGTCAAGGAACTCAACGTCTATCTGCGCGCCGCGCGCGAGCTGACCCAGAAGCTCGACCATGAGCCGACGGCCGAAGAGGTCGCCCTGCTGCTCGAGAAGCCGGTCACCGAGGTAAAGCGGATGCTCGGCTTGAATGAGCGCGTGACGTCGGTCGATGTGGCCCTCGGACCCGATTCGGACAAGACACTGCTCGATACCCTGACCGACGACCATCCGACCGATCCCTGCGAACTGCTGCAGGACGAGGATCTCGGCCAGAGCATCGACATGTGGCTCTCCGATCTCACCGAAAAGCAGCGGGAGGTGGTGATCCGTCGCTTCGGCCTGCGTGGCCATGAAAGCAGCACGCTGGAGGAAGTAGGGCGGGAGATCGGTTTGACCCGCGAACGCGTGCGGCAGATCCAGGTCGAGGCGCTCAAGCGCCTGCGCGAGATCCTGGAGAGCAATGGCCTGTCGAGTGACGCGCTGTTTCAGTGAGGTCGCCGGTGAGGTAGGGAGCAACCCCGTATAGCAAGCGCGGCGGATCAGGCTGCCCAGGCATGGAATGCAGTTCCCCGCAAATACCCCGACTCGTTCGGGGTTTTGCTTTTCTGGGGGAGGAGCTGGGGGACGGGGCGATATCTGCCGGCAAGGTGTCTTTGGCCGTGGGCTGCATCTCCGGGGACGCGTCCGTTGCAGATATGAACATGCGGAGGTGATTGCTGTTCAGCTGGGTTGACACATTCGGGGCGTTTGGCTGGTGTTCATGTAGGCTTGGGCTTACAGGGCGTGTAAGTCGGAGGCGAAAAGCGGCGGCGGATTATACCCATTCATAGTCTATGTCTATTTTTAAGTGTATGTTTTTAAAGGGATTTTGTGTTTGTTGAGGCGGCTGCTCAGCTGGCTGGTGGCGGTCTGTGGCTGCTTGCAGGTAACGTGGGGTGAAGTATCATCAACTTGCGCTCACGGATGATCGCAGCCGGCATGGAAGCCGGTTAGGACACTGCAGGATGCGGTTCACCAGGACGGTGATGAGGGATAAAGAATAGGCGGGGAAACCCGCCTTTCTTTATTTCCACAACCCATTCCGCGCTTCCCGCCAAGTCGCCCTTTCCATCACGCTGCAACTTTGTGCCGGCGTCCCCTATCTTCAGCACTCCTTCACCACCGGTCGGTGCGGATCGGTAATCCATTCGCTCCACGAGCCGGCATACAGGCGCGCCAGGGGATACCCTGCCAGGCACAGAGCGAACAGGTTGTGGCAGGCTGTCACGCCGGATCCGCAGTAGGCGACGATGTGCTGCGGTGGACGATTGCCGATCAGCCGGGCAAAGCGCTGCTGCAGGCGTGCAGCCGGCAGGAAGCGGCCGTCGTCGCCCAGGTTGTCGATGAAGGGCGCGCAGTGCGCTCCCGGTATGTGGCCCGCTACCGGGTCGATCGGCTCGATCTCGCCACGAAAGCGCGGCAGGCCGCGGGCATCCAGCAGGGTCAGCTGCGGATCCGCCAGGCGCTGCATCAGCTCCGCCGCCTCGGCGACCAGCCCGTCGTTCGGGGTTCCCCGGAAGTTGCCCGCGATCGGCTCCGGCGCCTCCTGCTGCAATGGCAGTCCAGCGGACTGCCAGGCATTTAGCCCGCCATCCAGCAGGTAGATGCCCTCGTGCTTGCCCAGCCATATCAGCAGCCACCAGGCCCGCGCTGCAAAGGCCCCGGGGCCATCGTCGTACAGCACGATCCGGCTGTCGTCGTTCACACCCCACTCGCGTAGTCGCTGTGCCAGATCCGCCGCGCTCGGCAGTGGGTGGCGCCCGGTCTGGCCCGGAATTACCGGCGCGGACAGGTCGCGCTCGAGATCGGCAAAACGGGCGCCGGGCAGGTGGCCGGCAACATAGGCGCGGTTGCCATAAGCGGTGTCTTCCAGGGCGAAGCGGCAATCGAGGATGACCAGGTCGGGCTGGTCGAGGAGCTGGGCCAGGTCATGCGGGCTGATCAGGTTGGCGAGCGACATCTGAAGCGACTCCGGGCGTAGAGTTGAGACGGGCATCCGGCCCGCGAACCGACACAGCTTAACCTGTGCCGAACCTGCTGCGCAGGGCGCAGGTGCGCGCGATGACGCGCTGTGTCGCGGTATACTGTGCGCTTTTACAGGAGATCCCCGTGCCCGCTATCGATATCCGCTGGATACTGGACGACGCGACCCTGGCGGCTTGCTGCCGCGAGTGGCGGACCAGGCCGTTCGTCGCCCTGGATACCGAATTCATGCGGGTCGATACCTTCTACCCGATTGCGGCTCTGGTTCAGGTCGGCGACGGCGAGTCGGTGTGGCTGATCGATCCGCTGCGCATTCGGGACTGGGCGCCGTTCGCGGCCCTGCTGGAGGACCGGGGCGTGGTCAAGGTGCTGCACTCCTGCAGCGAGGATCTGGAAGTATTCCGTCGCCTGACCGGCAGCCTGCCGCAGCCGCTGTACGATACCCAGATGGCGGCCGGTTATCTCAACATCGGCTTTTCGATGGGCTACTCCCGGCTGGTCAAGGAGCTGCTCGGCATCGAGCTGCCGAAGGACGAAACCCGTTCCGACTGGCTGGTGCGCCCGCTCAGCGATATGCAGGTGCGCTACGCGGCTGAAGATGTGCAGCATCTGTGCGAGGTATACCGCGAGCTGGAGGCTCGGCTGGGCGAGGAGAAGCGCGCCTGGTTGCTGGAGGATGGCGCGGAGCTGGTGGCTGCCCAGGGCGTCGAGGTCGATCCGCAGGAGGCCTGGCGCGAGGTCAAGCTGGCCTGGCGGCTCAATCCCCAGCAACTGGCCGTGCTGCGTGCGCTCTGTGCCTGGCGCGAGGAGCAGGCCCGCCGGCGCGACCAGCCGCGCAACCGCATCCTGCGGGAACGCTCGCTGTGGCCGCTGGCACGCACCCAGCCGCGAGACGCCGCGAGCCTTGCGCGCATCGAGGACATGCATCCGCGTACCGTGCGTCAGGATGGCGAAATCATCCTGCGCCTGATCGCCGAGGCCGCGGCCCTGCCCGCCGAGCAGTGGCCGCAGCAGCTTGCCGAGCCGCTGCCGCTCGAGGTATCGCCGCTGCTGAAGAAGCTGCGTGCGGTGGGGCAGCGCGAAGCCGAGCGCCTGCAGATCGTCCCCGAGCTGATGCTGCGCAAGAAGGTGCTCGAGGCCCTGTTGAAAACCGGCTACCCCGACGGCCCCTACGTCCTTCCGGATTCCCTGCGTGGCTGGCGCCGTACCCTGATGGGACAGGCCCTGCTCGACACCCTGGCTTGAGGTCAACGATGAAACGTATCTGCTCCATCTACAAGAGTCCGCGCAAGCGCGAGATGTATCTCTACGTCGACAAGCGCGAGGCGCTGGGGCGTGTGCCGGAAGGCCTGCTCAGCGCCTTCGGCGCGCCGCAGCACGTGTTCGACATGCTGCTCACCCCCGAACGCAAGCTGGCCCGCGAGGATGCCGCCAAGGTGCTGGAGAACATCGAGACGCAGGGCTATCACCTGCAGATGCCGCCGCCCGAGGAGGAGTACATCGAGCATCTGCCCGAGGAACTGCTGCGGCGCAACGACCCGGTCTGAGGCTGGCCGACTGCCTGCGCGCCGCCGGCGCGAGGCGGGTTGCCGGCAGGCAAGCTGACTGGAATCAAAGCGCCGCGTGTTTTCCTGCTTATGCTCGAGGCTCCTGGTTGGGATCAAGAGGGGTTGCGGATGAACACTTACGGCAGATTCGTGCGCTCGTTGCTGGCGGGCGGGCTGGTGGTAGGGCTGGTGGCTTGTGCGCAGCAGCCGCCGGCGCCATCGGCGCCGGGTACCGCGGCGGCAGGTGACTGGCAGCAGCGCTGCGGACTCATGCAGCAGCAATGCCTGGCCATGGGCGCGGCAAACACCCCGGAAGAGCGCCAGAAGCTGATGGAGCAGCACTGGCAGCTGATGCAGGAAAACCACATGGCCATGGGCACCTGCCCGATGGGCATGATGGGGGCTGGCATGGGGCCGGGGATGATGCACGACCAGGGCATGGGGCCTGGGATGGGCACGATGGGGCCGGGTATGGGGCCGATGGCTGGCTCGCTCACGGCCGAGCAACTGGATCAGCGCATCCTGCATGTCGAGGCGATGCTCAAGCAACTGAAGGAACAGCGTGCCCGAATGGGCAAGTAAGCTGGCGGCGGCGGATCAGTACCACTGATCCGCCGCGCCTTGGTGAGGCACCAGCCGGTCGCCTCCACACTTGGCCCCATGCGGACCTGCGGCTAGACTGCCGCCCCCTGTCCGGAGACCCGCCATGGCCGCCAAAACCGAACCCTTCTGGATCCGCAAGACACTCGACCAGCTCGATCGCGAGGAGTGGGAGTCGCTCTGCGATGGCTGTGGCCTGTGCTGCCTGCAGAAGCTCGAGGACGATGAGGACGGTAGCGTCTATTACACGCGCATCGCCTGCAAACTCCTCGATCTGCAGACCTGCCGCTGCAGCAACTATGCCGAGCGCAAGCGTCATGTTCCCGACTGTGTCCAGCTCACCCCGGAGCAGGCCGACCAGTTCCGCTGGCTGCCGCCGACCTGCGCCTACCGGCTGGTCGCCGAGCGCAAGGATCTGCTGCCCTGGCACCATCTGGTCTGTGGTGACCCGCAGGCGGTGCATGAGGCACGCATTTCCCAGGCCGGACGCATGCTCAGCGAAACCAGCGTCGCCGAGGACGATTGGGAGGACCATCTGATTTTTCGTGCCGGTTGAACCTGCCTGGGTGCGCGGAATCAAATTTCCCGGCATAAGGAGATTCTGAGATGTTGCAAGGTTTGAAAGCCTGCTGGGCAGTGCTGCTCTTCGCTCTGGCGGCGCCGCTGGCGGCGGCGCAGCGGGTCGATCTGGACTATCAGGTGCGCTTTCTGCCGGACCGCGACCAGGCCGAGGTCAGCCTGACCCTGGAGCAGGGCGAGGCGGTCAGGTTCTTCGACTTCCTCCTCGGGGACGAGGGCGCCTACAGCGACTTCAAGGCCGAGGGCGAGTGGCAGCAGGACGCTCCCGGGCGTGGCGTCTGGCGGCCACAGGCCGGCAAGGCGCGGTTGAGCTATCGGGTGAAGATCAGTCATGCGCGTGACAATGGTCGCTTCGATGCGCGCATGACTCCGGACTGGGCGCTCCTGCGCGGCGATGATCTGGTGCCGTCTGCCCGGGTCAGTCTGGACGATGGGGTCGTGCTGGTCAGCCGCCTGCAGTTCGAGTTGCCCGAAGGCTGGAAGAGCGTCGAAACCGGCTGGCCGCGTATCGGCAAGAACCGTTTCCGCATCGACAATCCCGAGCGGCTGTTCGACCGCCCCACCGGCTGGATCCTCGCCGGCAAGCTGGGCGTGCGGCGCACCACCCTGGGCAAGACCGAAGTGGCGGTGGCTGCGCCGGTGGGCGAGCGACTGCGGCGGATGGACATCCTCACCCTGCTGACCTTCGTCTGGCCGCATGCACAGGCGGTGTTTCCGCGCGAGCCCGGGAAGCTGCTGATCGTCGGGGCTGGCGAGCCGATGTGGCGTGGCGGACTGTCCGCGGGAAATTCGCTGTTCATGCACAGCGACCGGCCGCTGGTCAGCGAGAACGGCACCAGTTCACTGGTGCACGAGCTGGTCCACGTGTTCAGTCGAATCAGTGACACCGATCGCAGCGACTGGATCACCGAAGGGTTGGCCGAGTACTACGCCATCGAGCTGATGCGGCGTGCCGGCGGCCTGAGTGAGGAGCGCTACGAGAAGATCCGCGAACAGCTCGCCCGCTGGAGCCGCAAGGTCACCAGCCTGCGTGGCGAACGGGCTTCGGGTGCCGTGACGGCGCGGGCCGTGCTGCTGTTGCAGGACCTGGATGCCGAGATCCGCAAGGCTTCTGCAGGCGAGCGCTCGCTGGACGATGTGACTCGCGGACTGATGCGCCTGAAGAAGGCCAGCACCGAGGATTTCGTGCAGATCAGCGAGAATGTCCTGGCCGGCCCGTCGACCGTGCTGGATACCCGCCTGCTTCGCTGAACGTCTGTTTGTTGAGCATTTCAAACAGGCTCTGTGCTCCGGCACAGGGCCTTTTTTGTGTTTGCGCACAAAATTTGTGCGATTAATCGAACGGTTTTGTGCGGCCGTGTTTCTGTTTGTGTGAAATTTCGTTCGTGTGTGTAGGAATTTCGCACGGCCATGTCACTGCCGGTAACAGGCGGGTGCGCCCGCTGCATGGTTTTATGTAGCTGTTTTTGGTGGTTTTTCCATGTTCATGGGGCGGCAGTGCGCAGTTTGGCCGTCTCTTGGGGTGTAATGAATTTTTTTACAGCCATGTTTGGGATGTGGAACGCTTCGTGCATTTAATTTGACGTTCGATTAATGCAACGCCTATCGGTAGAGGTAACCAAAAACAATGAGCGTCCCATCTTCCCAAACCAGCTTTGCCCGCGTGCTAGGGCGCAAAGAGGTCCTGGCCCTGTCGTTCGGTGCGATGATCGGCTGGGGCTGGATCGTCCTGACCGGCAGCTGGATCCAGTCCGCCGGCAGTCTGGGCTCGATCCTCGCCTTCCTCCTCGGCGGTCTGGCCATCGTGCTGATCGGCCTGACCTACGCCGAGCTGGCGGCTGCCATGCCGCAGTCGGGCGGCGAACACGTCTACAGCTACCGTGCGCTCGGCCACTTCGCGTCCTTCGTGTGTACCTGGGCCATCGTGCTGGGCTACGTCTCGGTGGTGGCTTTCGAGGCGGTGGCCCTGCCGACCGTGATCGACAACCTGATCCCGGGGTATCAGGTGGGCTACCTGTGGACCGTGGCCGGCTGGGATGTGATGGCGTCGTGGGTGGCGGTCGGCATGCTCGGCTCGATCATGATGACGGCGGTCAACTATTTCGGGGTGCAGACCGCGTCGCTGATCCAGAAGGTGGTGACCGTGCTGATCCTCGCCGTCGGCGTGATGTTCATCACCGGGGCACTGTTCGAGGGTGAGACCGGCAACATGGACCCGCTGCTGGTCAGCGGCAGTGCCGGGATCATCACCGTGCTGATGATGGTGCCGTTCATGTTCGTCGGTTTCGACGTGATCCCGCAGGCGGCCGAGGAGGTCAACCTGCCACCGCGCGAGATCGGCAAGATGCTGATCTTCTCGGTGCTGATGGCCGTGGCGTTCTACTCGCTGATCATCCTCGGTGTCAGCCTGGCGATTCCGGCCAGTGCCATCAGCGCCGACGTGCTGACCGTGCCGCAGGCCATGCAGTCCATCTATGGTGCCCCCTGGGCGGCCAAGCTGATGATCCTCGCCGGTGTCGCCGGTATCGTCACCAGCTGGAACGCCTTCTACATCGGCGGCAGCCGGGCCATCTACGCGCTGGCGCACGCCGGCATGCTGCCGGCCTTCCTGGCCAAGCTGCATCCGCGCTACAAGACGCCGACCAACGCCATCCTGCTGATCGGCATGCTCAGCACCGCCGCGCCGCTGCTGGGACGCAAGGCGCTGGTGTGGTTCGTCGACGCCGGCAGCCTGGCCATCGTCATCGCCTACCTGTTCGTCGCCCTGTCCTTCGTGGTGCTGCGCGTGCGCGAGCCGAACATGCCGCGCCCGTTCAAGGTGCGTTCCGGCATGCTGATCGGTGTGGTCGCGGTTCTGCTCAGCCTGGTCATGGCGGCCATGTACATGCCGTTCAGTCCGTCGGCGCTGGTGCCGGTGGAGTGGGCGCTGTTCGTCGCCTGGATGGGTATCGGCCTGGGGCTGTATGTCTATTCGCGGCGCCGCTATGGTGTCGCGCACAGCGCCGAGGTCATGGCGCGCGAGCTGTCCTGATCGCTATCGGGTCGAGCCGGGAAGAGGGCGCCTGCGGGCGCCCTTTTTCGTTCCTGCGGCATGAAGAGGCCGCTGTGGCGCACTGTCATCCGCTTGCCATCGACCGGTCATCCTCCGGTCATGGAGTTGCGGCAACGTGCCTGCCCAGCATAATCGCCAACAGGAGTTGTCATGTCCCTTCTCAAGCCGCTGTCCCTCGCCGTTCTGGCTGCTGCCCTCACCGCCTGCGCCGCCCCGGTGCCGGTCGCCAAGCAGGAGCCGCTCAACAATGAGGACTGGTATCAGGTGCGCACCGATACCCAGGTGTTCGTCTTCGACGACTATCAGGTGTTCAAGGATTTCCTCGCCACCGGCAAGGCTCCGCTCATGCGCACCCTCGAGGAGAAGGATCCGGCAGGGCAGGAGCTGATTCTCGCCCTGCGCGCCGAGGACGCAGGCAAGCCGCTGGAGAAGATCTCCGCCTATCGCTTCCTCAAGGTCGCCCAGCCGCCGGCTGCGCCGTTTTATGGCGAGGTGCGTCAGGAGGGCAAGATCTTCGTGTTCAAGCGCTACGGCGACATGCTGGACACCCTCAAGCTGGGTGAGCCGATCTTCCGCTACACCGACATCGGCGGCGGTCCGGAGGGAATGACGGTGATCTACGGTCTGCAGAAGGAGGAGGGCCGTCCGGAGGCGACCATCCAGCAGTTCCGCAAGAACCACATGATGTGATCGTCCGGCCGCTCGCGGCGTGGCGCGCCGGAAGGCGCGCCAGTCCCGCGATGGTGCTTGCTCAGGCCAGGCCCAGCACCTTGAGCAGGAAGGCGTACTCCAGCGCCGCGTCCTTGAGTGCCTGATAGCGGCCGCTCATGCCGCCGTGGCCGGCATCGAACTCGGTCTTCAGCAGCAGCAGGCGGTCGTCGGTCTTGCTTGCCCGCAGCCTGGCCACCCACTTGGCTGCCTCCCAGTACTGCACACGGCTGTCGTGATAGCCGGCCACGGCGAGGATCGCCGGATAGGCCTGGGCGGTCACGTTCTCATAGGGGGCGTAGGCCCGGATCCGCGCATACACCTCCGGCTCGCCCGGATCGCCCCACTCGTCGTATTCGGTCACCGTCAGCGGCAGCTCGGGATTCTGCATGGTATTGAGGATGTCGACGAAGGGCACCTCGGCGATGGCGGCGGCGAACAGTTCGGGGCGCTGGTTGAGTACCGCGCCGATCAACAGGCCACCGGCGCTGCCGCCGCTGATCGCCAGCTGTCCGGGCGTGGTATGGCCGTCGGCGATCAACTGTTCGGCGCAGGCGATGAAGTCGCCGAAGGTGTTCTGCTTGTGCGCGAGCTTGCCCGCCTGATACCAGGCCTCGCCCAGCTCGCCGCCGCCGCGCACGTGGGCGATGGCGAACAGGAAGCCGCGTTCCAGCAGGGACAGCCGGGCGTGGGAGAACCACGGATCGAGGCTCTCGCCATAGGCGCCGTATCCATACAGGTACAGCGGCGCCGGGCGACCGCTAGCGAGCACCTCGCGCCGGCCGACCAGGCTGAGCGGCACCCGGGTGCCGTCGGGGGCGGTGGCCCAGATGCGCCGGCTCTCGTAGGCGTCGGCGTCGAACGGGCCTTCCACCGGGGTCTGCTTGAGCACCGTCTGCGCGCCCGTGGCCAGCTCCAGCTGGCGGATCTGCGCCGGACGGTTGAGCGCCTCGTAGCGCAGGCGGATCACCGGGCTGTCGAACTCCAGGTGGTCGTAGACGTGCAGGCTGTAGGCCGCGTCCGGCAGCTGCACCCGGTAGGGCGCCGCGCCGCGTGGCAGTACCTCGATCACCGGCAGGCCGTTGTCGCGCAGGCCGAGGGTGAGGGCGCCGGCGTTCAGGCTGACCTCCTCGAGCATCAGCTCGCTGCGGTGGGCCACCAGCTCCTGCCAGTGCGCGCGGGTCGGCGTGCTTTCCTCGGCGCGGTAGAGGGCGAAGTTGATGCCGCTCTGGTTGCTGCGGATCACCCAGCACCACTGGTCGTCGACCTGGCCGTGGTCGGGATAGTACTCGTGACCCTCCTCGCGCGGAGCCAGGCAGTGGAACTCGCCGTGCGGTTGCTCGGCGTCGAGCACCCAGGCCTCACTGGTGGTCTTGCTGGCCAGCAGCAGGATCAGCTGGCGCTCGGAGCTCGCGCGGTGACAGCCGAGGAAGAAGCGTCCGTCGCGCTCCTCGAACACCAGCTCGGCGCCGTCCTCGCCGAGACGGTGGCGGTACAGCTTGTGGGGGCGGTGGGTGTCGTCCAGCTCGCCGAAGAACAGCGTGCGGCTGTCGTTGGCCCAGGTCATGCTGCCGTCGCAGTCGGCGAAGGGCAGGGCGGTGATGTCGCCGCTGGCGAGATCCTTGACGTACAGCTGGTAGATCTCGTCGCCCTGGGTATCCAGACTGTAGGCCAGGCGGCTGTGGTCCGGGCTGATGCTGAAGGCGCCGATCGCCAGGTAGCCGTCGCCGGCGAGGGCGTTGGGGTCGAGCAGCAGCTGCTCGGCGCTTGCATCGACGACCAGCGAGCCGTCGCTCGGGCGCGGGCAGCGGTAGTGGCGTGGGTACTCCTCGCCGGCCGTGGTGCGCTGGTAGTACAGCCAGGGTCCCCAGGGGGTGGGCAGCGACAGGTCGGTCTCGCGGATGCGCGCGCGGATTTCCTCGAACAGTTGCTCGCGCAGCTCGGTCTGGGGCGCCAGTTGCGCCTCCAGCCAGGCGTTTTCGGCGTGCAGGTAATCGAGCACCTCGGCGCTGTCGCGCTGCTCCAGCCAGGCGTAGGGATCGGCACCGTCCTGGCGACGGGCAATGGGCGGGGTGGTGGGCATCGGCTGACCTTGTGCGCGGCTTCGGGGAAAAGCCGCTATCATAAGCGCCCTCATTCTGCCGTTGCCATGCACCGATGACCGAACAAGATTACCTCCTCGCCTGGTCCGCCTATGCCGTTGCCGCGCTCGGCTGTCTGCTGGTCGGTTGGCGCATCTCTGGCTGCCTGTGGCGCTGGCTGCGTGAGCCGCTGCGCGTGGTGATCGCCGTGCTGCTGTTCACCCCGACCCTGGTCGACCCGACGCGCGACCTGTATGCCCCGGCGATAGCCATCACCGCACTCGATCTGCTGTTCAAGGTCGGCAGCAATGTCTGGCGCGCGGTGACCGATCTGGCCACCTTCGGCATGGTCGCGTTCGTCCTGTATTTTCTGTTCGTCGCCCTGCGTTGGCCGCTGGAGCGCCGGCTCAGGCAGCGCCGGGCGCTGGCCGATGCCGAGCGCGAGCCGACCATGAGTGAATTGCTGGAGAACCGGGTGCTCGGCGACGGGCGTATCGAGCCGCGGGCCTGAAGCGGTCGTCCGCGAGGAGTCGTCATGTGCGAATTGCTGGGCATGAGTGCCAATGTTCCGACCGACATCGTCTTCAGCTTCACCGGTCTGATGCAGCGTGGCGGCCGCACCGGCCCGCACCGCGACGGCTGGGGGATCGCCTTCTACGAGGGGCGTGGCCTGCGCCTGTTCCAGGATCCGCAGGCGAGCAGCGAGTCCGAGGTGGCGCGGCTGGTCCAGCGCTATCCGATCAAGAGCGAAGTGGTGATCGGCCATATCCGCCAGGCCAATGTCGGCCGCGTCGGATTGGCCAATACCCACCCGTTCGTGCGTGAGCTGTGGGGGCGCAACTGGTGCTTCGCCCACAACGGCCAGCTCGCCGGTTTCGCCCCGGCGCCGGGCTTCTATCGCCCGGTGGGCGATACCGACAGCGAGGCGGCCTTCTGCGACCTGCTCAATCGTGTGCGTCTGGCCTTTCCGGAGCCGGTGGAGGTCGAGCAACTGCTGCCGACCCTGGTGGCGGCCTGCGGCGAATATCGTCGGCTCGGCGTGTTCAACGCCCTGCTCAGCGACGGCGACTGGTTGTTCAGCTTCTGCTCGAGCAAGCTGGCGCATATCACCCGGCGCGCGCCCTTCGGACCGGCGCAGCTCAAGGATGCCGACGTGGTGGTGGACTTCCAGGCGGAAACCACACCGGATGACGTGGTGACGGTGATCGCCACCGAACCGCTGACCGCCAATGAGGCGTGGAGTCGCTACCAGGCGGGGGAGTGGAAGCTGTGGCGCAGCGGCGAATTGCTGGCGCGCGGTCGGCTGGCCGATTGAACGTGAACGTTCATATGGTGCGGAAATAAAAAACCCGGCTCGCGAGCCGGGTTTTTACATTCAGATCAGCGATCAGCCGATGACCTGGATGTTGGAGGCTTGCTTGCCCTTCGGACCAGTGGTCACTTCGAAGGACACTTTCTGGTTCTCGGCCAGGGTCTTGAAGCCCTGAACGCGAATTTCCGAGAAGTGGGCGAACAGGTCGTCACCACCATCGTCCGGCTTGATGAAACCGAAGCCTTTGGTGTCGTTGAACCACTTAACAGTGCCAGTTGCCATTTCGTGCAATTCCTTGGTGTTGATTTGTTGCTGGACCGAAGTCCATGGGTGTGGAATCAAGACATCGAGAATGACGGACTGACGTACTGATTCAGTGCGTTTACAGCTGACGTATTCCGCCTTGACCAACGACTTCACTTTGCCCGTTCCTCTTCGGCATGGCAAACAATTTTTTGTCGAGTCCGGAAAAATTCATTTGCGCTCATGGCCGCCATTTCCGGCGCCTTGCGAAGCGACTTCGGCGGGCGGGAACGAGCCGGCTTGCGCTGGCACCGGCAGGCCGATGGATGCTGACGTTTGGGGGCGGGACAGCCAGTCGCGTGGCTGCGGGGGAAGTGCCGGCGTCCGCCGCCGGCACTCCCGGATTTACTGCTGCAACTCCTGCTCGCCGAACAGGCCGTCGAACAGCATGCTCGACAGGTAGCGCTCGCCGGAGTCGGGGAGGATCACCACGATGGTCTTGCCCTGCATCGCCGGCTCCTGGGCGATGCGCACCGCGGCGGCCATGGCGGCGCCGCAGGAGATGCCGCAGAGGATGCCTTCCTCGCGCATCAGGCGCAGGGCCATTTCCTTGGCCTCGTCGTCATTGACCGTCTCCACACGGTCGACCAGCGACAGGTCGAGGTTCTTCGGCACGAAGCCGGCACCGATGCCCTGGATCTTGTGCGGGCTGGGCTTGACCTCCTGGCCGGCCAGGGTCTGGCTGATCACAGGCGAGCCGGCCGGCTCCACCGCCACCGAGAGGATCGGCTTGCCCATGGTGTTCTTGATGTAGCGCGACACGCCGGTGATGGTGCCGCCGGTGCCGACGCCGGCGACCAGCACGTCGATGGCTCCGTCGGTGTCGTTCCAGATTTCCGGGCCGGTGGTCTGCTCGTGGATCGCCGGGTTGGCCGGGTTCTCGAACTGCTGCAGCAGCAGGTACTGCTGCGGATCGGAGGCGGCGAGCTCGCCGGCCTTGTCGATGGCGCCCTTCATGCCCTTGGCCGGCTCGGTGAGCACCAGTTCGGCGCCGAGCGCCTTGAGCACCTTGCGCCGCTCCAGGCTCATCGAAGCCGGCATGGTCAGGATCAGCTTGTAGCCCTTGGCCGCAGCGACGAAGGCGAGGCCGATGCCGGTATTGCCGGAGGTAGGCTCGACGATGGTCATGCCCGGCTTGAGTCGGCCGCTCTGTTCGGCGTCCCATATCATGCTGGCGCCGATCCGGCACTTGACCGAGTAGGCCGGGTTGCGGCCCTCGTTCTTGGCCAGGATGGTCACGCCCTGCGGGCCGAGACGGTTGATGCGGATCAGCGGCGTGTTGCCGATGGCTTGGGCGTTGTCTGCGTAGATGCGGCTCATGTCGGGCCTTCTCCTCCGATGAAAAGCTGAACCGCGACAGCCTATGCCGTCGGCGTGGGAGCGTCCAGCACCGGCGATTCCGCCGGCTCGGGTGCCGCGCTATAGTCGGACATCTGTCGCCGGCAGGGCCGGCTCCGCCAGTTCGTCCAAGGATTGCTTCCGATGAAGTTCGAGGGTACCGCTTCCTACGTCGCCACCGACGATCTCAAGCTCGCGGTCAACGCCGCCATCACCCTGCAGCGCCCGCTGCTGGTCAAGGGCGAGCCGGGCACCGGCAAGACCCTGCTCGCCGAGCAGCTGGCCGAGGCGCTGGGCACCCGGCTGATCACCTGGCACATCAAGTCGACCACCAAGGCCCACCAGGGCCTCTACGAGTACGACGCGGTCAGCCGCCTGCGCGACTCGCAGCTGGGCGTCGACAAGGTTCACGACGTGCGCAACTACATCCGCAAGGGCAAGCTGTGGGAGGCCTTCGAGGCCGGCGAGCGGGTGGTGCTGCTGATCGACGAGATCGACAAGGCCGACATCGAGTTCCCCAACGACCTGCTGCAGGAACTCGACCGCATGGAGTTCTTCGTCTACGAGACCGGCGAAACCATCAGGGCGGCGCAGCGGCCGATCATCATCATCACTTCCAACAACGAGAAGGAGCTGCCCGACGCCTTCCTGCGCCGCTGCTTCTTCCACTACATCGCCTTCCCCGACCGCGCCACCCTGCAGCGCATCGTCGACGTGCACTTCCCGGGCATCCGCCAGGAGCTGGTGCAGGAGGCGCTGGAGATCTTCTTCGACATCCGCAAGGTGCCGGGGCTGAAGAAGAAGCCGTCCACCTCCGAGCTGGTCGACTGGCTCAAGCTGCTGATGGCCGACCAGATCGGCGAGGCGGTGCTGCGCGAGCGCGACCCGAGCAAGGCCATCCCGCCGCTGGCCGGCGCGCTGGTGAAGAACGAACAGGACGTGATGCTGCTCGAGCGGCTGGCGTTCATGAGTCGACGCGCCGGGCGCTGAGGGCGCATTCGCACATTCGTACCGTGCCAGGCGCGGCCGCCATCCCAGGATAGGGAGCATCTATCTCATGAAGCTTGGCAATTTCAGCAACCGGGTCACCTTCCTGGTGGTCGGCCTGCTTTCCCTGGCCTGCGTCAGCATCATGCTGACCGCGCTGCTGGCCATCGAGCGTCGCAATACCGTCGGCGCCCAGCACCATGCCAGCGATGCTCTCAACGAGCTGCAACTGGGCTCCCAGGCACTGACCCTGGCCGCGCTGAGTTATGTGGTGAGCGGCGAGGAGCGATACCAGCAGGCCTTCATCACCGAGCGGGACAGGCTGCGCTCGCGGGACAAGGCAGCCGAACGATTCTTCGCCCTGGCGCTGGACGACCGGCAGAAAGCGCTGATGCTGGAGGCCATGCGCAGCGCGGATGACCTGCTCGCCCTGGAGCTGGGCGCGCTCGCCTTCGTCAATGCCGGGGATCGCCAGCAGGCGATCGGGCTGCTGTTCGGCGCCGACCATCGGGCGGCGAAGGAGGCGCTCCAGGACCCCCTGCGGCAGCTGGACGTACTGGTCCACGCGGGCTACGAGGCCAGGATCGAGGCGCTCGACTACCGGGTTAACCTGGCCGTGGGGCTGACCCAGGTGCTGATGCTGCTGAGTCTGCTGCTGGTCGCGCTGGTGCTGCGCCGTTTCTACCATCGCCGCGTCCTGCAGCCGCTGACTGCACTGACCGGCAAGACCCGCGCGTTGCTGGCCGGCCGGCGTGATCTCAGTTATCCGCATGCCGACGAGCCGTCGGAAATCGGCGATCTCAGCCGTGCCTTGCGCAGCTTCCAGAACACCCTGGTCGAGCTGGATGCCCAGCGTGTACAGAGCAGCCAGGCCGAAGCCTGGTATCGGCAGATCATCGAGTTCTCCCCGGACGGCATGCTCATCGTCGATACCGACGGACGGATCCTGATCGCCAATCCCAAGGCCCACGAGCTGTTCGGCCATCAGCCCGGTACGCTGATCGGCACCTGCGTCGACGCTCTGGTGCCGGAGAATGTGCGCCTGCAGCATGCGCAGATGCGGGCGCGCTTCATGGGCGAGGATGGCAGCCGGCCTATGGGCAGCATGCGTGGCGACTTCCGCGGGGTGGACCGCAGCGGCCGCGAGTTCCCGGTCGAGCTCGGCCTGACCCGCTTGCCGCCGCTGCCCGGGCGCAAGCCCTGTGCCTGCGCGACCCTGCGCGACCTTAGTCAGCGCAAGCAGTTCGAGCAGGCCATCGCCGACCAGCTGGAGTTCCAGCGCGTGCTGCTCGACACCCTGCCTTATCCGGTGTTCTTCAAGGACGTCGAGGGGCGCTACCTGGGCTTCAATCAGGCCTTCGTCGACGTCTTCCGGATCGACCGCGAGGCGCTGATCGGCAAGTCCGTGCAGGATTTCTTCAAGTTGCCGGCCTCAGATCGTCTGTTCTTTCAGCAGGCCAACGAGCGCATCCTGCGCGAGGGCGGGGTCTTTTCGGCGGAGGTTTATCTGCCGCTGGCCGATCAGTGCATGCATCCGCTGATCTACAACCTGGCCAGCTACCGAAGCAGCGATGGCCAGGTAGCCGGGCTGGTCGGCTCGCTGATCGACATCTCGGCGCAGAAGGAGGCCGAGCAGGCCCAGGCGCGAGCCAAGGAGCTGGCGGAG